>JBEKMT010000192.1:0-9903 GCA_050008355.1 Verrucomicrobiota bacterium
GATGGCGCCTAGTTATGTGGGACCTGATGCCATTTACATTAATGATCAAGACGCTTACACGAATGCCACCATTACCCTGGCCACCCCGACCGCTTATAGCGGATTGTCCTTCCTGGGCGCTGCAGGCAATGGTCCGGTGGTCGTTAATTATACGATCAACTACCAGGGTGGAACCACCCAGACGGGCGTTCTCTCGATTGCAGACTGGTTTGACGGCAATAACGCGACTTTCATCGCCAACGGTCGTGTGGCAGTGGATACTGCGCAGTTTGGAGGCGTCAACAACGGTGATCCCATTTTGCATCAGAACGATATAGTCCTGACCGACACGACTGACCCGGTTGTCAGCATTAATCTGCAAAATACGAATGGTGTCTCCGAGGGATCCAGCAGCGGACGCTTCGCGATCTTCGCGGTCAGCGGTAATGTAGGCGCCCTTCCGCCAATTATTTCACAACAGCCTATATCCGTTAATAACTATGTTGGCACAAGCGTGACCTTCACCTCCACGGCGACGGCTAACGCGCCCATTACCTATCAATGGCAGAAGGGAACCAACGGTGTCTACGTGAATGTCTCCAACGGCGGCGAAATTTCCGGTGCTACCACCACCGTTTTGACCCTCAACCCGATAGGATTCAAGGATTCAGCAGATTATCGTATCGTCGCCACCGATTCTGCCGGCCAAGCCTTCAGCGGCATAGGGACACTCGTGGCCTTCTCGACCAATCTGGATGTTACGGAACCTGGTGATCCAATCAGTGGTGTTAACATTTCCCCTTTCGGCGACGGTTCGCCTACGTATGCCATTGACAACAGCATGGATACCAAATTCGGAGCCAACATTAATTCAGGCGCGATTGCCGGCCTGATCGTCACTCCTGCTGCGGGACTCACCGTAGTGAGCGGTTTGCGGATTTATACCGGTTCAGATACGGTCAGCCGCGATCCTGCTTCGTACGAGTTGGAAGGTTCCACCGATGGTGGACACACCTATACGATCATTTCGTCCAATGCGATTGCGCTGTCAGACAACCGCAATCCACTTACTGCGGGAGAAGCGCCCGATCCGCTCACACAGTATTGTACCGAGGTGGATTTCTCCAACACCGTTGGCTACACGACGTATGAAATATTGTTCCCGACCGAGAAGGGAACCGGCCAAATTCAGTTCGATGAAATGGAGCTGCTTGGCACTAATGACACTGCATCGCCTTACTTCAGCCCTCAGCCTTTCGATCAGAAGGTTTTCAACGGAGGCAGCGCAACGTTTACTGCAACAGCAGTCTTCAATCCAACTCCGACGGTAAGCTGGTTCAAGGGAACCAACAGCGTGTATGTTGCTCTCGCAAACGGCGGCAACATTTCCGGTGCGACCACAACAAGCCTCACCGTTAATCCCGCCACCTTTGCCGACTCTGCCGACTACGTGGCAGTCGCAAACAGCTCCGCCGGATATGTGACGAGCTCGATTGCGCACCTCTACGTCTATACAACTAATGTCGACGTGAGCCAACCCGGTGACACGATTACCGAGTTTGGTGATACCACCGGAACTCGCTATAGCCCCAACAACGATCCTGCCTATGTGATTGACAACACGTTCGGCGAATGGGAGAACGGTGGAAGTGGTTTTAGTGCGGGTGCTGGTTTCCCGCCGTTCGGTGGACCGGTCGGCGTGGTCCTTACACCTTCGGTGGGAAGCACTGTTCTTACTGGTCTCCGAATCTATCCTGGGCAGGATGCAGCGGACAACGACCCAAGCGGTTTTGTGTTGGAAGGTTCTAATGATGGCGGCACTAACTACACCACCATTACGTCGGGCCCCCTTTCACTGCCACTTGACCGTAATTCACTTGCGCTCGCGGTCGATCCTACCCAGGCTGCGGTCCAGGAAGTCCTGTTCGCAAACACACAGAGCTACACCACCTATCGTTTGACGTTCCCCAACGTAAGGAGCCCCAGCACTGCCTCGTATTTGGAAATTGGCGAGGCGGAGTTCCTGGGTGTTCCAGCAGTTACCGCCCCGCCGCTGGTGATTTCACACACCTCCTTGAGCGGTGGCAACCTAAGCATCACCGGATCGGGAGGCACGGCCAACGGAAGCTTCTCGGTTCTGACCAATGCAACCCTGACGGTGCCAGTGGCGAGTTGGGGCGTATTCACGACCGGGACATTTGACGGCAGCGGAAACTTCTCGATCAGTCTCCCCGTCAGCGCGGCGAACCCGCACTTGTTCTACCTGATCAAGACGCAATAACATAAATAAATAGTATCAGCGAAGGCCGGGCAGGTTGCCCGGCCTTCGCATTTTTGTTGGCGAGCCCCATGATGAGAGGAGACGGCAACACACTTCAGCGCCCAAGTAATCAAAACGGATTTAAAACCAAAAGGATAGAAACGCTAGAGACATGATTGTTCAGGAGTTTTATCGATCTTCTCGATCCTTTTGCGTTCGTCGATGTGCGCGTTCGCGCGCTCTCGCAAAACGCCAATGGCTGACTCGGTCCCCAACGGGCTTGGTGACAACGGTTTCGACACGGCGGAGGGGGCTGGTTTTGCATCGGCGGAAACTGAATTGGAACAGCGTACAGTTTCTTTGACTTGCTCCTGGCGACCAAACTTTGGGGGAACAGGTTCTTTCTTTGGCGCCGCCTCTTTCACTTCTGATTTGCGTCCGAAAAGGTGCAAAACGCGGCCAGTGCGGCGTTCAAAGATTTCCAGTAAGAACAAGATCGCCGCCGCGACGAGCAGCCACGGGGCGAGCTCCACATAGCGGAATTTGACCGGCAGTTCATCCCACAACTTCGGGATTTCCACCCGTTCCTTGCCACCGGTTGTCGTGGCGATTTGTGCCACTAGCGCTTCACCACGACCTGGCTCGTCTGGGGCAAATTCATGCGAATAAGGAAGTCAAACCGGGGGCAAGATAAAGGGTTGTTGGCTGGAGATTTCCACAGTATTCAAGACGGTTTTAGGGCCGGCGATGGGAATGCCTGCCTCGAGCAGGTCAGCGTCTTTCGAGGCCAGGGAAATCATTACTTTTGTCGGCGAAGTCCCGGGGAGCCCTGACAATATTTACAGGCGCGGCAACTGTGAAAACGGTTCGTCTTTTCGTTCGGGTTCGAGATGCAATTGCAGGAAACAAACGCCGTTGCGAACTTCCATCGTAAACAGCAACTCGCCAGGCAATGGTTCATTTTGCCGGCGACCACCGGGCGAGCGTGGATTAGAACTCGCCTGTTTGACGCCGTTTCGCGAAATCGCCGCTGTGTCTTCCGCGCCTCATCGAGATAACACAGTGAGGAGCAAGCACCAACATTCGGTCCGGCGAGCCAGATGAGGAGGGAGTGAGCAAGATTGTGAACACGGGTTCGTTCGTTTTTTGAATGTTGGAGTCATCTGCTTTGCATGGTTGCAGTTCCGGAAGCAAGACCGGTGGAGGAGGCGACCAAGCTGATAAGGCCCGGGGTGGCTGAGGTATTCAAGATCACTAGACCACGGCCTTGAAAAGCGCGGTGCGTGTAGGTCTTGCAATCCTCAACATTGTTGAGATCGCCGTTGCCAATGCCAAGTATTTTAGTCGGCCCAGCCACGGCAAAGGTCACCTCCGGTCCGGCGTCCGGCACCCGCACGCCTTGCGCATCCACGATCCTGAATTCGACCTGGTAAACATCCTTTCCGTCGGCTTGCAGCTGTAACGAATCCGATAGCAATTCGATACGCGCAGGCGGGCCTGCTGTTTGCAATGAATAGGTGGAGAGCGGCCGGCCATTTTGATCGTATCCGGTAGCTTGGAGAGTCCCGGCTGCGTAAGGAAATTCCCAATTCAAGATGCCGCGCCTGGCTTCCGAGAGCATTTTAGTGCCGATTGTTTTGCCGTTAAGAGTCAGGGCAACTTTCGGACAGTTGGCAAAACATAGCACGTCGACGGTGGAATTGGATGGCCAATTCCAGCTTTCCACGCCACCGACGCCGCGAAATCTGCCCTGGCCTTCAACGGCACAGAGGTAAACCATCGGCTGATCGCTCCAAAGACTTTGGCGGAACCATGCAAGCGGCTTTTTGAAACCGCAGAGATCGAGCAAACCTGCACCGTTCGCACGATTCGGCCAGGTGTTCGCCTCGCCGAGATAATCAATTCCCGTCCAAAGAAACTGGCCAGCGATAAAATCGTTGGTCTGTACCGCGCGCCAGGCCCCATAGTTCTGGCTATTCTCGCTGCCGTAAATGATCCGGGTTGGATATTTTGCGTGGTCGGCTGGATAGCGGGCTTCCTGATAATTATAGCCCACTGCATCCAGCAATTCGGGCAGCCCGACAGCATCGGACATTCTTAGAGTGGCGAGCGCGGCGGTTGCCGGCCGGGTACGATCCAAGGACTTTACGGCGGCTAACAGCGGAGCAGCGCATTTGACCAGGTCGGTGGCTGGTGGGTTTTGCGGGCGGTAATTCTCTCCCAACACCGGGTCAGAGAAGGGATCATTGGCGAAATCGATTTCGTTGCCAATGCTCCACAGAATGATTCCGGGATGATTGCGGTCACGGCGGACCATGTCGGAGATGTCTGTCACCGACCACTGGTTGAATATCTCTGCATAGCCGAACCGGCTTGGTTCACCGATATTCACGCCAGCAACCCACTTGTTCTTCGCAGGCGTAAATTCATCAAACGCCTCGTCCATTACCAGAAAACCGAGCCGATCACATAAATCCAGCAAAACGGGATCGGGCGGGTTATGGCTGGTTCGGATGGCGTTTACGCCGATTTCCTTCAAGATGCGCAGTCGTCGCTCCAGAACCCTAGCTGGCACGGCCGCTCCAATCGAACCGGCGTCATGATGCAGACATACGCCCTTGATTTTTAGGCTCTGGCCGTTAAGGAAAAAACCATTTTTCGGGTCGAAACACGCCTGGCGAATGCCAAACGATGTTTTCGTATCGTCCACGATGGTTTCACCGGACTTGATGTGGCTCTGCAACATGTACATCGCCGGCGTAGCTGGCGACCACAAATCCGGCCGCAAAACTTTCGCTTCCTGTATCACGGTTTGCACCGAATTGCCAGATACATTCCTAGTCGCAGTCAGACTTGCCACAACCTCGCCTGCAGGGCTGACGATGTCGGACTGCAGCGAATAAGCACATGGTTCGGCCGATTGGTTTTCGACCGTCGTCTCAATGTGCACAATTGCTGAAGCTTGATTGACCTCAGGTGTCGTTACGTAAATACCCCAATGCGCGATTCGCAATTTTTCAGTGACCACAAGGCGGACGTTGCGGTCAATACCGGAGCCGGTGTAGTAGCGTGAGTCGGCAACACGTGAATGATCCACTCGCACGGCCAGCACATTGTCGCTTCCATCAAAATGGACGTACGGAGTCAGGTCATATTGGAAACTTGAAAAACCGTAGGGCCTTAAGCCGACGAACTGCCCGTTGATCCAAACCTCCGACCAGTCATAGACGCCGTCGAATTCAATAGAAATCGACTTTCCGCTTTGATCAGCATCCAAGAAGAAGTGTTTGCGGTACCAAGCGACACCGCCCGGCGCGTAGCCGGTACCACTGGCTAGGTCGGGACGGAAAGGTCCGTCACTGCTCCAATCGTGCGGCAGCGTGACAGTTTGCCAGGAACCATCTTGAAAAGACGGTACCATCGCAGTGGCAAAATCACCTTTGTTGAACAGCCAGCTTTCATCAAAATCCTCCGTAGTGCGTCCCTTCGCAGGGGAAAGTGCATGTGTCAAAAGCAACAGGACGGCGATCATCCAAAATGGATGTCGCGCGCGATATGGCCGAGGCAAAATCATCTTAATCATTTCGCGATCTCAGATGCGGCTTCCGGAGAGACCGCCGGTATTTCAACCGAAATCTTTGGTCTTGGCAGTTTACTACCCGAAGCTACTGTCCCCGCAATATTACATTTTCGATCTCCTGCTTTAACGGGGTCACGTCTTCACTTTACTCAAAAGGCGAAAGGCGGGGCAAGCCGCGCGAGCAAGAAGCTCAGGATTGATGTCAA
This sequence comes from Verrucomicrobiota bacterium, assembly GCA_050008355.1. Taxonomy (GTDB): domain Bacteria; phylum Verrucomicrobiota; class Verrucomicrobiia; order Limisphaerales; family UBA11358; genus UBA11358. The sequence goes on from JBEKMT010000192.1 coordinate 6,026, forward strand.
GAAACCCTCCGCAGCTCTGATGTGATTACACCTTGTTATTCCGGAAAACCAATTGGCCGGGCGTGTTTCCACGCCCGGCCTTGTTAACCCATCCCCAAAACTTTGGTTTATTGTATCAGCCGATAATAGGTCTGCGAAGAGGTGGCTGGCAAAGTCAAGTTGTTCAGACCATTGATCACGGTTGGCGTGCCCGTGACCGCATTCCACGTTGCCCCGACAAGACTGTTGGCGGATTGCAATGTGAATGCTGAGGCATTGGCTGGCCATTGTAGAGTTATCTGGTTGCCACCAGACGCTACAATGTTCAGCGCTGGGCCAACGACGACCGCAGGTCCGGCTTTGTATAAATCAGCAACCTGGCCACCGGTTAATGAACCGTTCCAGATGCGGAGGTCCCAATATTCGCCGCTAAACATGGGGTCAGGCCATTCATCGCGCGCTAGCCAGTTGTCCGTATCCGGCAAGGTGGACCACAGGCCGGTGTTGACCGCACTGGTGACCAATTGACCGTTCAGGTATAACTTGTCTACCTGGCGATCCTGATCATGAGACCAAACAATTTGGCTTAGCACTCCGACTTGAAGGGGATCGGGTCCCTCCATCGTCACATCATAACCTGGATTCTCATCCCACTCGGCCCGCAACACACTATTGGCACCATCATCAGGGCAAATCATCACATATTGGCCGCCAGTTCCAGAAAAGCCCGGCGTGGCAGCCTGTCCAAAATCAAACATCTCCTGCCAGACGCCGCCCCCATACCATACGACCCAGATTTCAAAACTGGCTTCATTGGGCAGGCCGGTGACAATTCCCTCATTGGCGGGGAAAGAAGCCCAGACGCCGTTGGTAGCGGGCACCCCGTTACCGCCAGAGTTCGATGCAGGGTTGTTGGAGATAGTACTCATCTTCTGTCCGTCAAACACCGCGGGTCCGAAAACGGTGGCGTTGATACTGGCAACCACATCGGTAACCGTAGTGCTCCCCGGAGGTTCATTAAAGCGCCAGCGGTGCAACAGCGAAGGCCACGCGTTCGTGTCGATCACATTGAAGACGACCGAACCAGACACACCGTCATAAGTGCCTGTTACCGTCGCAACACCCACATTTTGTGGCACAAAATTTCCTTTCACGACGGTCCCCACCGCGAGATTGGCGCTGCTCACGGTGGTTTGCGGTAAAGTTGTTACGTCGACATTCGAAATGTTGGCAAAGTTGGCCAGCACTTGTACGGGCACGCCCAATTCATGAGCATCGACATTCGTGGTGGCAGCGGTGACCGTGAGTGACACAAGTGCGCCGGGGTTGGTGATGATATTATTGGGACCAGCAGCGGCATCGATAGCCACCTGTTGATCCGATGCTGCGCCGGAGGAAATTCGGAACTCGTCAATAGTTCCCGTGAAGTATGGATCGCCGCCGCCATAATACTGGGATTGACCAATGTAATTGTCGGGATCGGGAATGGTGTTGATGGGAACAGTAACTTTGCCACTACCCGTTTTGCGACCGTTTACATAAATAGCGTCCGTTTGACCCGAGTAATTGTAGACCGCGGTCAGGCAGATTTCCTGATTGGCGGGCATTGTACCGCCGGCGATAACTCCATTATGATTGTCCAGACCGATTTGATCCGAGACGCCCCCGTCCACAGGAATCATGGAAAGATAGTTTTGTCCCGCAGATCCATTGTTGGTGCCAAAGGTCCATAGTTCTGCCCACAATTGTGGACTCTGATCATTGACCCAAATCTCAAACGTTGCGTTGGTCAGTTGCGGCATGATGCCCGAGGGAAGGGCTACCCAAGCACTACTGGCATTGCCGTCCAGGACAAGCTGCCCATTGCCATTCAATTCGGCGGTCGCCGTACTGTTCATCAAGGTTCCGTTCGCACCACCCACCGAATCCGTGATGACGGTTGTCCCCGCTGCACCGTTAAAACTGTAACGATGCAGGAGCACTATGGGGGCGGGAGCCACGGTTACGCCCAAGGCTGCGTTTAAAGTTTGATACGATGCGCGAATGGTAGTGGAGCCGGCACCCACGGCGTGGAAATTACCGTCCGTCCCAAACGCAATCACATTGGTGTCGTCCGAGGAATAGGTGATGCCGGACAGTGAGCTTATATCCACTTCGTTGGTGAGCGCGGAATACGTTGCGAGGATGTCCGGTGTAATTATCGCACCAAGAATGTTATTTGTCGGATTATTGAATTGAATCGCTGTCAAGTTTCCCGGGGAAGCGTTGGTTACACCGACTCCAGCCTCAAAATCCGCTTCAATTTGAGCCGGGGCGGAGGCATTATTGTAAATTCGGAATTCGTCAATAATCCCCGTAAAGTATGGATCGCCGCCGCCATAAAACTGGGATTGACCAATGTAATTGTCGGTATCGGGAATGGTGTAGATGGGGGCAGTAACCGTACCGCTACCCGTTTTTCGACCGTTCACATAAATCGTGGCCGTTTGCCCCGAGTAATTGTAAACCGCGGTCAGGCAGATCTCCTGATTGGCGGGCATTGGACCGCCGGCGGTAACTCCATTATGATTGTCCAAGCCGATGTTATCGGAGACACCCCCGTCTACTGGAATCATGGAAAGATAGTTTTGACCCGCAGATCCATTATTGGTACCAAAGGTCCACAGTTCTGCCCACAGTTGCGGATTCTGATTATTGACCCAAATCTCAAAGGTTGCATTGGTCAGTTGCGGCATGATGCCGGAGGGAAGGGCTACCCAGGCGCTGCTGGCATTACCGTCCAGAACGAGCTGCCCATTGCCGTTCAATTCGGCGGTCGCCGTACTATTCATCAGGGTTCCGTTTGCACCACTCACCGAATCCGTGATAACCGTTGTCCCGGCCGCACCGCCAAAACTATAGCGATGCAATAGCGCGGCATTCGCAACCTGCGTCGCCACCAGCAAGCCAATTGCCAAAAATATTTTGAATAATACAAACCGTCGAAGTCCAACTGAGTTTTTTTTCATATGGTTGTGTTTTGAGTTTCGGGGATTCGAGGAGTCATCGTAACTGAAATGGAGTTTGCCGTCATGGCGCATAAAAAGGCCTCACCGTTGCCACATTGTGCAGTTTTGAAGTTTGGTGCCATGCGAAAAAGGGGTGATGCTTCCAATAATTTTGGGTCAAATAAACAATGCGCAGTGCTACGATCCTTTGCTAGGACGAGCCCAGACGGCTTCAACAATTATGGGATGGGAGCGCCCCATTCAGTGTCCGACCAATGACAGCAGTGGTTCGCGGCGCAAGGTCGTACGCCGCCGGTTTGGCATCTCGCATCGGTTCTGTTGTCATCGTTCCGGCATCTTGGTGGGAAATTCCTACGTCGGCAAGTCCGCCAGCCAATCATTTTGTTGCCAGCCCTGATCCGCCACGATTTCTTCAATGTGCGCGGGGATGCGGGCCACTAACCCGCATGAAGTGGGTTCGAGAACTCAAGGTCGGTGCTTTGTGCGATTGCTCTCATGGTTCGCCGCTCAAATAATACCATCGAATACAAACGGGCCTGGATCAATGTCTCGCATATCAATTTGCTGCGCAGTCACATCCATCCACAATAAGAATCTTAGCGGCTTTGAGAAAAGCCGGTCTGGTATACTTGACCAACGCAGAATGTCTGAATGCTCCAGTGTTTATAAAGTTCATTTTGGCCATTTTGCAGGACTGATTTTATCCCGCTTTCTTGGCTTTTTAAGAACCGGGCGACGCAGGCGTTGCCTGACATTTTCAACAACGCAAGCGATGCAATGCCTTTGGACAAGCCGTCCAATGCGTTTGCCAAGTATACAAGCCCGGGAAAAGCAGAGGCCATTTTATGTGCCATGACAGCTTGCCAAAATGAGAATAACGTTTCGTATACC
>JBEKMT010000193.1:0-9596 GCA_050008355.1 Verrucomicrobiota bacterium
TTGATTTAGTTTTGCTTTGAGACTATTCACGTCGTCTCCTACCTTAAAACAACATGCGCACGATTTACTTTGATTACAATGCCACAACTCCGCTCGATCCGGCAGTGCGCGACGTCATGCTCCCGTTTCTCGGCGATTTCTGGGGCAATCCTTCGAGTGTCCATCACGTTGGACGAAAAACCCGCGCGCTGCTGGATCAGGCTCGCGACCGTGCCGCTACATTTCTCGGCGCCAAACCGAGCGAAATTGTTTTTACCAGCGGCGGTACGGAATCGAACAATCTGGCTGTCTTTGGCACGGCGCGTTTGCTTAAATCAAAGGGCAAACACCTCATCACATCAGTCGTCGAGCATCACGCCGTGTTGCACTGCTTCGATTATCTTGAACGGAAGGAGGGTTTTTCAGTCACGCGATTGCCGGTGGATGCCGCCGGACGTGTCTCCCCGGAAGATCTAAAATGCGCCTTTCGCGATGATACAATGCTGGTCTCGATCATGGCCGCAAACAACGAAGTTGGAACAATTCAGCCCGTTGCTGAACTCGGTGCCTTGTGCCGCGCGCGCGGGATCCTCTTTCATTCCGACGCGGTTCAATGGTTCGGCAAGGAACCGTTTGAAAATATTCTTCAATTCAATGCCGATCTAGTTTCGATTTGCTCCCACAAATTTCACGGGCCGAAAGGGGCAGGAATCTTGTGGATTAAGTCGCCCTTGCATCCCGATCCGATTATTTTTGGTGGCGGACACGAAAACGAACGCCGCGCGGGCACAGAAAATCTGGCAGCGATTGTTGGTCTGGTCGAAGCCCTGGAAAAATTTGTCAAGCCCCCGGTTTTTCAGGTTTCAAAATTAGGCGATCTCAGGACCGCGCTATCTGCTGCCATCAGAAGGATCGATGGTTGTAAATTAGTAAGTTCTGACGCACATTGTCTTACCAACACAGTCTCCTTTGTCGTCCGCGGAGCGGACAGCATTGCGCTGTTAGCGGGACTGGACGTGGAAGGGATTTGCGCTTCCAGCGGTTCGGCTTGTTCGGCAGGGTCATTGGAGCCATCGCACGTGATTTTAGCGATGGGCAGAAAATCAGAGGCCAATTCTTTGGTGCGCTTTTCATTGGGCCGGGATTCCACGGCGGAAGAGGTCGCGTTGGCCATTTCGATTTTGCCGGAAGTCGTCCGCCGCGCACAACTACGCTGATTGGGTGCGAACCGACTGTGAATGCATTGTGTACAGTGTTAAGAACTTTGACTTTTCTATTTTTCTGGTTTGCGTACCGTGTGGTTGTCACGGTTCTTGATAGTCCAAAACGACGGTTGCATTTGCGTTTTGTGAGTTGTTTGGCTTGTTCACAGGCCTTAATAAGAATAGAATTTTTTAAAGAAGAAAGAATATTAACCAGCGCATGAACCTCACCATCGCCAAAGATCAAATCATCGCCGGCCTGCAGGCTGTGCAAAATGTCGTCAGCACCCGCACTACGCTACCCATTTTGTCGAATGTACTCCTCCGCGCGTCCGAAGGCAGAGTGGAATTCACCGCGACGGACCTGGACGTGACGGTGGCGTGCTCGGTGGAAGCCAAAGTGAACAAAGCCGGTGCCACGACCGTGCCGGTCAAAAAGCTGTTTGGCATCGTCAGAGAATTAAATGGTGGCGAAATTGAAATTGAAACCGACGAAAAGAATGTTACCAGCATCCGCAGCGGCTCATCGTACTTCAAAATTCACGGTTTGGCCGCCGAGGAATTTCCCCCGCTCCCAAAATTCAAGGACGACAAAAAAGTGGGTCTCCAGCAGGAGACCGTCCGGGCAATGCTCAAGAAAACGTCGTTTGCCGTTTCCACCGATGAATCACGGTATGTGCTCAACGGGATTTTTATCAGCCTCAAGGACGGAAAAATGACCCTTGTCGCCACCGACGGGCGGCGTTTGGCGCTGGTGGATGAGGAAGTGGAACTTTCAGAAAAGAGTACCGGTGAATTTATTGTCCCCGCCAAGGCGATCAACGAGCTGAACCGTTTGCTTCAGGACAAAGGCGAAGTTGAACTTAAATTTGGTGAAAATCAGGCATCCTTCGCGCTCAAGGATGATAAAGGATTTGCCGTGTTGCTGATTACAAAGTTGATTGAGGGAAATTATCCGAATTATCGACAGGTTATCCCCGGTGAGGCCAAAGAGCGGATTGCTATCAATCGGGAGGAATTGCTGCAAGCCTTGCGTCGCGCGGAAATCATGACCAGCGAAAAAGCCAATTCTGTAAAACTCACCTTTGGCCGGAATCAGCTCGCCATTACCGCAAACTCGCCGGAAGTCGGCGAAGCGCGCGAAACTCTTGCGGTTAACTACAAAGGCAAGGAAATGGCCATTGCTTTCAATCCCCGCTACCTCATAGACCCCCTGACTGCGCTGGCCGAAGACGAAGTTTTCATTGAACTAATTGATGAGTTAAGCCCGGGCGTGCTTAAAATCAACGGTCCGTTCCTCTACGTTGTCATGCCGATGCGGTTGAGTTAACGGTTCAGACGCAAACTGGCGAATATCGAAGTTATCAGCCGGGCCATGGCTTTCAATTCTTTGTTCACGCCATCGCGAACAATAAGCAAATTTGTGGGTCTCTTTAAAACGTCTGTAATCGCGTTGTACGCTGCGGCCTTGCTCGTCGGCTGTTCGACAGAACCAGACCGGACAGTTGATAGTGTCCGCGTGCAGGCTGGCATGTCACGCGACGATTTAAAATTATATTTCGGCAATCCCCTGCGCATTGAACCCGCGGCTGCCGGTGGGGAAAATTGGTACTATCGCTTTGCATCGCGTAACATCGAATATGAAAACTCCTCCGGAACCAGCTTCGATTCAGGGACAATGTCTAATTATGCTTCTGCCTCTGCGACAATTAATTTGGACAAAACAATGGAAGAATGTCCCGTACATATATCCTCGAGCGGGTTTGTCATTGAGCCGGTTCCCGATGGCACAGTCATCCGCAACTGAAAAACGCTGTTCCAGGGTTTTCCCTGACAATCGGCCTTTTTAAATCAACAAAAACTGTGACGTGTTTGCTTGCGGCTTCGCAAGAGTGCTTTTTAAATTCTCAAAGTCCGTGAGAATGACTTTTCGTTCGAACGAAGTCGAGCGGTGAGCATACTTTGCATGCAGCCACGAAATAAACCAATCCGGTGAGCTCCAAAAACACGATTCCAAATGTGAGGAAATTTCATTGGCCAGGGTTTTATCGCCGACTGTAATAACCTTCATCCCCCCATGGCGTATCCATCCGGCAGGCAGCTCAGTGATGCATTTATCTGGATTGACCGCGAGCCATAACAGGCGTGAGAGGGTTAAATGCAAAAAGATGGCTGTGGCACCCAGTGGACCAAAACGCCACCAGCCGGGGCCAGGTACTTCGACCACACCCAGATGCAAACGGTCCTCCTCGACCCGCCAGACGACAAATTTTGGTTGACCTTCCCAGACACCCGCACGGTTGAATTTTGGCTTGTGGGTGCGGATAAGCTTCTGCTCATGCCGAAGGGCCGCCGTCTCGCTTGTGCAAAATTGAAATTCGATGCGCGCCACTTCCCGGACCATGCGCAGGTGCCTTCGTGGCAAACGGTCGGGGTTGGCATTGCGGTAGTGATTCAGCCGTTGTTTAAGGTTTTTGGCTTTGCCGATGTAGAGAATCTTGTCCGCCGCATCGCGCATCAAGTAAACCCCGGGGCGCCTCGGTGCCTTGAGAAAAAACTCTCTGCCCAACCGCTGGTCAAGCGGGCGCGGATCGGGCAATAAGAGCAGTTGGCTCATGGCGGCATTGTTTTAGCCAACGCGACGGCATAAATCCAGCAATACTGGTTTTACGGTATCCATTTGACGCCTTCGCGGTTGACATCCAGGGGCTGACCGCAAAAACTGCAATCAGGCGCTTTGGCGTAAATTGAGCTTCATTTGAACCGACAGGAAACTAAAATGAAAAAACTGTTCGTACTGCTCGTCATCGGCTTGCTGGTTGAAATGGTAACCGCCGCCGACGCGCAGGCGCAAACCAATATCGCGTTCTCTGCCGGCGGCGATTCGGCCACCAACCTCGAAACCATTGTCTGTATCCGGCACGGCGAGAAGCCGCGGGGCGGACTTGGGCAATTAAGTGTTCGTGGACTCAACCGGTCACTCGCACTACCCAATGTATTGCTCGGCAAATTTGGCACCCCTCAATTCATCTTTGCACCGAACCCGACCCAGAAGGCCGACAACAACAAGTATTACTATATTCGTCCGTTGGCTACCATTGAGCCGACCGCCGTCCGTTGCGGACTGCCGGTTGACACGGAGTTTGGTTACCGGGAAATTCAAGGTCTTGAAACCGAAATTACCAAACCGCAGTACTGGAACTCTACGATTTTCGTGGCCTGGGAACACGGCTTGCTTGACAACTTCGCCAAAAACCTGGTCAAAGATAACGGGGGCAACGTGAGCCAAGTTCCCGACTGGCCGGGCAACGAATACGACATGATTTTTGTGTTTAGAATCAGCAGTGCAAACGGACAGAAAAAAATCTCCTTCACAATTGAATACGAAGGCTTGAACCACTTAAGCGATGATTATCCTTGAACGATCAAAATGCATTCACCGGTTCGTGGCAAATTGTCCGGCATGGGGAAGCGTTTGGTTTCGTCAATGTGGCGGTGAAATGTGCCGCCATTGCCTGAGCCCGGCGATCGTAAAAATTACTTTCCCAACTGCCCGCGGGTGACGCCGAGCTGATTGAACAGTTTCAATTCCCGCCAGAGTTGCGTGCCGGAAATTTCACCGCGCAGGAGTTGACGGTATTTGCCAATCGTTCGCTCCACCTCTTCGGTGGTTTCGTTCAGAAATTCCACGCGGAACTTTTTCACCCCGAGCGACAGCAACTGTTCCACGAATTCCGCACCGGTCTGCGCCTGCGAATTATAAACGGTGTTGCGGCAGCCGGCGTCAGCCTTAAGCGGATGCGCCGCGCCCACCCGGTCGCGCAATTTGACGTCGTGCTTGTCGCACGGCCTCCCGCAGTCGCGGTAATCCCTGCCGCTCGATAGAAACGCGCAGAAGACGCAATGCTCCATATGAAACATGGGCATATGCTGATGAATGGTGATTTCAAACCACTCCGGCGGGGCGGATTGCAATAACGACTCCAGTTGGGGAACGTTTAGATCGTAACTGGCGGTTACGCGCTCGAGGGCGAATTGGATTTTGAAATAATCTGCCGTGATGCGGTTCGCCACGTTGAGCGAAAAGTCGCCGACGAGTCGAGCACCGGAGAAAAATTTTAAATGATCATAATTTCTGACCAGATAACCGTCAGCATTGCACGAACGGACCAAATTCAAGATCCATTCCTCTCCCGATTTGAAGATTCTTGGCGGGGCAACAAAAATGCCAGGTGGAAAGGAATTTGCCGATAATGGAGAAACCGCACACCCATGTGCGGTATGGAAGCTCGTCACCGCTTCGCGGTATTTTTTCGGATCTTCAAACTCGCAATAAATCGTCGAGATTCCGCACTTCAACGCGGCGTCGAGCTGCGCTGGATTGCGGACTAAAACAATCAACTCAGGATTCGCATCATTCTGTATCCGGGGCGCCGGGGCACGAACCGCGTACCGGCGATTAATATCGTTCACCTCCCAGCGCCGGGGTTGCACGCGAAGCCTTTCCAGTTCCGCCACGGCATCGCGGCGCAGGCGGTTCAGTTCACTGACAGGAAGCAGAACCTCGCCGGATAGAAAATTCCTTAGGGTGCCAAGCTTGAACGAAGTGCCGCCCAGTCGTCCGACCTGTTCACGCAATTTGGCTTCAGTCAGCGGAATTTTTTCCGCCTTCGCCAGCGGCATGGAAGATTCCACTTTGGCGATATGGCCATGTTCATCACGCGCGATCAACGTCAACGGTTTGCCCGCAGCGCCATGAACTTCCAGCTCAATTGGCCGCTGAAATTTTGGCGTTTCGCCTTCAAAACTTTGGCGCAACCGCTTATCCAGTTCCGGGTCGCTCGTTTTCCACAGTTTGTCCCCGGTGTGCACGCGTAAAAAATCAATATCCCCATGGCCGAAGCGCAGTTCGGTCAATGACTGGCCAGCGCTCCGGGAACGGGGCGCCTGCACTTCGTAAATGCGTCCTCCCTCTTCTTTTTCGGCAGGCTTGCCCGCATCAAAAACCACGCCGTCACCCGGTTTGACAGGTGCGGCGAGGTTTACGATGACGCCGTCGCGTACAATTTGTTTAATCTCGCCGAGAAATACGCCGCGCTTTTTTCCGAAGCGCGCATGTACTAGCTTCTGGTTGTCGATGCCGGCAAACCACCCGGTATAAAGCCCGCGTGAGAAGGACATTTCCATCTCATATTGCGATTTTCCGCCAGGCCGAGTGGACGCCACATCCATTTGGCTGGAAGCCAGTTGGTCGAGTGCGTTCCGATAAACCCGCGTGATACTCGCGACATATTCCGGCGACTTGAGTCGGCCTTCGATCTTCAGCGAAGAAACTCCGGCGCGGACAAGCTCCGGCAATACTTCCAGTCCTGCCAGATCTTGCGGACTGAGCAAATACTTCCTGTCACCGAGCGGGACGATGGCGCCGTCGGAAATCAAATCGTAAGGCATCCGGCATGCTTGCGCGCATTCGCCGCGATTCGCCGAACGGCCGCCGAGTGATTCGCTGGTCAGGCATTGACCGGAATACGCCACGCAGAGAGCGCCATGCACGAACACTTCCAATGGTAACGCCGGAGTCGGAGCAACCGCGGACTGAGTCAGGGATGACGATCTGTCTTGGTCCGCAACACGGATTTTTTCAATCTCGGCGATCGAACATTCGCGGGCCAGCACCGCCAGTGTGCAACCTAGATTTCTGGCGAATTCGATACCTGCCGCGCTCGTGATCGTCATCTGCGTCGAGGCGTGAATGGGAAAATCCGGCGACAACTCGCGGATCAACCGGCAAATGCCGACGTCCTGGACAATCGCCGCGTCCACACCGGCGGTAATGATGGAACGCAGGTAATTTTCTGCATCCGCCAGCTCGTTCTGAAAGACAAGCGTGTTGAAAGTGACATAGCCGCGCACACCGCGCCGATGTAAAAATTCCATCAACTTCGGCAGGTCTGATTCTGTGAAATTGTGTGCGCGCATCCGCGCATTGAATTTTTCCAACCCAAAATAAATTGCGTCGGCACCGTTCTCGACGGCCGCCTTTGCGCATTCCCAGTCACCCGCCGGGGCAAGCAATTCCGGCAAACCAGCGAATGCCAATGGCCGGTCGCGGTTCCGGTCGTCGGTGGTCTCGGCAGCGGTTTCAGTCGTGGCAGCACCAGTCATTCTCACTCAAATTAAACGGAAATGGACCCTTTAACAAAGAATCTTTGGTGAAACTACGGGCTCCCCGCCGCTGCCGCCCGTAGCAAGAGCGCCATAAAAATTAAGTTTTCAAGCGTGGCTGACTATGTTCATCTGTGGCCGAAAATGATACATCCGACTGCCATTGTACATCCTCAGGCGAAGCTGCATCCATCGGTTCGTGTCGGGCCTTATGCCGTGATTGACGCGGAGGTGGAGCTAGAAGCGGATTGCGTCGTGGGGCCGCATGCTTACCTGACCGGCAGGACAACCATCGGCAAAGGTAATCAATTCCACGCCGGCTGCGTTATCGGCGACGCCCCGCAGGACTTGAAGTACAAGGACGAGCCCACCAATCTGCGGATCGGCAACAATAATGTTTTCCGCGAACATTTTACAGTGCACCGGTCCACAAACCCTGTGCACGCCACAGTGATCGGCTCGAACAATTTTTTAATGGCCAATGCCCATGTCGCGCACAACTGTGTCATTGGCAACCACGTGATATTGGCGAACGGTGCTTTATTGGGGGGCCACGCCATCGTGCAGGACCGCGCGTTCGTTTCCGGCAACTGCCTGGTGCACCAATTTACCCGGGTTGGCACGCTTGCGATGATGCGGGGCGGGGCGGCCATCAGCAAGGATCTGCCGCCTTATTGCGTGGCATTGCGCGAGAATGAAATCTGCGGGCTGAACACTGTCGGCCTTCGACGGGCTGGATTTCCAACCGGGGAACGTCTTGAATTAAAGCGGCTTTACCATTTCCTGTTCCGCGGCCGCCCGGCCCTCCGCGCCGCGCTCGCCGGGGCACAGGAGAAATTCAAAAGCGCCGGCGCTAAAGCCATGCTAGAGTTTGTTGCCGCCGCCAAGCGCGGTGTTTGCTCCGACAGCAGTACCGGCGAGTCTGAAGATGGAGAGGAATAGCAAATAAGCATAGCGAAGATGAATAACATGAACTACCGAATCATAGGCAACGATGGCAAAACCTACGGGCCGGTCAACGCGGAACAAATCCGGCTCTGGATCGGGCAAGGCCGGGTCGAAAGCCGCACAGCGATTTTTGTGGAGGGCGCGACTGACTGGACGTTCATCGGACTGTTACCTGAGTTTGCTGGAAATTTCGGCACCCCACCGCCGACCATAGGTTCGTTAAAGTCCGGAACCGGGCAGGTGAAGAAAACCAATGCCTTCGCCATCTGGAGCCTGGTTTGTGGCGCGCTTGCGTGGACTTGCTGCTGCTGTTGCATTCCCTTCAACCTGCTTGGCGCGGTGTTCGGAATCATTGCTCTGGTGCAGATCTCTGCTCATTCCGAGACCCAGGAAGGGAGGAGCCTGGCCATTGCCGGCTTAATCCTTGCCGTCACAAACTTGCTCTGGTGTTTCGGCCTGACCCTGTTTGATTTCGCCACCAACCAGGCAAAGTTCATACAGAATTTCAATTGAATGAACGCGCTGCCTCCCAAAATTTCGCATGTCTCACCAGTGAATGCCTGGTTTGCCGGCAGCGTATTGGGCCTGGCCGGGCTGGGGACCTGCGCGATGGTATACTTTTTCAATCCGAGCACACACGCGTTTTACCCCGTCTGTCAATTTCACCAGTTAACCGGCTTGAATTGTCCCGGCTGCGGCGCCACGCGCGCGCTATACGCGCTGTTGCATGGAGAGGTTTCAACCGCTTTGCGCGATAACGCCCTGTTCCTCCTGACCATGACGGGGGTGTTGCTTCGTGGAATCTGGTTTGCCACCGGAAAACTCCGTCATCGGCCGGTTGAAGAAATCTTGCCGAAGCAATGGATCTGGCCGTTTTTGGTGATTGCACTGGTTTTCACGGTTTTACGGAACCTGCCGGCGTTCTCATTTTTATCCCCGGCCTGAGTTGGCAGCGGCTTGGGGCGGAGGAAATTGAGGAAGTTTTCGCTATTGCGCAGCTGTTTTGGTAGAGTTCGACCTCAGATTATGAACCTGACACATCCATTGACGACAACGGCGTTTGACTTACCCGGTTTTCGCGTGACGAAATCATTTGGCGTTGTGCGTGGCATCATCGTGCGATCGCGATCGGTCATCGGAAATTTCGGTGCCAGCATCCAAAGCCTCTTCGGGGGCAACATCTCTCTTTACACCAGCCTGTGTGAGCGCGCGCGGGAGGATACGTTCAATCTGATGCTGACCCACGCGGGTCAGCTGGGTGCAAACGCGGTCATTGGCGTTCGCTATGACGCGACAGAGATC
>JBEKMT010000194.1:0-9423 GCA_050008355.1 Verrucomicrobiota bacterium
TCGCACGCCGCCGAGCCGACAAAAGCTGCTCCCGGAATTTGCGGCGGACTCACTTCCGTCCGGTTGAAACTGCTGCACGAAACCACAACAACGCCGGTCAACAAACCCAGTGACAAAAACGAAATCCAAAGCAGGTGACCTTTCAGTTGGACAATGGTTTTCAGGAATTTGTGATTCAAGATTGGTTTCACAATGAGAAAACGTTTGAAGTGTTTACTGCCCGAACATTTGCGGAAGACCCGACGGAAGGCGCGACCGTTGTCGCCGGCGGCCATTCATGTTCTTTGACCGTGAGGCCAATTTTTAACGCAACTTTCATGATCGCAATTATTGAGTTTGCTGAAAATGCTGTCGCCGCTCTTGCTGTTTACGTTACAAAATCAAGATCTGAACAAACCGGCTCTCATGAGCGCCTTCACTTTGGCCGCATTCCGAGATGCTCATTTCTCGTCTAGCCTTTCGCGAAGTCCAGGACGACGCGTGATGCCACATTGCCATGTTCCAGCCGTTCCAAGACCTGGTTGATCGCCGACAGTGGCTGCAGCTCGATGTCGGCCTTGACTTTGCCCTCGGCTGCGAAGGCAAGCGCTTCAGCCATATCCTTGCGCGTGCCGACAAATGAACCGCGGATGGTGATGCAATTCGCCACCACTTCGAAAAGCGGCGTGGGAAATTCGCCGGGCGGCAGACCGTTCAGCACGCAGGTCCCGCGCTTGCGCGTCATGCCAACGCCCTGTTTGAAAGCCCCTAGCGAAGGTGCCGTGATCAGAACACCATGCGCTCCGCCGCCGGTTCCCTTCTTCACCGCCGCGATCGGGTCGCATGCCTTGGCATTGACGACCAGATCGGCACCCAGCCGTTTGGCATGGGCGAGCTTGCCGTCATCAACATCAATCGCGCATACTTGAAGGCCCATGACCTTGGCATATTGGACCGCCAAGTGCCCGAGGCCGCCGATCCCGGAAATGGCGATCCATTGGCCTGGCTTGGCTCCAGTTTCCTTGATGCCTTTATACGTGGTGACGCCGGCGCAGATGATGGGAGCTGCTTCCGCAGATTTCAGCCCGGCCGGTATGTGGGCGACGTAATTCGGATCGGCCAAAATGAATTCGGCAAAGCCGCCGTTCTTGGTGTAGCCGCCAAATTGTGCGTCGCCGCAAACCGTTTCCCAAGCGGACAAACAATACTCGCACTGACCACAAGCCGAGTAGAGCCAAGGTACCCCGACTCGGTCGCCAACCTTCACGATTGTCACGCCCGCTCCAACAGTTACGACCGGTCCGATGCCCTCGTGACCAGGAATGAACGGCGGGGTGGGTTTCAGCGGCCAATCGCCATGCCAGGCGTGGACATCCGTGTGACATACGCCGCAGGCCTCGGTCTTGACCAGAATCTGGCCTGGTTCGGGTGCGGGGATGGTCCATTCCTGAAGTTCCAAAGGCTTCCCAAATTGCACAACCACCGCCGCTTTCATTTTCTGTGTCATAAGAGTGATTCAGGCGGCCGCATGGATCAAAGCCGTCCGCGCCCATTTTTTGCATACAAAAATTGAACAACCATTGCGTTCGCTCTCTCTTTAATTCTCTATCGGAGGCGACAAAGTAAGCAATTGATTGGTTCGTTGGTATGGGGTGTTTACCCCATATACAAACTTGAAGTTATGAAACTTAGTTCGCTTTGTGACTCTGCAGCTCGGACCGCAAAGACCGCCATTTACAACTCCGGCGCCCGGTTGCGTTTTCGCCTATCAAAATGGCCCCAAAGGCGGCGCCGCCCAACGCAGGCAGGTTTCGTTTCATTGACGGTTGCTTTTGTTCGAATTTGAATTTAGGAGTATTCGTTTGAATATCGGACGCTGACTGCGTCAGGGCCACCATGCAGCCTGACCATTGGGTCATGAGTTGTCCGAGTTCTGCCCGCAGCGGCGGCCATTGTTTTTCCAACTCGGTTTCGTCCACGGTGGCGATGTCGTTGAATTCCTTACGCGCGACATTGAGTAGCTCGCCGAGATTGACTTCGCTGGCGTGTTCGCCCAAGAGATGGCCGTCGAGGACCAGCTCGGCCGCGTCGCCTTTTTCCTCGGTCATGGCTTCCAGTTTCCGGTCGATGCTGCCGTCGCAAATGATGGGATACACGTTGACCGGCCATGGTGAGTTCAGGCGGTGGGCCCGGTTGATGGCTTGCTCAAATTTGTCGAACGCCCAGGAGTAGCACATCAGGATGACGTTGTTGCACAGGTTCATGGAATGGCCTTCGGCGACTGATTCGACGCCGGCGAGCAAAACAGGGGTGACTGCGTCACGGCCACCCGCCGAGCGCAAACAAAAACTCGACTGGATGCAGTATCGCGTCACGCAGGAGGGTGCTACGGAGCCGGCATTTGGTAATGCTTACTGGAACAATCATGCACCGGGTAATTATGTGGACATCGTTTCAGGCAAACCACTATTTAATTCACTGGACAAGTTTGATTCCGGATGCGGCTGGCCGAGTTTTTCCAAGCCTATTGACGATAAAGAGGTCGTGGCAAAAGCCGACGACTCTTAAGCCTGAAGAATCGCCGTAATCATTGGTCCATACTTTTTCTTCAACTCAGGGCATCAAGTCGAGTTCTCTTGTTCAACGCCGATACGTTCGCTGCGAATCAGCCCGGCTTTCGAATCGTGACTTGTTTTGGGCGGAAGCAAAATCCGATTATTTCCGGCTTGCCAGTCTCTTCCTGTCTTTGATATAAAGCTCCCGGTTTTCATCGCTTTTGGTTCGTTGGCCGAGAACCACCAATCGTGACGGTCGCGTGTTAATTCGAGATTCCCACGGCCAACAATGCAACTTACGAGAAAAACATTGCCGTCACTTGTGCTCGCCGCCTGTTTTGGCAGCCTAACCCTCACCATTCAACCAGTGTTCGCCCAGGACACGGCCTTCACCTGTCAAGGACAGTTGAGCGCCACCGGGGCAAGAACCAGAACCAGACGGACTTGATTTTCCGCGTTTGGACCCAGAGAAGGATGTTTAGCCATAGCCTTGCGTTATCTTTATACTTCCGACCAGGATCCGATGCTTCCAAATTAATATGAATGAAAATTCCAGCGGCCTTCAATCCAAACCGCGCTACGAAATCTTAGACGGGTTACGCGGCGTGGCCGCACTGATGGTGGTTGCGTTTCACATTCTTGAGGCCCATTCCACAACCCCATTGGACCACATCATCAATCACGGCTACCTTGCGGTGGACTTCTTTTTCCTGCTTTCCGGATTTGTCGTCGGTTACGCGTATGATGATCGCTGGGGCCGGATGGGCCTGCGGGGATTTTTTACGCGCCGTCTCATCCGGCTGCATCCGATGGTCATAATGGGGTCCATCATCGGGGCGATGGCATTTTACTTTGCGCAGTGCGGAATGTTTTCGTTGATCTCGAACACGCCCGTTTGGAAAATGTTGCTGGTGATGTTGGTGGGCTGCACGATGGTGCCGCTCTTGCCTTCGATGGATATTCGCGGCTGGCAGGAAATGTATCCTCTGAACGGCCCGGCGTGGTCACTATTTTTCGAGTACATCGCCAACTTGCTGTATGCCCTGGTGGTGCGGCACTTTTCCAAAAAATTGCTGGCAGTGTTGGTGCTGCTGGCGGCTGCGGCAGTCATCCACCTGGGATTGACGAGCCCTGTCGGGGATTTTGCCGGCGGCTGGTCAGTGGACGGGCAGAACTTGCACATCGGATTTGTTCGGTTGATGTTTCCATTTTTCGGCGGATTGCTGCTCTTTCGTCTGGGAAAAATCCTTCGCTTGCCGCACGCCTTCTGGGTGTGCAGCGGGCTGATCGTTGTGGTCTTGTCCCTGCCGCGAATTGGAGGTGAAGCGCATTACTGGATGAATGGATTATATGAGTCGTTGTGTATAATTTTGATATTTCCGCTGATCGTCGCCTTGGGTGCGGGTGGAACTTTAGGCGGCAAGTATTCGGCAGGAATTTGTGATTTTCTGGGCCGGATCTCATACCCAATTTACATCACTCACTACTCGCTGATTTACATTTACACGGCGTATGTGCAGCGCGGGAATCTTTCGCTGACTCGCACATATCCATATGCCCTTCTCACATTCTTTGGAAGCTTGGCACTGGCGTATGGGTGCCTGCGGTTTTATGACGAGCCATCGCGGGAATGGCTGAAAAGGCGGCTCATTTCGGTGAATGGCAAAGATCGGACACATGTACCGGGGAAAAACTGACCGGCGACAGAATGAATAATTGAGACTCCCAATTCGCCAAACTTATTCCCGGGAGCGACGACATGGTGGGAACCAGAGTATACATTGATGATATCAATGAAGAGCGGCTGGCTTGGGAAGCGCTGATCCAGAAGAGTAGTTCGCAATTTATGATTTACCGGCTCACCGCTATCACCTTGCTGCTGAACGTCGTTGTGCTGGCATCGGTTTTGACTGCCCGGACCGTCGCCAATTCCATATTGCGTGTAGCCACCAACATGGCTGAAGACGCTGACCAGGTCACCACCGCCGCTGGCCAGGTTTCCTCCGCGAGCCAGTCGCTGGCCAAGGGCCCGAGCGAACAGGCCGCTTCTTTAGAGGAATCCAGCGCGTCGCTCGAAGAGATGGCCAGCATGAACAAACGCAACGCCGAGAACGCCCAGAAAGCCAACGAACTCGCCAAGGATGCCCGCTCTCCCGCCGACAATGGCGTGGGCGACATGGCGGCCATGAGCGATGCCATGCAGGCCATCAAGGTGTCTTTCGATGATATCGCCAAAATCATCAAGACCATTGATGAGATTGCCTTTCAAACCGACATCCTCGAGCTCCGCGCGGCCGTCGCAGCCGCGCGGGCCGTCGAGGCGGGCATGGGTTTTGCCATGGTGGCCGATGAGGTCCGGAACCTCGCCCAGCGCGGCCCCAAGCCGCCAAGCAAACGGCAGACAAAATCGAGGGCGCTATCAACAAGACGGGCCAGGGGGTGGAAATCAGCCATTTGGTATCGGTGCCTCCCGCCGTGCTCAATTTCGTTAACCGAATCAAGACGGCGGACCAGTTTGCAGAACCAAACTAAGTTGAGTTCATATTCTCTCATAATATTAGGGAACATATCAACCAAGCGATCGAGCCTCTCCGTCGGGCGATCCAGGATGGTCCGGGGAGCAAATCCAACCGAGCGGCTAAATGTCCATGTTCTCCAGTGATTCGTCTATTCCGGTGAACTATGTTCTATGCGAAACTTAACTGGTGACCTCCAGTAACATTCCATAGGTGCATTCCGTGCCACTTTAATTGATTCATTTGTCGACAACTCAATAAACAACCTAGATATGAAACGACCGAATATCGGCTTAGCGGCCTTCTTCCTTTGGGCGCTGGCGACATCGTTCATGCCCCTCAAGGGCGTTGCGGAAACACCAACCCCGGAGAAATTCAGCGTGGCAACCAAAACCATGACGGTCGATTTTGAGGTCGGCACCGAAGGCCGGCTTTACCAGCGGGCGCTGGGCGCGGCGGATTCAGGTGGAAAGATTTTGCGGACCGACGAGAGCTATCCGCAGGCAGGGGACGGTTATGTGTGGGAACCGGCCCTGCAGGTCATCCATGCCGACGGCAACACTTCCACGGCCTTGGTTTTTGACAGCGTCGCGCACACTAATGACGACCGCGGACGAATTTTAACGCAAATCAAATTGCACGATGCGGCTTACCCCCTCGAAGTGACCTTGAATTTTTGCGCCGACCGCGACCGCGACGTGCTGGAACAATGGACGGAAATTGTGGAGCATGAGCCCGGCACGGTAACTCTGGAGCGGATGGCCTCGACGGCGTTGCTCCTGCCATCCACCAATGTTTGGCTGACCCATTTCTTCGGTGACTTTGAGCAGGAAATGCTCAAGCCGATCACCGAGGAAATCACGCCGGGGACAAAAGTCTTGGATTCCAAGCTCGGGGTCCGGGCGAACCAGTTCCAAAATCCCTCGTTCATTGTGTCGCTAGATGGGCCGCCGGAGGAGAACAGCGGCCGCGTACTGGCTGGTTCCTTGGAGTGGTCGGGCAGTTTTCAATGTGCGTTTGACGACAATGGCACAGGCATTCGCGCCCTGTGCGGGGTGAATCCGTTTGCCTCCGCCTATCATCTGAAACCGGACGAGAAATTCACCACCCCAAAGATGATCTGGTCCTGGAGCACGAACGGGCTCGGGGACATGAGCCGCAAGTTGCACGCCTGGGCGCGCGATTACGGGATGCGGAATGGACATCAGACGCGCAATGTGCTGCTGAACAATTGGGAGGCGACGGGCTTTGATTTCGATTTCAACCGCATTGCCGGTCTGTTTGGTCCCGCGAAGGAGCTGGGCGTGGAGTTATTCCTGTTGGATGACGGCTGGTTCGGCAACAAATATCCCCGCGTGAACGATCATGCCGGGTTGGGCGACTGGCAACCCAATCACCAGCGCCTGCCGGACGGCCTGGCGCCCCTGGCCGCGACGGCCGTCAAAGATGGCTTGCGCTTCGGCATTTGGATGGAGCCCGAAATGGTGAATCCGCAAAGTGAATTATTCGACCAGCACCCAGATTGGGTGATCGCGCAGCCGAAACGGGCTTTGGAATTAACGCGCAACCAGATGGTGCTCGACCTCACGCGGCCGGAAGTCCAGGCCTTTGAATGGCAATCCATCCAAAATATTCTGGGCGTGCCGGATATCACCTATGCCAAATGGGATTGCAACCGTTATCTGACGCAGCCCGGGTCGTCGTATCTGGCGGCCAACCGGCAGTCGGAGCTGTGGATTGATTATGTTAACGCGCTCTACGCGCTGATGGATAAAACGGCGAAGGCTTATCCAGAAACGGAATTGATGCTTTGTTCGGGCGGCGGCGGAAGGGCGGACTATGGCGCGCTCAAATACTTTCATGAATTCTGGCCGAGTGACAACACCGATGCCATCATGCGCGTACCCATGCAATGGGATTACTCCTATTTCTTTCCTTTGATGGCCGTTGCCAGCCACGTCACGCATTCGGGCGATCGGCCGATGCATTTTGCGTGCAGCGTGGCGATGAGTGCGCGTTTTGGAATGGACCTCGACCTGAACAAATTATCCGCGCAAGACAAGGCGGTTTGCGCCGGTGCCATCAGCGCCTACAAGCAAATCCGCGAGGTCACACAACTGGGCGACTTGTATCGTTTGGAAAATCCGCACAAAACTTTCCGCGGAGCGCTGGATTTCGTCTCCCCCGACCAGGCCCGGGCTGTTGTGTTTGCCTTCCAACTGCAGGACGGTCCGCCAGCGCCGGTGCATCCGCAAGGGCTTGATCCCGCTAAAACTTACACCGTTCACGAATTGAATCCCGCCCCCGGTCGCGCGCCCATTTCACAAGAAGGTCGGACTTTCACGGGCGAGGAATTAATGCGGAACGGAATCGTGCCCTCCTGCGCGCACGCGGTGGAGGCCTGCGTCATCGAACTAAAATCGTGAAGCTTTTTTGGGACCCACCTTTTTGGCTTGTTGCGCGGAAAGGCTTTTGGCCGCGACCGAAAGCAATTCCTAGTCACAGGCTTCGCCGGATAGAAAGTGCCTCATTGCCGTTTCATCCGGCGATGGCGGAACTTCGAGTTATGATTTTTCCCGCGCCGGGAAAATCGTTATTCAAAAATCGCCGCTGGGACTGCGCTGCAACGATCAGGGTTTCGCCGGGCACTCACTTTTGATCACGCTGGAAAAAAGGAGGGACGGCGCAAAAAGTGCGACTTGTTTGCCGGCTCAACACCACACGTGAACCACTTGGTGAATCACCGCAACCTGGCGTTTCACAACGCAAACCATGTGCCGGTCGACATTGAACTGGCGGCCGGCGACGAAGGGCTGGCATTTCGCTACCGCTTCACCCAATTCGCCAGCAAATTCCAGCACCTTCTAACACTTTTGATGCTAATTTTGATGCCCATCCTTTTTGAGCAAGTAATACGGGGAGTAGGCGGTATTAGCGAAGCGAGATGACAGTGGGAATCGGCCGGAATTATCCACCTTTGCACGGCAAATACGCTAGTTTTCATTTACTAATCAACATGAAACAGCTTAACCCGTTTTAACTCCTTTGGTGTCCGTTTTGGCTTTCGTAATCTTGTCAAATAGTGACCGCCATTGACTGGAAACTCACTGTCTTTTGAAGACTGTTTAATTAGTTTTTGAAAATCGCCTGGCAATAAGTGATTTGTATGCTGTTTTAGAACCGATCGCTGGTTTGTTTGTTTTATGCATTGTCCAGGTCACGCCCATAAAATTTACTGTCATTCGCCTTCCGGTCGTTAGTATGATCTGCATGATTATTCCCCGGCATAACCGCTGTTTTTTCATCTTGACCATGGCGGTTTTGGCGTGCGGTTGGAGCAATATTTCTTACGCTGCCGTGCTGTGGAGTCATCCGGAAGCGGTCCTGGTTTGCAATAATGGACCGGGGGAGGACATTTTGCGCGGTGCGATCAAACCGCAAACTTCCAATTCGTCCGGCACCCTCTATTTTCGTATCCGCGTGGACCCGGTGGCAGATACGGCCGCAAAATTGATCGGGAATTTTGAAGCCGGATTTATGCTCGTCGAGAAAGGCCTCGAACATCTTGGCATTGGCAACGCCTACGGCGCCATGGCGTACTCGATGCTAAATGTAGTCACGGCGCCAAAAGGTTTCCAGGACTTCAACTCAAGTGCTCCTGATCCTCCTTATCCTTACGAATACATGCGCGCCGGCACGCCCCGTTACCTGGTTTTAAAGATAGAATATGTTCCCAGCCAGGATGCCCGGGTGACGGCGTGGTTGAATCCCAACCTTTCCATCGGAACGACAGAATTTAATCAGCCGACGAATATCGTGGTTCATTTCGAGGCCAATGCCACGTTTGACGAGTTTCGTCTCGTCCACCGGGGATATGGGGGCGGATGGAAGTTTGATCAAATGCTGGTCGCTTCTTCTTTTGAAGATTTGCTGATACCGCGCTTTTGGCAGCAAAAATGGTTTTTCCCCATTGCCGGCATCGGATTGCTGGTAATGGTGGCTGGCACCGTCAGGTTGATCGAACGACGGCGGGCAAACTGGCAGATTCAACGTTTGGAGCGGGAACGCGCTGTCGCATCGGAGAGGACTCGAATCGCCAGGGATATCCATGATGAGGTTGGGGCGGAATTGGCTCAAATCGGTTTATTGGCTGATCTAGGCATGGAATCTCAAGGGGACCGGGAGAGTGATCGTTTTTTTCAAATCGCCAAGCATGCCCGCTATCTCGTGGCTGTCATGGATGAGATCGTGTGGGCGGTCAATCCGCAAAACGATAATCTGACCAGGCTGGCTGATTATTTGTGCCAAATGGCAGATGAATGTTTTGCCGACAGTTCAGTCCGGCTGGTCAAAGAAGTCCCTACCCAGCTTCC
>JBEKMT010000195.1:0-9369 GCA_050008355.1 Verrucomicrobiota bacterium
ACCAATGCCACTCTCTCGTTTGAAATCGTTTATTATGATACTTTTGCAAATGTCATCACGAACCATTATTATTCCAATTCGGTGGTGACTTTGCAAACCGTGACCGTCGGTCCGCTAGTTGGGGCGGCGGCTCCTGCCCCGATCGTGACAAATGTCACCACCACCAGCATTAATCTGCCAGGCGTGCCTTCCGGGGATTATTATATTTTACCAACCAATAATGCCTGCGGCATCGATATTGCCGGCGTTTTCTTTACCAATGTTATCCTGCAAACGAACCTGACCTCGGCAATATTCGGCACCAACGCGTCGGTTGCCACTAACGGGCTTGCCTTTTCTTACACACAGGATGTCACCCCGTTTACAAATTACGTTTTCGCCATTCATCCCGTGGCATGCAACGAGTCCACGAATTCCCCCGGAATATATGAGGGGATTCAAAAAATCAACTTCGTTGAATCATATTTCGACGATTTCGTCGGCACGTTTTACCAGCCGATCACCAATACTTATACGGAAAACTTGGTAAACACCAACGGTCTGGTGCTGGTTCAATCTTTCGAGAGGGTGGTGACGACGCCTGATATTTTGCTGTCCGCGGCCGATGATGCGAACGGTCCTGCCGTAGGTATCCCTCCAGGTCCAGGCTCTGTTTTAGAAAGTTCTACCACACCCAATTTTGACACCGCCGATGTGCCAGTCAGTGGACTGGCTGGCGCCACTCCGGCCGGGCCGGGGACCATTAATCCGCCGCTCATCCTTAGCTTTGACAAAGTTGGTCCTGTTTACTTCAACAACACCGTCTTCGGATCCTTTTTGACGGGTACCAACTATGGGGTTCTGATGCCATCGAATGATAATCTTGATTTTTTTTACGGTGCCTATTTTGTGTGGGGCAGTTTTGATGGCACAACCAACGCCCCGGTGGTTTATCCCGATGGCCAGAGCATTGACTCCTTGGGGAACTTGATTTTGATCCAGATTTCCCCGACTTCATTGCGCAATGGAAACAATGGAGTACCCTATTCTCCAGCCATCACTTTCACCACAAGTGGTGGTGCGTTCACGCCGCCTTTCACCTGGACGGCCTCGGGATTGCCGAGCGGCCTGACTTTATCGGCCGGCGGTACGCTTTCGGGGACGCCTACCCAGTCTGGTTCTTTTGATTTCACACTGACGATGACGGACAGCGCCTTTCGAACCGTCCAGTGGAATTACCCGATTATAATCCAATGAATAGCACGGAATACTTTCAATCTCGGTCAGGTCATATGTTTCGTTCAACGAAGTGGCTGCTGCTTTGCGGGTTATTAAGCTTGGTCTCAATCTGTTTGGCAATGGCAGAACCCGACCTTTATGAAAATAATGGCGTTGTTAGTTATGTCGGGGCAACGGGCACCTACCCGCCTGACATTGATGCTACCAATTTTGTGAATACCGGGTCTTTTACCATTGATTTCACATATATTTCGGAATCTCAGCCTTTCTTCGAAACTTCGGATACGCTCAATTATACCAATACCGGGACGATGGAATCCGATACTGGTTTTCAATTTGACAACCAATCCAGCGTAAGCGGAGCACGGACCATGTCCGGTAGTTTCAACAATTCAGGTTTGGTCAGCTGCGGCTTCCAAAACGCCGGGGAGATTTTTCTTTCGGGTTCGGGGGATGAGGATTTTTTGGATCTGTCTGAATTTGAGGCTTCGGCGACCAACATTGTGAATAACGGGACGGTGGATGTTGGTACGGATGGTTTTATGTTTTTTGCGGGACAGAACCTGGATTTGGCCCGCAGCTCGCTGGTGATGGCTAGCGAAATCGGTGCCACCGCCTATGCTGCGGGTACGGGAGTTTTTGGATTGAACACGAATTACTGGGACCCGAGCGTCTTCTTAACGCAGAATTTTGCGGAGTCGGCTTTCTTTCCAATTGCTCCGTTTGAGTTGTTTTTGCCAGAATCAACCCCGTATTTCAACGTCGAGGGTACGACCAACGAAATCATCCGGGCGGTGTTCATCGAAGATGACAGCGCTCCGAATGTGTCCTACAACGTATATTTTGGAACGGCCGGCCAAAATCTTGGCGGCGGGGACGTTACCATTCAATGGACTGGCACGTATTTGGATCCGGTTACAGGTAATGTATTGACCAACTATCTTTATCTCAATAATAATTATGCCCTCGGTGGGTCCACCAATGTGGCACTGATCAACGGTATCCCGGATAACTTGGATTTTACTGAAAGCGCCACGCCTTTGCTGGGAGGATTCACGCCGGCTCCTGCGGGATTCATTAACAACATTTACCCGGCTGGAACAATCACCAATTTATATTCTTACGGCAACGTACAATTGATCGCGACCACGGAGTTTACCAATGTCATTGCCAACCGTGCGCTGACCAATATTGTGGGGCGCATTCAAATCTCCGCCAGCAATGAGTTGAATTTGGCATATGCCCAAATTACCGGCGCCAATTATTTGTCGGTGCAATCACCTCATGAATTTGACGGCAGTCCCGGTGCGCTAATCCAGTCGCCCTATACGGACCTGAATCTGGGGGTCACCAACGGATTCCTCACCATTTCAAATTTGCTGGCGCCCGCGGTTCCGATTTGGAACGGTCCCATCCAGGCATGGGACACGCGCTGGCTGGTGGGTGCCACCAATGGGGTGACCAATGACTTCCGCGTATTGATTGTAGCGAGTCAGTTGACTCCCACCACGTTATCGCAGGTGCAAAATATGTTGCTCCACAGCACCAACAGCATTGTCATCAGTGACGCGCTGAACATAATTAATAGTGTTACCGCGGACGCGCAGAATCTTACTTTGACGACGAATGGCGCCGGTGTGGGCGCCACTTCGCTGGATGGGGAACTGGATGTTGGCACCCCCAACATCTTCTGGGCTTCGTCGTTCCCGAATTTGCTTAATTTGACGAACAATGGCGCGATTCGGCTCCAGAATGTGAACCAGTTTATCGGTACGTCAAATAACATTACCATACTCCCGACTACGATGCTGGCGGCAGCGAGCAATACACTTTCGGAAATTTCCGGCAGGACAAACGTGACGGCAAACAATGCGGTGACCATCGGCTCGAGCCAGTACGTCTTTGTCGGCAACATTACCAACGCGGTGGCAAATCAAGTCAAGATCGCTATGACTTTCGATGGCTCTCTGAGCAACTTAATCGCGGCCATCAATCATGGCGCTGGTTCCGGCACGATTTATAGTACAAATACGTCGGAAAATGCACAGGCCACCGCAGGTCTGCTGACGAGCCATGCATTTACAGTGACGGCGGTTACATCCGGTTCGGCTGGCAACTCTATTTCCACCGCCACGACGTCAACCAACTTGACCTGGGACGGCATCACCCTGGCTGGCGGTGCCGATAATTTCGCCGGATCAACGAACACTTTAGCCAGTTCAGTACCCTACGACAATTTCATCAACAGTGGCGTTCTTTCAGACCAGGGGTCCACCATCTGGGCGAATAATTTTGTCAGCGGTGGGTACGTTTCCAATGGCATTGGTTCATTTGTCTTGGAATCGCTGACGACGACGCTGACCAACGGTGCACTTTTCGCGGGTGGCGATATTTCGATTACCGCTGAAGACAGTTTGGAAACGAGCAATCTGGTTTTGCAGGCCGGCCGTTCACTGACCCTCGCAGCGACGAATTTGACCGACGATGTGCCAGGCGGGCCCGGAGTTGTGACCAATGGTAATTCCTGGGTGGTTGACGCGACGACTTCTGTCGGTTTAAACCTGCCTCTCACGCCAATCAATGGTGATTTGCTGGGTACGACGATTACCAACATCGCCCCGTTCAACAAAAACGTGATCAACACCTGGGCGGGCAGGGATTTCGGGGACTCGGTTGCCGGTTACAGTAATAACGCGGCGATTGGCCGCTTGATTCTGGATGGCAGCACCAACTCACAGTTTACATTCATCGGCACCGGCGCCAGCAACGCCATTTACGTGGATTATCTCGAACTCCTCGACCAGGCAACGAATCGTGACAGCCACGGCAATCCCATTGCCCTGACGAACAGTGCCAACCTGGTTATTTATTACGCTCAGGCGGTCATGGAAGGAGTCTCGGTGGCTGAATTGCTGGACCACGAAAACAACGATCACCTGCGCTGGGTTCCGGCTTATGCCGGACATTACAGCTCAACCAATATTTATTACGCAGGTGCCACCAATTTCATCAACGCCGCACTGGCCCAGAGCCAGGACATCGATTCGTCGGGCGACGGGATACCGAACATCGACAATCCGGCGCCGGTGTTTGTGTCGGGGCAGGTTAATTTCAGCGTGACGTTAACCAATGTGCCGCCGTTTGCAGCCCGTATTTCATGGAATTCAATACCGGATGCAACAAATTATCTGCAGTACGCCACCAGTCTTCCACCAGTTTGGATAACCTTGACGAATTATGTCACACCCCCCGCGCCGCCGTACGCGCCCATCGCCAATGTATTCTATGACACGGTCACTAATTCAACCGTGCAGAAGTTTTACCGCGTGGTTATTGATCCAAACGTGACGGACTTGTATGGACCATAATTTTTTAACAATTGCCCACATGTTTTCCTCCGTAAAATGTTCAATCGTGGCGGGTAAATCGGCCAAAGATAATATGAAAAAGTTCACATGCCCTGGGTTGCAAAATTGGACCGGGAGTTTCGGCCTTCTGGTGCTGGGGGTGGTGGCTTTGCTCATGGTGACGACGAATATCAGCCGGGCGCAAACCAACTTCGCCTCCGCCGAGGTACTGAGCGGCGATTTTGGGATAGTCACCAATGAGAACATTGGGGTCACGCCGGACATCGGTGCGCCGAACATTGACGGTTTTGCTCCCAATGCTCCTCTGTGGTATCAATGGACAGCACCGCAGGATGGAGTGGTTTCCCTGGATACAATCGGGAGCATGGACGGCTTTGCGTTTGACCCGACGAACATTTTCTTTTTTGGCTCGTTGGATACCGTTTTGGGCGTTTATACCGGCTCCAGCCTGTCGACTCTCACTCAGGTGGCCGCCAATGATGACCTCTTTCCCGTAAATGATTCCACCGCCTCAGAAAATGCTTTTGGTCTTCAAAATGGCTACCTAACTCAAGTTACTGAGAGCGGCAACGCAGATACTTTGCAACTTGAACAGCAGAGCGGAGTAGGGTTTTTAGGAGGAGATGCGGGTGGGGCCATTAACTCATTCATCCAACCATTTTACGGCCCAAGCGGTTTGCGGTTTAACGCTGTCGGCGGTCAAACTTATTACTTTGCGGTGGATTCAAAATCTGCATCAGCTTCCTCGTCTCCCATTTCACTCGCTTCTGGTACAGGTTTAATCTCGCTAAGCTGGGCCTATCAGCCTTCCGGGGTTTTCCGTTTTGCCAGTGAAGATGTTGATGCATTGAGCGGGATGCTGCTTTATCAAACCGCGCAAACCGAAAGCCAGCCGATTGACGGCCTCGATAATTCCGGTGAATCCACTGTCTTGACCTATTACGACTATAACGCGCCAGGCGCCCTCGTGACGGTCACACGTGTGGCCGGGTCGACCGGCCGCTGCGAAGTAAATTATACCACAGTGGACGGAACCAATCTGGAGCTGGGCACCAACGACGCGCCGGCGTTCGGAGGTGTGGATTACACGCCGGTCAGCGGTACTCTGGTGTTTGATGATTTCGAAATGAGCAAGACCATTCTCATCCCGATTCTTTACGATTTTGGTACTCCCGGCGACCAGACCAACCGGGTTTTTGCGGTACAATTGTCAAATCCGCAGTTGGACCCGGCCGAATCGTCCAGTGTTTCCCAACCGCGCGTAGACCCGACCTTCGACGCCGCGATGGTGAGAATAATGAACGCCAACGCGGATCCCTATGGACCTGATCTGGTCGAAGAAATTGAGACGAACCCACCTGCAATGGGATCCACAAACGCACCCATGGTGGTGACCAACATTGTAAATGCCCTCTTCCCGACAAACGTCGTATTCAACTTTGAGAAAGCCCATTACCGGGTGCCGGCGGACGTGAATAGTACCAACGTCAGTCCGTGGTTGCAGGTGACGCTCTGGGTTGAACGATTTGGCACGAACAACGCGGCGACCACCCTCAACTACCGTGTTAATAACTTCCTCGGAAGCGACCAGGAATCTGCCGAAGAGCAGAATATATTCTTCCCGCTACAACCAGGCTCCGACTTTGCCGTGCCCAATCCACCCACCATAGGCACCATTAGAGGAGATACAGATGGGAGTACAAATTCGGACTTTGTCATGACCGAGGGAACCATCAGTTTCCCTTCCAGCGGTCCAGCCGCAGAATTCCAGCCCATTACTTTCACTATTCCCACCAACACGCTGACCAAGTTTAACAAGGACTTCAAGGTGCAGATTTATCAAGAAGTGACCGTTAACGGCGTCACTTTTCCGCAGTTGGTTGGCATGGTCAATGAAGCCACGGTCACGATTCTATTTGACGACCAGGTCCCGCCGGCTGGTTCGGTGGACGAGTTTTACAACGCGGATTTCAATGACCAGATGGCCCTTTATGCCAGCCAGGTACCGGTGACCAGCCCGCCGGATAATGCCAACCCCGGTGTGGGCATTTCCGGGGAAGTTTACAGTATGCTCATGTTGACGAATGATGAAGCGCTAGTCGGCGGTGATTTCAATTCTTACAATGGCACGGCCTTGAGTCGGATGGCGTTGGTCAATACCAACGGGCAATTGGATACTTCGTTCAATACCGGGGCCGGGGCGGATGCTGCAGTTAATGCGGTGGCGGCGGACGGCAATCAGTATTTCGTCGGCGGTAGTTTCTCATCATTCAATAGCAAGTCCGTCGGGCAGGGTGGTGGCATCGTGCGCTTGAATGCCGACGGCAGCACAGACGGATCTTTCAGTCCCGGGCTGGGTCCGGACGGGCCAGTACGAGCGGTAGCCGTGTTGCCCAACGGAGAGGTATTGATCGGTGGCGATTTTACGCACATCAACGGCCAGGTTTGCAATTACATTGCCCTGTTGAATACCAGCGGCGGATTGGACACCAGCTTTAGCCCCAGCAACAACATCACGGGACCGGTTTATGCTCTCCTGTTGCAGGGTGGTCGGGTACTCGTTGGTGGGAATTTCTCGGTCACCGGGGAGACTTATCAGGATATTGCGAGGTTGCATCTGAATGGTTCAGTTGACACCACTTTCAATCCCGGCACCGGTGCGGATAATGTGGTGCATACCCTGGCCAGGCAGCCCACCGGCCAGATTCTGGTGGGTGGCGAGTTTACGCACTTTGACGGTGCTGCTCTAAATCGCCTTGCACAGTTGAACAACGACGGCTCATTGGACACCACCAACTTTTTCATAGGAACCGGTGCGGATAATACCGTGTTCTGCATCAATGACGTCACCAGTTATGTTGAGGATACCAACGATGTGATTATTGCTACGAACACCGCCATTTACGTCGGGGGTGCCTTCGACTCCATCGACGGCACGCATCGCCTTGGCTTTGCCCGCCTATATCCCAATGGAACCGTGGATACCACGTTCATGGATACGGCTTACAACCAGTTTGCCGGCCTAAAACGCATTTATTCTTATGATACGCCCGCTGTTTTCGCCACCGCCATGGAAACGAACGGCAACGTTCTCATCGGCGGTTCGTTTAACCAGGTGGGTGGCGGCCAGGCTAATACGAATGTCTGGAATACGCTGGATGATGAAGAAGGCATTTTCCCGGAGAGCTTCGATGACAGCAACTTGTGGGTGGAACCGAAAACTCGCGACGGCGTTCGCAATCGGAGCGGCCTGGCGAGCTTGATTGGCGGCGCTACGCCAGGGCCCGGTAACATTGGCTTCAGTTCATCTAGTTATTCAGCCAATAAAAGCCAGTCTTCGATTCCCAATGTGAGTCTGGTGCGTACAAACGGCACTTTGGGGCCGGTATCGGTCAATTTTTCAGTGCAATCCGGCACCGCGGCTAGCGGGAGGGATTTCACCTATTTCAGTGCCCCGCCGATCGACTGGGTGGCTTCTCAATTCATAACCCACCGAACCCGGGAGCGCAGTGACGGTTTGTTCGGAGAAAGTGGTGCCTTGATCGACCCGGATGGTCTGAATTTAACTTTGGCGGATAGCGTCGTTAACGATGTTTCAATTGCGAGTGTGAACATCATCGACAATAAAAACACGTCCGGAAACCTTGATGCCCAATTTCAATTGGCGAACCCGAGCTTGTCCGACACGTTCTACCTGGGTGGCGAAGAAATCCCGGTTGGTACGGCCTTGGGAGTCTCTGCCGCGCCGTTGACGCTGGTTGACGATACCTCCGCTCCCGGGACTTTTGGATTTAGCTCGCCCTCTTATGTCGCGACGAACCTAAGCGCTGCCATCAGTGTGGTGCGGAGCAATGGGGTTTTTGGCGTCGTGACCATGAAGTATGCCACTGAGAATGGAACGGCCCTCGCGGGAACGGATTACGTGGGCATCACCAATCAAAACCTCGTTTTTTCCTCCAGCCAGACGTCGAATGCCTTTAATGTCACAATCAAGAATGACGGTTATATCACCAACGTCGAAAAGACGGTCAAACTGTCACTGTACGATCTCGAAACGTCCTCGGGTGCGCAGTTTGGAATTTCGAATGCGGTGCTGCGCATCATCAATCCCAACTTCCAGGGTTTTGTTACCCTCGGGGCCACGAACTTCATCGGTACCATCAGTTCGGGCGTGCTGAATTTTGCAGTCAATCGTATCTCCGGCAGTCTGGGCAGTCTCGCAGTTCAATATGCCACCACCAATGGCTCGGCCATCAGTGGTAGAGATTACGTTGGCGCGACGAATACCCTGACTTGGAATAGCGGTGACGTTTCGCCGCGGATCGTCAGCATCCCCTTGATCAATCCCGATGCGGTGGGCGGCAACAAGCAATTCGGTGTGACGCTGTCCAATCCCATGTTGAATAGCACCAGTTCGCCGGCTTTGCTTACGGGCGAAATCACCAACGCCACACTGGTTATTAGCAACGATAGCAGTTATGGATCAATTCAATTCAGCGCGCCGAGTTACACCGTGAGTGAGAACGGCGGCTACGCCACCATCACGGTGGTCCGTACTGGTGGCTACGTTGGAACTGTTTCTGTCAATTATGCCACCGCCAACGGCTCGAATACGACCAGTGGAGTCAACTACACAGCCACCAGCGGTGTTTTGGTACTGGGCCCGGATCAATCCGCGGCCAGCTTCACCGTTCCGGTCATCAACGACGGTGTGGTTGATCCCGCTAATTTCTTTTTCAATGTGACGTTGTCGAATCCGACCAACGCAACGCTGGGTTCATTG
>JBEKMT010000196.1:0-9355 GCA_050008355.1 Verrucomicrobiota bacterium
GAAACAAGATGCGGTCCAGCGCCTGCTGCGGGTCCGGCATGTTCGTGTCGATGAACACCGCCGAATCGAAGGTGTTCGTCGGCGCCCCCCACGACGCCGTGTTCAAATGGTGTACCCACGCACTATCCTGAGGTGACCGGTCGCCCGAGAACAAGAGCGTTTGAGGCTCCAGGTCGGAGGACGGGAGCCAGGAAACAGAATTTAGGGCGATACAACCCGGTAAAACCGCCCGTGATAATTGGTCCAGTGAGGATCGCTAAAATAGGATGAGCCGTCTGTCAGGGTATTCGTAGCCACAGGCGACCAGATGGGTTTGGCCAGGCTGGTGCAGGCTTCCACCATAACGACCAGATTGCTGGTGCCATTGATCGTGAAACCAAACTGGCCCACTTTCACCCCGGGACTGGCAGAGACCAGCGGTGTTTGCTCAATCCATAACGCCGTGGGCACACCGGTTTCGGCTAAGAACTCGCTCCAGCCGGTGGTTTCAGAAAGAAAGTACGCAATGGTGCTGCTGTCGCCCGAAAACACAGTAGAATCAGCGGATGGGGCGTTACCTTCGAAATAGGCGCCGGTCAAGTTGGTGCAACCATAGAAAGCATAATCTTCTAGATTGGTGACGCTTTCAGGAATCGTTATGTTGGTCATGCCGCAGTTTGCGAAAGCGGTGTACCCAATATCGGTTAAACTATTTGGGAATGTCACGTTGGTCAGGCTGGAGCACAGCAAGAACGCTTCAGATCCGATGCTGGTAACACCATTGGGGATCAGCACGTTGGTAAGGGCAGTCAAAGCGAATGTGTCGGCTGCAATGCTGGTCAGGTTTTTGGGAATTGGAGCGCTCGCAAGCCTGGAGCAGGAATAAAAGGCACCCTGGCCGATATTGGTGACACTGTTCGGGATCGCCACACTAGTCAGGTTGGTGCAGAGCCAAAAGGCCTGATCCCCTATGCTGGTGATATTATCAGGCAACGAAACGCTCGCCAGACCGAGGCAGACATAAAACGCAGCTGCTCCGACGTTGGTCACACTGTTGGGAATCGTAACGGCGGTCAGGCCGAGGCATTCGTTGAAAGACTCTCCGATGCTGGTCACGCCTTGCGGGATCAAGTAAGGACCGACTTTACCTCCCGGGTATTGAATGAGCACTGTCCCGTTCTTGTTGAAGAGAACTCCATCCGTACTGCTAAAGATGGAATTGTTAGCATCAACGTTTATCGCGGTCAAATCGTAACATTGAAAAAACGAACCAAGTCCCATGTTGGTGATACTTTCTGGAATTGCAACGCTGGTCAGGCCTGAGTCAGAAAATGTATCTTCTCCAATGTTGAGCACTCCTTGCGAGATGGTGATATGAATCAGGTCTGCACAGCCAGCGAATGCAGATTCTCCAATATTGGTCACGTTGCTTGGGATGGTAATATTGGTAAGGCCACTATTTGCAAAGACATAGAATCCGATGCTGCTGATTAGACTGGGGATTGTGATGCTCTTCAGGCTGGTACAGCCACTAAAGGCTCCATCTCCGAAGCTGATGACGCTGTTTGGAATAATAGTGTTAGCCAAGTCAATACAGTTTGCAAAGGCATCTACCCCGATGTTTGTAACGCCACCGGGTATGGTGAGGTATGTTATGTTCGTGATGTTTTCAAACGCACTAGTTCCAATGCTCGTGACGGAAAAGCCATTAATCGAGCTGGGGATCGTCACAACGCTTCCCGACCCAGAGTATCCAGTGATGGTGATCTGACCGTTAATGTTGGTGAAACTGAATTGAGCCTTCACAACGGCGGGCGTGGCCAGAAGCAGGAGAGCCAGCAACCTCGCGACAAAAGGGGCACGCAAAAGGTGCCGGGGCTGGGAATTGGAAGGACACACTCGTCTTGCATGTGGCCGACGGTGTTGGAAATTGCCTTCTCCAAACTTCACGTGCCCTGTGTGTATGCTTGAATGGTTACCAGGTCAAGAACCGAGTCCCGCCTGCGCAGGCGCTTCGACCTGGCCATGGGTGTCAGGTTTAGGATTGGGCGGCTGATTAATCTGGTTTAGACAATCGGTGACTTCGAAGCACCGACCGGTAGCGTTTAACACAAAGAAGGTGTCCGTCGCCCGGCATCCGGCATAGTGCTTTTATCGTTGGTTTTTTAAAATATTTAACTGAAACCGTCCCGGACACTCAGCGGCGCAAACCATTGCAACAAGAAAGCTTTGGGACTTTTTCGCCCTTTTCCCGCAATGGCTAAAGCCGTCTTGTCATCGCGGCCGCCCTCGCCCAATATCCAACCATGCCGCCGAGGGAAGAAACAAAATTAAAGGCGTTCCTCGCAAATTTTTGATAAAGGCCATTTGCCGTAACGCCAAATCTGCACAATGGCGCAAAATCCGCTACTGGTATATTGCATTAATATTCCGTCTTTTTTCCAACCATGCTGATACATTTGGACGGGCCCAATGCCATCCACGTGCATCTTTGAGATGACCGGTTGATCTTGCGGAAAATCTGCCGCGACGTTTAGCGGAACGCCCTCAAGCCTGATGAGCGCTTTAGTTTGTATAACTCGGCCGACATTTGCCGGGGTTCTTATTTTTAACGCTTCGACAACAGCGGTATGCCTTTTGTAAATCAGATTTACAAATTTACCACCATCTCTCGACAGGTCAGGAGCAATAGTCCATTCCACGCTCGGCTCTTGTTTGGCGGGTTCTTGTGACCAACTCATCGACAAAGAGCAGCATAAAGGTCGGTCCCCCACAAGCCGAATTTATCCCCTACTCAAACTCAGCTGGTTTCTGCCAAGCTCCGAATCAATGCGAGTTAAGAATTGTACGACGATTACCGAGTCTACCCAGCTTCCCGACCTGTATACCCACCCGGCCGATCCGACGGATCTCATGATGGGCGACGAGGATCAAATACCCGTCATTGAATTTTCGGCCGATCCGACCCACACTTATCTGATTCAGGCTTCAACCGACATCGCGAACTGGACGAGGCTTGGACTGGAGCCGATTCACTACCCGCTTTTACCGCGTGGTGACGCAGTAAAATTCGAATGACGGAGATTGGGCCGCAGTCCAGTGGGAAGACTCAGATGATGGAGAGAGGGGCTTAACCCCAGAAAATCTGTTCGGGAAAATCCCCAGTTAAATTAAAAGCAAGCGTCGGTGCGGACGCGGGTCCAGAACAAATCGAAATGACTGATAATTTTGCTCATTCCTGCTTTATCGCTTTCCAATCACGTGACCTGGTTTCGCCGTTCCGCTGGAATTCAATTTTGCCGGTGATGGTATTGTTCGTCAACGTGCCGGAATAACTGTTTGTGAATGTGTTATCGTTGTAAGAACGGATCACGACGAATGAAATATCTGCGCCAGTGATTTTGCCATCGGCGATTTCTGTGCTGTTGGTTTGACCGCCGCGTCCCGGCGAGATCAGTTTTCCAGTTAGCTTATCACCGGCCAGGTTCAAGACGAGCGTGTTCGTCCGATCGGGTCCACCGTTGCGGCCCGCCATCGTCCATAGGTAAGTTCCTGTTGGATCCGTATTTGTGGCGTCGGCTTTTGCCTGAATCAAAAAGCCAGTCACAAGCAGAGTGCCGGCAACAGTTGTAATGAATTTTTTTAGAGTCATATAATGTTTTGGCTGGTTATTTGTTCGAAGATCACCCAATGACCTTCAATGGCGCATCGGATGCGTCAACTGCCTGTAAGACAGCAACCGATGGGCAAAGGTTACAATCTATGATAGATCATTCCATTTTGTTTAGAATTCCTGTACAATGGACCTAAATCGCGATTCACGGGCCGAGCACTGAGCGGAGTCTTGAATGGGCCTAAGCGTGTCGGGTTTTTCAAGGTCGTCCTCATTTGCACAGATTTCGCGCTGGGTTCCAAGCGGCGTCACGTTTCCGTCTGCAGTGTCAGGTTTTCAATCAAAACAGAACACCTCCACAGAAATTAGATGTTTCAGTGGAGGTGTCCGCTCCGAGTGCGATCGGCAAATGGACTAGGGAATCTTGCTGCCGCCAGCTACTTCCTAATCTGTCACATCAACATTTGGAGAGTCACCTGGCAATGAATATGCAATCCATTAACATGAAAACCCTGTGTGCCTGTTGGGAATTATCGAAAATTAATTTGTAATTCCTTGTGCCTCATGCGCATTACTTCTGATAGTATTGATTATTGACAATAATTAAGAGGGCACATTCATCTGGCTAAACATTTAAAATTCCATGAAACCGAACACTATCAATTTTCATTCTTCGCTTGTCGCACTGGCAATTCTCGTCGGTGTCAACCGGGGTTCCGCACAAGGCACGGCTTTCACTTATCAAGGCCAACTGAGCGACAACGGCATTCCAGCGAGCGGAAGTTTTGATCTTCAATTTGTCTTGTACAACGGGAGCCAATTCGGTTCACAGGCCGGACCGAGTTTGACCAATTCAGGCGTGTCCGTGACCAACGGCCTGTTTACGACGACGCTCGATTTTGGCGCGGGTATATTTACTGGCACAAATTTGTGGCTGGACATCAGTGTGCGGACGAACGGCGCTGGTGCGTTCAACGAACTGCTCCCACGCCAACCGCTTACTCCAACGCCCTATTCGGTCATGGCCAACAGTGCGAGCAATCTCCTGGGCGAAATTCCATTAGCTCAACTACCCGGCGCGGTGTTGACGAACGACGAAAGCAATGCGGTATTGGGCAATGTGACCATCGGTGACAGCTTGACACTGCCGTTTCCTGTCACAATTTATACAGACGGTGGCACTTCTCCCATTTTACACGGTGACGGCAATAAGAATTTCTTCGCCGGTCTGGATGCGGGTTATTCGCTCACAAGCGGTTATGGCAATGAAGGCGTGGGTACTGGTGCTCTTTATACAGACACCAGCGGTAGTTACAACGTGGCCA
Source organism: Verrucomicrobiota bacterium (assembly GCA_050008355.1). Taxonomy (GTDB): domain Bacteria; phylum Verrucomicrobiota; class Verrucomicrobiia; order Limisphaerales; family UBA11358; genus UBA11358. The sequence goes on from JBEKMT010000196.1 coordinate 4,918, forward strand.
ATGGTTACGGCGCGCTTGAAAGTAACCTGAATGGTAACAATAATACCGCCAATGGCTTTGATGCCCTTGATTCCAATATTTCTGGTGGCGACAACACTGCGAATGGTGACGGAGCACTGTATGGTAACTTAATCGGCAACGAAAATGTAGCTGAAGGATCAGGCGCTCTCGAATATAGCACGAATGACAATGAGCTTGTGGCCATCGGTTATCAAGCACTGCAAAACGACAATGCTTTTGACAATGGCGACATCACATCCGGCAGTGGGGCGAATACGGGTGTCGGTTATCAGGCTCTTCAGTATGATACCCTCGGCTACGGTAACACCGCCATCGGTTATCTGGCGCTAAACCAAAATTTAAACGGCGCGTTTAACACGGCCAGCGGCATCTTTGCGCTCAACGAAAACACCAGCGGTAATTTTAATTCGGCCTATGGCTTTTACGCGCTCGTAAACAACACCTCTGGCTCTGAAAACACTGCCCTCGGTTATGGCGTGCTTATTTCTAATACGAACGGCAATAGCAACATCGCGCTTGGGGCCGGGGCCGGCGGCTCCTTGACCTCAGGGAATAACAACATCTACATCGGCAATTACGGCGCTTCCATGGAAAATGGTGTCATCCGCATCGGCACACCCGGGACACAGACCATCACGTATCTTCCCGGTGCGTTGAACGTTGACGAAAGCGGCCTCAACGTCGGCAAAATCAATTCCAATGCCTTGACCTTCGGCGTCTCCAGCGGCGAGGGAATACTCTCCAAACGTGTCAGTGGCACGGTCAACTCTTACGACTTGGAGTTATGGACTGATTTCAACAGCCGGTTGACCGTCCTGCAAAACGGCGATGTCGGCATTGGCACGACCAATCCGATTGATGCCTTCGAAGTTGCCAGTGGTGGCGTGGCGAAGATGACGCTTGATAGCAGCGGCAATCTGGAGTGTGCGGGCACAGTTTACAGCAAAGGCATTGCATTGACTAGCGACCGGAATGCGAAGGAAAATTTCACGCCGGTGGATAATCAGGCCGTGCTGGCGAAGGTGGTGTCGCTGCCGGTGACGGAGTGGAATTACAAAACAGACAACAAGGGCGTGCAGCATATCGGCCCGATGGCCCAGGATTTCCAAGCCGCTTTCCGGCTGGACGGAACTGATGATAAACATATCTCTGTCGTGGACGAGGGGGGCGTAGCGTTGGCCGCCATTCAGGGCTTGAACCAAAAACTGAATGACAGGGATGCGGAGATTCAAACTCTTAAGCAACAAAATGATTCGTTAGCCGACCGGTTAAATGAGCTCGAAACCAGGGTGAAACAGCTTGCTGCGAATAAGTGAGACAATAGAATTTCACTGAGCGTCGCATTTGATTCACCATCTGAGCGTAGTAAGCGGGCAATGGCCGATTAGCCTGAACCCAGCGTTCGTTGGCGCATCCGTTTCCCAAAAAGCTAGGATTCCCGCCCCGAGTCGCCGCCGGAACAGCCTTCGTCACGCCACGCGCGTCCACCATTGATTCGAGCAAGTTTAAATTCCCTTGGATTGCTTGTGCAAAGCTGCCCGGAGAGCTAACTTCAGGGCAATCAGGGCAAACCTCCTGACGTTTATCAAAAGTTAGGCTGCTGACCACTATGACCGATTCACCAAGCAATTTGTGCGAGATTTATAGGTTCCGTGCCATCGGTGAGAAGCTCGGCACTGCCGGCCAGCCCACGGAATCGCAATTTCGGACAATTCAAGACTGCGGGTTTAAGACAGTTGTCAATCTCGCGCTAACGACATCGGACAACGCCATTTCAAATGAGGGGGAAGTCGTCACTGATCTCCGCATGTCTTACGTTCATATTCCGGTGAATTTCGAGGCACCCACCTCATATAATTTCAAAGTTTTTTGTCGAGTCATGGGGGCCTTCGGAAATGGCCCAATGTTTGTGCATTGCGCCGCCAATTTGCGCGTCTCGGCATTTGTCTTCCTTTACCGAGTCATATTTCAAGACGTCCCCATCGCCGAATCGGAGCCCGACTTGCATGCGATATGGCAGCCAGACGAGGTTTGGAGCCAATTTATTCAAAATGAACTTAAGAATCACAAACCCGTGCCTAACGAGCAGTCGCCGCCGCCAACCACTGTTGGCGCACTCGTTTCCGCCACTTAAATTGCCGCCCGCAGCCTTCATGGCCGATCGGCGCAAACGATTATGCCGACCGCGCCCATAAGTTTGTTTAGCCCTCAGGGTCAGTGTATTACAATGATTTTGGCCGCGCTTTACGAGATGCGGGCTGCCAAAACAAAGCAGGACACTATTGATTATATCGAGGCCCACGATTGGTTTGATTTGCAGCCAAACGACTTAAAGCCATACGATGCGCAGCCCAATCCGAGATGGCACAATATGATTGCGCTTGCACGCCTGGCAGCTTTGAAGCGTGAACTCTTGCTTCATCACGACGCGACGGATCATTGGGAGATTTCAACCAAAGGGGTTGACGCGGTGGAAGAGCTCCGGAGCCAGTTCTCAGATCGACTGCTGGATGTACGGCTGTGTTTTCTCTGGTCGAGGACTTTCAAACGTTGGATGAGCCCGACATACGAGCCGTCAGAAATGGATCGGGCGCGACCAAGAGCGAAGGTCCCAGCCATCTGAGCTGCCCGCAAAGTTGCCGGCAGAGTGTCTAAATCCAACGGCCCTTTTGGCCGGTCCGATTACCGACAAGTTGGGATACTCGCCCTGCGTCGCGGCGAGTCCTGGATTAACGTTGAACTTTGGAATTGATAATGGTAAGCAAACCGGCGTTGAGTGTTGTTCGAGCGCTTTCAGCTTGGCTCAAATTATGGACGAGCTCAAATCTATCACAATGGAGACGGGTGACAAATGCGATTCGCCTGGAGCTCACTGGGCGTCGGGTTGTGGGCATGCTGACGTCGCCGAGTTTAAGGAGAAGGACGAATTTCCAGTATGCAAAACATGCAACAAGCCCATTCGCTGGCGCATGTGGATTTGGTCAGCTATGCCAGCTGCAAACAAAATGAAGCCGTCCGATATCTCGAGAGGCCAAAGTAATTTAAGGTCAGATTCCTAAGCTTTGCGCACGAAATCCGAGTGAATTGAAGTGTGGTTAGGAACCGGTATGTCCAAATCTGGCTGCCTTTTTGACCAGGCCGTTTCTCTAAATCTGCAGTTTATTTGTCCAGATTTGTCCAGGGCTGATGTCCAGATTACTTCACTTTATTTTGTAAGGAGCCCTTTCGGCGAAATCGCCACAAACCCCAAGTAAATCAAGCCCATTCAAGCCAAATTAAGTTTGTCCAGTTTCTTCACTGTTTTGCGTCTGTGTTCAGCTAACGCACATAAAACGACCTCTCCCGCGACTGCGACAAGATCCGTAAACGGATCGCTACACGGCTTGTCGCTGAGCAACTCTTGTCTCCGCCCTGGAGCCAGACCGGTGACGTCGTCGGGATTCAGGCTGCGTGATTTCCCGGCGACCATCTTGGAACCGGTCAGAAGAGAACATGATTTTATACGCTCTTCGCCGCCATGGCGCGGCGCGCGGTGCACTGATATTCGGACCCGGTATGGCCTAACCATCTGCTGGATAGGAGGAAGCCATATCCCAGGAGGTGGAAGAACGCTCGAGCCATAGTATTGATGCTGAATGGGTTGAGAAGTGATTAAACCGCACTCGGCGTATTCTGTCCGCATATGTGTCAGTTTGCTTGCAAAGCCGAAATAAGAAATTAGCATCAATGCATTGTCATAGCTTCTGGCTCAGCGGCCGCGGGTCACCAATTCTGGCAATGGCTTGAACCACCATCAACCCGGCGGCCAAATAAGCTATGAAATCAATACATGGGGTTGTTTTAATGGCAGTGCTGGCCAGCTTGCTCACCGTGGTTACTCCCGCTTTTGCACAATCCTGGACACAGCGCATTGTGCCAGCCGAACTCGATCAGAACACAAATAGTGTAGGAGATGTTTGGTTCTTTAATTCGATCGCTTGTTCGGCGAATGGGGCCATGATCCTAGCCGGGGCGAATTATGGCGGCTCCGATGCTCACGGCGCTCCGGTTTGTCTCTCCACGAACCTGGGAGCAACCTGGCAAGTCACCACCGCTCCCTATAACACTTGGACCGCCGTAGCCTGTTCGGCCGATGGCACGAAAATGGTGGCTGGCGCCAGCATGTACATTTATAATCCTTCTACTGGCGGCCTGGGTTTAAATACTTCCACGCTGTACACTTCGTCAGACTCAGGAGCCAGCTGGACATTACAAAGTGCGGCGCCGATGGCAGGGGCACCATATGTTGACAATTGGGTTTCCATTGCATCCTCAGCGGATGGCACAAGGTTGGTGGCGTCTGTTAACGAATATAATAGTGACTACTATGGCACGACCAATGCCCCGGGAGTGGCTGGCGGCATCTATCTTTCGTCTG
>JBEKMT010000197.1:0-9353 GCA_050008355.1 Verrucomicrobiota bacterium
ACGAATTCTGTCGGCAGTGGATCATTGCCGTTCTCGCCCGGGAACAACTTTTTCCGCCTGCTGGCCGTCGATATTTCCACGAACACACCATCGGCTTTCACGAATTTGGTGGAGTCATACGGCGTGTTGCACACCATTGCGGGTAACGGCGACGCCGGCTACAGCGATCCCGGAGCAGACGTAACCAATTACTGGCAGCCGGGCTTTGAAGGTGGTTACGCCACCAATGCCGCGCTTTCGCGCCCACACTTTGCGATGGAGGACAATGCCGGTAATGTGTTCATCGTGGATAAAGACAGTGATTCCATCTTGAAAGTCACGCCCGACGGTCGCATTCACACAGTCGCCGGCACCCATGCCATCGGGGACGGACCGGACACTTCCACCATCGCCACGAACGTCGCGATGGATGAGCCCAATGGATTGTGGGTGCGTGGCGACAGCACAGTTTATGTGCTGGATACCGGTAACAGCAAAGTGCGGCGGCTGGATACCAATGGAATGATGACAACATTGTTCACCGACAGCAACGGCATCAGCGGCGGACGCGGGTTATGGGTGAGGAGCGATGAGGCACTGGTTTATTATGCCTCAGGCGGCGATTTGAGGCAGTGGACTCCCGTTGGCAGCACGGCAAACCTGAATAAGCAATTCAATGACCTGGGCAACATCATCATCAGTGGAAGCAACATCGTGGCCACGGACCGGGGAGACAATACTGTCTGGCTGGTGACAACAAACAAAGGCGCCCGTACACTGCTATTTGGCGACGGTGGCACAAATCTGGTCGAGGATGACACCCTGGCGCTTACCAACGGACTTTATGGTGTTCGCGGCGTCTGGCAGCCGCCGACCGGCGGTTATTTTCTGGCTACAGATTATGGGGCCCAATTTCTCTATGTGGACAGGGCAGGGGTGATTCACGTCATGGTCAATGGTCACGGCGATGATCATGCGGGTGATGGCAAATGGTTCTATTCACCTGCCCAGTATTACTTCGGGCAGCTTCGCTCTGTCTCGATGGACAACCAGGGCAATTTGCTCATCGTGGAAAATGACCTGGGTTACGTCCGGCGAATTGATTTTCAACGACTGTCTCCGTAAGGATGCGCCTGTGGAATTGTTTGCAGCCGCCAAACTACGATTATCCGATGCGCAGTCGACATTTTGACATGCAAGAGATTGATGGTGCGCCTACCGGGAATCATCCGGCATCAATTTTTCGTTGATGCGCTTGATTTCGACGAGTTGACCATTTGGGTCATAACGCAACTCAATCAGCCAGCCGAACACATCTCCCGGCCATTTAGAGTCCGGAATAAGCTGGCTGGGATCGGCTCCCAGCGCCTGAAGCAGGGCCGGAATTTCTTCGTGATGCCAGGCGATCAAAATTCCCGTACCGTGCGGCCGGGACTCGATTTCATTCGCCAGCTCCTGAAAATTTCTGGCCTTAATCCGGCTGTCAATCGCGAGACCAAGCGCTTTGCTGGCTGGCTCGACGGTGAGGCGCGGGCGATGACTCCCTTTGGAATCGGCGGCGGCGAAAATGTAACTCAATTTCACCGGATGGCCCGCAAGCGTGAGATGCTGGAAATAATCGGCGTAATTCTGTGCCCGAGCTTCGCCGGCAGGAGACAAGCCGTAGCCGCTGTCCGGCTTTTCGGCATGGCGGATGATCAAAATGACCGCATTTTTCAGGGCGGGGGAAGCGAAAGCACCTGGCGGCACACCCGTCCCGGAATTCGTGTCGGCAAATGTCGAACCAGCCAACACCGACAACCAACATACAAGGAATAGCAGGAATTTTGATTTCACGATTGGATTTTATTATGCCAGCAACTGGGGTTAAATGTCGTTTTGGACAAGGTGCATGTGAGAAGTAACTTCGCTTCATTGGCTCAGGGGTGCGCCGATGATGCGCTCCAAATTGAACAAAGCCAGTTGATATTGCCAGCGGGTTTCCAGCTCCAAGCGCAAGGTTTCCACCAATTGCAGTTCGGCCGCCGCCACCTGCTCGGGCATGATATTCGGGGTGTTCTTGAGCGTGGCCAGCGTCTGGCGCATCGTAATGATTAACGGACTTATGCTCGTGTCGTCGCGAGCCTGTTGCCTCCGGGCTTCATCCAATTCATCCATGGCGTCGCGCAGATCGATGCGAATCAGCCTTATTCCGTTCGTTAAGTCAACGCTGGCCAGGGCAGCCTTGGCCAGGGCGACATCGTCGGCATGGTTCTTTGTCCACGAAAAAATCGGGATATCCACGGCCAAACCCACCCAGTATTTGTCGGAGGCATTGCCGGAATTATCCTCGTATCCCGCCTGAACCTCCTTGATCCACGGTAATTTTTCATTCCAGATTTCGTGGTAGGTGGACTCGGCTGCCTCCGCCCGCCAGCGCAAGGCAGCCAGATCGCAACGTGAGTTGGTGGCCATCATCTCTGCCTGTTGCAAGCTCAGGTCCGGTTCCGGCAGCGAAGGAACCTCCGCCGGGTTCGTGGCCAGTTCGAACGAGTCCGGCGGGATATCAAGCAGTGAGGCGAGCTGTCGCCGGGCCAATTGATATTGGTGGTTTATCTGGTCGAAGTCATCCTGGGATTGAACGTATTGCCGGCTCGCGGTCATCAGGTCGGATACGGTGGCAGCGCCTTGTCCCACCCGCGCCTGGAGGGCGTTCAACACTTCGCCGTTCAAGCGCAGGCGATCGACCGTGAAGGCAAGATCATTGGTCAAATAATCGAGCTGGGCGAACAACCTGCGAACATCGCAATTGACCTGCCAGGTGGCATTGCTCAAGTCGGCTTGCGCCGCCTGGTAATCTGCGGTCCGCGCGTCAACACCTGGGACCATTAGCCATGGATTGGGCACATACACGCCGACACCAAGCCGGGAGTTGTCCAATTCACCGCTCGAAACACTTTCTGACGCGTGACTGGAGCGGCTTTGGGCCTGAAGCACCGGGTCTTTAATGTCCGTGGCCGCCAATCGCTGCTGGCGCGCGATTTCCAGGGCGGCCTTCAAACTCGCGATTTGGGCATCACTATCCAGCGCCCGCTGCAATGCCTGTTCCACCGTGAGCGGACCACTTGGCAGCCATGGTGCGGGGTTGTTTGCAGGCGAAAGGGTGGAATTTCGATTATCGCCTGCTCCAGCCGAAGCTGGGCCGGCCCACGCACCGCTTGCGAAAATCAGCAGCACGACGGCAAGAAGCCAGCCAGCCTTGCCCCATCGCCAATTTAGATTTAAAAGTGCGGACATGATTTTGCGGTGCAAAACTATCACCACTGCAAACCGAGGCGAAAACGCAAATTCGCCCAGAACTGGGAGGTGAGCCTGATCTGAACACTTTCGCCCGGGATCAAGTGTCCCGGCCCATCAAGCTCAAAGACAATGCGCTGCGCGCGAAACGTGACCGCGCTCTGTTGCGCTGTCGTGCTCGGCCGGACGGTGGTTGGTATCTCATCAATTTCCGGAGCATCCGCCACGGCCCTGACTTTGAGAGGGGGCAATGTCAACCGGAACGCATACCCCCGATCTCCGACCTTGATCATCCCCTCGCGAACTTCCGGCAGATAGCCGATAATGAAACGAGTGGCTGAGACCACGCTCACCACATTGTCGCCTGGTTTGGCCGTGGCGCCGGGGTAAACGCCAATATCCGATACAATTCCGTCGGCCCGGGAGCGCAGTGAATAGTTTTCTATTTCGAGCTTCTTCAGATCGACGGCCGTTTTCAGAATCTGCGTTTGGGCGGCGGTCTTCTGGGCGATCGCCGCCTGGATGTCGCCGCCAGGGGCGAGCTTCAAGCCCTGCTGCAAATCCTGACGTTCCTTTTGCCGGCTCGCCAAAGTAGCTTCATCCATCTGAATCAGTTTTTGACAGGTGACCAGGTCCTTCTCCAGTCCGGCAATTTCCGGACGAAGGGTGTCATCCTCGATCTCGCTGATCAGCTTGCTGGCAAACAAGGAATCTCGTTTGGCCTGCATGCTCTTAAGTTCCGTCAGTCTGGCGGTATCACTTTCCAACTGCCCTTTCTGTTGATCCAGCGCGGTTTCCGCACTGGCAATGTCGTCGTCGCAACTGCGCAACAAACCCATCATCTGTTCTTCGTAGGCGGCCCAGGAGCCTTCGGCCGCCGCCATAGAGGCCTCCGCCTCGGCCAACTCTGAATCCGCGATGGTCGTGTCCATTTGCGCCAGAATCTGGCCGTTCGTCACGGAGTCGCCGATTTTTACATAGACCGCCTTCACGCGCGCCATTTCGACGGGAGACAAATTTTGGGTGACCGTCTGCGCGGATCCGGAAAGCACTCCAAATTGGGTGCTCTTCACATAGAATTCCACGCCGATCACGGCCAGCGCCAGCCAGACGGCAATGGGCCAGCGGTCCAGCCAGCGACGCCAGCGGCGCGAACGATCATCCCGCAAGGGGGGTCGCGAATAAGTCGTTTCGGCCTTGGTTTTCATGCGGGCTAAAGTTCAACCGTGGAACGATGAAGCAGAAGATTTGGCTCCGACAAATCATGGATTTGACCCAGGCTGCTGATGATTTCCGACTGGTAGGAGGGATCCAGCAGGCGGACCTGATAACAGTGTTCAACCAATGCTCCCTGGTGAATTTCCCGCATGGCGATCAGAGAGAACGCCGAGCAGGTCCGTTGCATAATGGCCTTCACTTTTTCACCGGAGGGCGAATCTGGCGGCAGCACGAACCGGAGCAGCGCTTCATGCTGGCGCCGGGAGGCAAACGGGGACCAGTGCAGCAACATCGCGGCGCCGCCAATCATCACGGTGCCGATCACGGCGACACCATAGACGGCCGACCCGCAGGCGACACCAATCCCCAGGCAAGCGAAAAGAAAGGCGAGATCGCGGGTGTCGCGAACGGGCGTCCGGAACCGCACGATGGCCAGGGAACCTAAGATGCCGAGTCCGCGCGCGAGGCTGTTTCCCACCGTCATGATGATGACGGCGACCACCATGCTGGAGAGAATCATCGTATGGACGAACGAGCGGGAGTAAGAGAGCGATTGAAAGGTCCAGCGATAGATCGTGGCCAGAGCCGACGTCAGCACAAAGCAAATGAGCAGTGACGCAATGATTTGTTCAGCCCCCAGCCACTGGGTTGTTCCATAGATCGTTAGAAAGTCGTCCATAGGGTCATTTTATAAATACCGCAGCAGGTCAATTTCGTATTCGGGCGTCCAGGGCCTGGAGCGAAACATTGATTCCGCCCAGATGGCGTTGCTGTATTTGCAGTGGCCAACGCGCCAAAGATCCATTTTCGTCACCACGTCGATCATCCATTTGGGCACATCATGCAGCGCCTTTAGCTCCAATACCACGCCCGAAAAATTAAGTTCCTTGTCGTGTCGCCGGGTTTGCATCATCGGATTATCCAAGGCTCGCCACGCGCCGTCGACGCCCCATGAGTTCCAGGTGCAGGTTTGTTGGTATTCCAACTGGCTGTCAAAGGTGACGCGCGAATAATTTTCTATTTTACCGAAGTAGGATTCCCGCCGGTAGCGGATCAACATCACCGGACGCGCGCCAATTTCCCGGGTCAACCGCAGGAATTGATAAAAATTCTCTGCTTCCGTGGCCGTCTTGAACTCAACGTTTTTGATGACTTCGTTGCGAAACAAGTGTTCTCCCCAGCGATCAAATGGCATTTGACACCGCAGCTTCAATGTCGAATTGCGATCTTTGGCCTTGACCTCCATGACAACGGGAGCGTTTCCAACGGGATCACCATAGGTCCGCACCCGCAATTTGAACCGGTTCACAAAGTCCCACAGTTTGGCGTGATGCAGGCTCAACTCGGGAGAGTCCAATTGCAAAGTATTGACCACGTAAGTCGGCGGGTTGCCCGTGCAGTGGGAGTCCGGTTCACAGAATGGACGTATGAGTTCGCGAATTTGCGGAACCATCGCCTTCGGAATGACGTACTTCGTCTCATAACGGTGGAGTTTGCGGTTGAAGTCTGCGTGATCGTATGACGTCCCAGCAAACTGGCTTCGCCTTTTGACGTTCGAACCAGAAGCGGCTGCCGTTTCGAAAAAAACGGGGTTGGGCGGATTCGGATCCGCGATCATCTGAGCGCTACCGCAGCCTTCATTCGAGGCTGGACCAAAGTTCTTAAATGCTTCGACTGCATGGATATCACGGCTCATTATGGCCAGACGCACCGGATTGGCTAGCCAAAATTTGGTAATTATTTATCGGAATTTGACGAACGGGGACGGAAAAAGATCGGCGTGGCCATCACGAAAGCGGCCGAAGTTAACCAAGCTGGACTGGTGATATGAGACATCTGTTTCCGTGCAAATTTGCTGGTTCACCGAATTATAGATTTCCGGGCACACATGTACAAGTCATTGGTAATGGAGTTTATCCAACATGGCGGGAAATTTCCGATGCGTCGTTAACGTTTTAACCATCCAGCGAGAGCCACGGGTCAAGCGATTACCCGAAGAGATTCAAAGAAAAGACCTTCTATCCAGAACGCACGGAGAAGGGGAGTTTTAGTCCGTAGTCAATCTCCTTTGACGGCGGCGGCTCTCGGCAGATGTTCCAACTCCTCGATCAACTCCGGGGGCAGCATTTGATCGGTAATCGGATCAATGGCCCTTCCTGGTTCGCCGTATACCGGTGATCCGTATTGCGGTTCGAGGTTCGAAAAAACGGTGCCCAGTTCATTGGTGCCTCCGGCGGCGAGAAAATAACTGTCGTGCAACTCACCCCAGGTGCCATCTCCCTCGGCATGAGTCAGGCATTTCATGTTTTCCACATTCGTTCCGAGCCAGAGGCGATAGAACGCCAGCCGGGGAGCCGCGCGATCTTCGCCGGAAAAATTCTCCAGAAAAGAATTCACCCCGCCGCCCAGAGTGGCAACTTCCGGGTACCCGCCGTCCGGGTTTCTGATGGTCGCGATATGAAGCCACTTTTTTCCGGCGGGATCATAAATGTAATAGGACGTGTCTACCGTGTTGGTATCCAATCCTCGCTGTTTGCGGACAAAAAACTGGAAGGTCTCGTTTGTCTTCCAGTTCCAAATCATGTGGGTGTGGCCACCTTCACCTTCGCCGCCGAACCGTCCGTAAATGGTCTTCGGCCCGGCTTCGGTGATTTTTGGATGTAATTGCGGCGAGGTGTCCCAAATTGAAAAAATCGTTCGGCGCTCGTTTGCGTCATTGTCCTGGATGCCGCAATAACCGCCCGCCGGCTCGCCCGGATGCCAGTTCGCACCGCAATAGTAAGTACTAGTGTGCGTTGCCAACACGGTAATCCGGCCGTAAAGGCAGGTGCCGTTCGCCTGTCCGTCTAGATTCCACCAGAGATGCTGGGCGCGTGCGCTGATTCCGCAGAGCAAAATGATGGCTAACAAGAATGAGAGATACTTTGAGTTCATCGCCGGACTTTTGTTTGGCATCGGTTTGCGGAAATCATTCCGGTCACGCATTGCCGCACACGCAACCATGCGTGGTAACCGCAATGTGGCTGATGAACTGCGACGATGGAATACCACATTAGGGTGAGACGGTCGCAAGGGGTCCCGAACGGCGTTCGGCGCGAGTGCGCACCCATTCCCGGGGGAAGCATTGGTGGGATCTGCCTTTCCAGTATTTAAAGCACAGCCTATTGGGCCTACTGGATATAGGCTCGATAGAAGCGGGCTGGTTGATTTGTGGCGTCGGTATCGGTGATATAGAATGAGGAGTAGGTCGTGGTGAAATTGGTAATGTCTACCCAACCCGGTTTCTTCAGATTGGTGCTGGCCTGGATGGTATAATTCGAGCCAATCGGACCCAGAAGCAGCATTTCGAAGCCGCTGGTTAGCGGGAGTGGCGGCTGGACGGCACTGAGCGTCAGGAAAGGTGAGGTGACGTTCTCCACGGTAATCGAGAAGTCTGTTGGGGAGTATTCTGCCTGCCAACTTGCATGGGGAGGAAGATCAAGCGCATTGAAAATCCCGTTTTCTGAACCGTAAGTAATGAGCGGGAAGGAATCACCGGGGGCGGGTGTGTAACCATTGGCAATCGCGTCGAGCTTGCCATCGAAGGTCACCGGTCCGGTGACGGCCAGTTGGCCGAAGCTGGTCACGCTGCTAATGCCAAAATTCACGGTGGCATTGGTGGATGTATAACCCGCAATCAAGTTCAACGTGCCACTCTGGATGTTCAATGTTCCGGAGTTGAAAAAGGGGTCGGTGATGAACCCGGTCTGGCCGGGGCCGGAGACGTCGATCAGGCCTGCGTTGTAAAAGGCGGTGGCACCTCCGTAAGCGTAAGATTCAATGTTGTTTCCGTTTAACTCCACGCTGATCACGCCGCTCGGCGTGTTGCTGATGATGGTCCCCTGGCCCGTGCGAGGTCCACTGCCGGGCGTCCAAGCCAGAGCTCCATTGTTAATGAATTCACCACCAGCGAGGGAGGAGCCAGCGGTCACGTTGACGCTCCCGCCCTCGAATTGAAGTTCCTGATAAATGGAACCGCCCGTCCAGGTCAGCATACCGCTCGCCACGATTGGCGTGGAGCCTTGCAGGGTGCCGCTGCTCAAATTCAAAGCTCCCGGCTGCCAGGATCCGTTTTTACCCGTGCCATTAAAATAATACGCTCCTCCGCCGGTCAGATTGAGGGTGTTGCCACTGACGGTAGTGGTGCCCGTCAGATTGATAGTGGCGCTGGTCGCGAACGTCCACGATCCACCCAGGTTTAGCGGCCCGGCAAGGTTATAAGTGCCGCCACCACCACCACTGTCGGACAGATCCCCGGCGCCGGAAATGAGCGAGCTCGCGGTGCTGGTGAATACCCCGCCTGAAAAATCCAAATCCGCGCCGGAGGCGGCGCTGATGGTCCCGGAGTTAGTCCCGCCGGAGCTGAAGCTTAGCGTGCCGCTATTGATACTTACCGTGCCGGTGTTGTAGAATGGGTCGGTGATGTAGCCCAATTGGCCGGAACCGGAAATGTTTATCAGGCCCGCGTTGTAAAAGGCGGTGGCACCGCCGTAAACATAGGAATCGATATTGTTACCGTTGAGGGCCACGCTGATGACGCCGCTCGGGGTGTTGCTAATGATCGTGCCTCCGCCCGTTCGGGGGCCGCTATTGGGCGTCCAGGTCAAATTGCCGTTGTTGACGAGTTTGCCGCCAGAGGACACGGACGAACCGGAAGTCACGTTGATGCTGCCGCCGTCCGCGGTAACATCCCCGTAAATGTTCCCGCCCGACCAGGTGAGTTGGCCCCCGGCTACCACCGGTGTGGTTCCGGCCAGGGTGCCGTTGCTTATACTCACGGCGCCTGGCTGCCAGATACCGCTGTTGCCCGTGCCGCTGAAATTAACGGTCCCTCCTCCGGT
>JBEKMT010000198.1:0-9255 GCA_050008355.1 Verrucomicrobiota bacterium
GGCATCAGCATGGTCTTTGACCATCGCGTCCGCATAGGCCTGGTCAAATGCCCGTCCACTCAAGGACTCGATCTGTTCCGCTGCCATTTGTTGATCCTTTAGTTTGCTCTCCGGGGTCTCATGTTCAGTTAGTTGGGTCGCTTGCTTTTGCGGTTGGTCAATGTTAACGACGATATCAAACGCGTTTGTATCCGGCAGATTCAGGCCTTCTGCCAAAGCAATTTCACTGAGTTTACGGTTGGCGACGGCATGATCATGCACCATATGTTTGGCGTACATCTGGACATCTTCATTAGTTGAATTCTGCTGGGCAAATTGCGCCAGATGTATTTCCTTGAGATTGGCAATGCTAGCCTCCCAGGCAAATTCCTGGTCGCTAACAGGTGTTTGGATTGCGGATTGCACCGGTGAATTGCTGTCATTAGCATTCACGCCATTCGCAATCGCCAGTGTGCCTATAACGATTAAGCTTTTGACTATCGGTTTCATAATTTTATTTAACTGATTTAATGGTTGTTCTATTGTCCGACACTAGATTCTAATCAGCGGAAAACATGCCATTTACAAATGCACCCGCGCAGGTGCGCCATTGGCGATTTGGTGGATGATTCTTTGCAGAAAGCAAACTCGCATTGCAACCTACATGATTAAAATCATTGAAAGGGCGACTGAGGCAAAAATCCAGGGTATCAGCTTAACTTCGATATTTGTTCTACGATAACCTGAGAATACTTTCCCGCATTTAGAACAACCGGTTGATCGCTGCTCTGTCTGCATTGTGGTGGCAACATCCTTGACCCTTCCCTGATTATTGTGATATTCAAAATGCCGGGGAAGTAGGCTGCTTAAGGCAAAGTTGCCGCCCGGCTTTGAAGCTATCGATGTGCATCTCGGTTAGCTCATAGCAAGCATCCAATCAGTACCTACATGTTCGCGCGATCAATGTTGCTATTTTGACTTGCCCCTTCACTTAGTACTTCACTGCATTAGTGAGCAGGTTAGGCGGAGCATTTGTCGCCGGAAATGAATGTGCCGCAAAAGCGTTTGTTGAGGCAGCTGCTTTAGGAGACGAGTTGCTTGAAGTCACGACCGAGATCGGATTGGCAATTGTTTGCAAGGCGTGTGGGTCATATTGCGGAAACCAAGTTGTATACTCTTCCTTAATGTTTTCAGAGTGGTGTTTCTCGGGGATGTCCGTTCTTTCCCAGGAAGCACCTAGAAGTCTGTAGTATTTGTCATAGGATTTGCCATCCAAATCGCCGCTGGAATAGAGATGCATCCTGGATTCTCGGACAAATGCCAGTAGTGCAAACTTTGCGTAGGCGTGCTGGCGGTCAGCCTTGTAAAAGGCGATCTCCGGAAGGGCAACCGTTCCTGCCAGCGGAACTGGAGCGCCTATACTCGGTAGACCAAACAGCGTTTCGGAATTATCAATTGAAAGGGCACCGCTACGAGCCTCAATAATGATGTCGCCGGCGGCCGCACTATCCACAAGCAGCGCGCCTCCTCGGCTTAACGCATCACGGATTGCTCCAGTTGCATACTTTACGTCATAGCTGTCGAAATAAGACGTGTCTAAGTAAACTTTCTGCCCGGCAAAAATGGTAAGGTGAGAGCCGGCAAGAGCACGGTCGACGGAAGTGCTAAGCAGCAGCTGTTCGGTGGCCGCCCGCGGCGGGCTTGTGGTTTGATATGTGGTGCATCCGGAAAAGGCAGCTACGAAGGTTGATGATGCTGCGATCGCCACCATTCGCATCAGTTCAAAACATATAGTTGGTTTCACTCTGGCATTTTCCTTGCAAAAATCGTGCCGCCAGGTTTTCGCCAGTGAATTTATTTTTGACCACCGGGACACTGCCGGCTGATCCAGGTTGAGCACAGACTTGGTCGGGATTGCGCACTGACTCATTCGTTCCCTTCACCAGGGTCAATTCAGAACCCAAGAGCCTGGGGCGTTCATTATTGTGAACTCAACAGGAAAGTTCAGATTATCGCCCAATAAGCGCGGGGAGTATTGATCAACCGCCTCCGCCCGGGGAAGCCGGACGACACTCGGAAAGCAGCTGGTTGTAGAGGGCGGGCAGCTTTGGAGTTATAGTTGTT
Source organism: Verrucomicrobiota bacterium (assembly GCA_050008355.1). Lineage (GTDB taxonomy): Bacteria > Verrucomicrobiota > Verrucomicrobiia > Limisphaerales > UBA11358 > UBA11358. The sequence continues at coordinate 2,104 of JBEKMT010000198.1, forward strand.
CATCAACCCACCTTCGGGCTCCTCAGGGGATCAATCAGTACCATTGCCGTGCCTGCTGGATTGTGTACCGGTGGTGACAGCGAAAGCGAACGGTTATCGTCGCCGGCATCTGATCGCGTCTCGTATCGTCGCCGAATTCAAATGAACGCCTCTTCCGATGGGCTCAAGCGGGCCTATCGTCCGTTGGATTCCTGCCATATAAACTCGGGGCGATGTTCACCAACTTTGCGTTCTGCCTTCGACATCAATCTTTTATGTCAGTTTTCCAGCACAGAGGATGGTGTCCAATGCAATGTGGTTGAAATGAATCAATCATGCGGTCGCCCTCGATTCATTTGCATAATGCAACCTCATCGCCTCCTTTTATTGCCATTTGCAATCAACACGCATCTATCATTTTTTCAGGCAACTAAATTATTCGCCCGAGCCAATCAGCATACTATTGCACTTCCGCAAATTGAGAACCAGGTGGCATATTTTTTGCATCGTAACACGGGCTGTTCAATAGGCTTAATTTCGAATCCTGAAGCATGTAAAATGCACGACGAATGCCGGGCGCAGGCGAAGCTTCGAGCATATCGTCAAAATGCTTTGATTCAAGCCAGGTTGCTTTTAAAAATGCCATGAAAAATACAATTACGGCCAAATCCCGTACCAACGGGGCCATTGTCGACGAAGATGCATTTAAGCGCAGGCTTTTGGCAACACTCACCGCCATGGACAAAGGCGATTTTTCAGTGCGCCTGCCAAGCGATCTGAACGGACTGGATGGAAAAGTGGCGGATACACTCAACCAAGTGGCGGCCCGCATGGAGGTCTTCGGGAAAAATGTTCTGCGACTGCGAAATGAGGTCGGCAGGAAGGGAAAGATAGGCGAGCGTATGCCGATGGGCGACTCTGTCGGCGGCTGGGCCGACCGCATTGAGGCTGTGAATTCGCTGGTGGACGATCTTTCGCAACCGATTCTCGGGATGGGCCGTGTGATTGGTGCCGTGGCGAAAGGCGACTTGTCCCAATCCATGCCTTTGGAAACAGTCGGGCGTCCGCTACAGGGTGAATATCTCCGCACCGCAAAACTTGTCAACGGGATGGTTGAGCAACTGGCGGGATTCTCGGTTGAAGTGATCCGCGTGGCGCGGGAAGTCGGCACCGAAGGGAAGCTGGGCGGTCAGGCACAAGTCAAACGCGTATCGGGTGTCTGGCGTGAACTGACGGAATCGGTAAATCAGATGGCCGGCAACCTGACAGCACAGGTCCGCAATATCGCCGAGGTGACGATCGCGGTAGCCAACGGCGATCTTTCCAAGAAAATCACGGTGGATGTACGCGGTGAAATTCTCCAGCTGAAGGAAGCAATCAACACGATGGTGGATCAGTTGCGCTCCTTTGCCGCGGAAGTCACTCGCGTGGCGCGCGAGGTCGGGACCGAAGGCAAACTCGGTGGTCAGGCAGCCGTCCCGGGGGTAGCCGGAACCTGGAAGGATTTGACGGATAACGTGAACTCCATGGCATCGAATTTGACGGCTCAAGTCCGTAACATCGCTCAAGTCACCACCGCGGTGGCCAAAGGCGACCTTTCCCGCAAAATAACGGTGGACGTCAAAGGTGAGATTCTAGAGCTCAAGGACACGATCAACGTGATGGTTGACCAATTGAATTCCTTTGCGTCGGAAGTAACGCGTGTCGCGCGGGAGGTCGGAACAGAAGGCAAACTGGGCGGCCAGGCGGCGGTGCCGGGCGTCGCCGGGACCTGGAAAGACCTGACGGATAACGTGAATTTGATGGCGGCGAATTTGACCGGCCAGGTCCGTAACATCGCGGACGTCACGACCGCGGTGGCCAAGGGCGACCTCTCCCGCAAAATCACCGTAGACGTCAAAGGTGAAATCCTAGAGTTAAAAAACACGATTAATACGATGGTGGACCAATTGAATGGTTTTGCCGCCGAAGTAACGCGCGTCGCACGTGAGGTCGGAACCGAGGGCAAGTTAGGCGGTCAAGCGCAAGTTCCGGGCGTGGCTGGAACCTGGAAAGATTTGACAGACTCGGTGAACGCCATGGCGACAAACCTGACAGCGCAGGTCCGTAATATTGCTGAGGTGACGACCGCAGTCGCGAAGGGAGATTTGTCCCGGAAAATCACCGTGGACGTACGAGGTGAGATCTTGGAACTGAAAAATACCATCAACACGATGGTGGATCAGTTGAACGGCTTTGCATCTGAAGTGACGCGCGTGGCGCGCGAAGTTGGAACGGAAGGAAACCTGGGCGGCCAGGCAGAGGTCCGCGGTGTGGCTGGAACCTGGAAGGATTTGACGGACAACGTGAATTCCATGGCCTCGAACCTGACTGGCCAGGTACGAAACATAGCGGAGGTGGCCACCGCAGTGGCGCGCGGCGACCTATCCCGCAAAATTACCGTGGATGTCAAAGGTGAAATTCTCCAGTTGAAAAATACCATTAACACGATGGTGGATCAGCTCAACGGCTTTGCTTCAGAAGTAACCCGCGTCGCGCGTGAAGTGGGCACGGAAGGCAAACTGGGCGGCCAGGCGCAGGTACGCGGTGTGGCCGGCACATGGAAGGATTTGACCGACAACGTGAACTCGATGGCCTCAAACTTGACCGGCCAGGTTCGGAATATTGCCGACGTGACCACCGCCGTGGCCAAGGGTGACTTGTCCCGCAAGATCACCGTGGATGTCAAAGGTGAAATATTAGAGTTGAAAAACACGATCAATACGATGGTTGACCAGCTGAACGCCTTCGCCGCAGAGGTGACGCGCGTGGCGCGTGAAGTCGGCACCGAAGGCAAATTGGGTGGCCAGGCGGCGGTACCGGGTGTGGCCGGCACATGGAAAGATCTGACAGACAATGTGAACTCAATGGCCTCGAACCTGACCGGCCAGGTCCGCAACATAGCGGATGTTACAACTGCCGTAGCGCGCGGTGACTTGTCGCGTAAAATCACCGTGGACGTGAAGGGGGAAATTCTAGAATTAAAAAATACCATCAACACCATGGTAGACCAGCTGAATGGATTTGCAGCGGAAGTGACACGGGTCGCGCGCGAGGTGGGAACGGAAGGCAAACTGGGCGGCCAGGCAGCCGTATCGGGTGTGGCCGGCACCTGGAAAGATTTAACAGACAATGTGAATTCCATGGCCTCCAATCTGACCGGCCAGGTCCGCAACATTGCCGAAGTAACCACCGCCGTGGCGCGCGGCGACTTGTCCCGCAAGATCACCGTGGACGTGAAAGGGGAAATTCTTGAGTTAAAAAATACCATTAACGTCATGGTCGACCAATTAAACGCCTTTGCCTCAGAAGTGACACGCGTCGCCCGTGAGGTGGGTACCGAAGGGAAACTGGGCGGCCAGGCCTTGGTTCCGGGAGTGGCGGGAACGTGGAAAGATCTGACGGACAATGTGAACTCGATGGCTTCCAATCTGACCGGCCAGGTCCGGAATATCGCCGAAGTAACGATAGCCGTGGCGAACGGCGACTTATCCCGCAAGATCACCGTGGACGTCCGCGGTGAAATTCTCCAACTCAAGGAGACGATTAATACGATGGTGGAGCAGCTTCGCTCGTTCGCGTCTGAAGTGACCCGCGTCGCGCGTGAAGTCGGCACCGAAGGACGTCTGGGTGTGCAAGCCGTTGTACCCGGTGTGGCCGGCACCTGGAAAGACCTGACGGACTCCGTCAACGCCATGGGTGCAAACCTCACCGCGCAGGTACGAAACATTGCCGAAGTGACAACCGCCGTTGCAAAAGGCGATTTGTCCCGCAAAATCACGGTGGATGTGCGTGGCGAAATTCTGGAATTGAAGAACACCATCAACACGATGGTGGACCAGTTGAACGCCTTCGCCGCGGAAGTAACCCGCGTCGCCCGCGAGGTGGGAACGGAAGGCAAGTTGGGCGGTCAAGCCCTGGTTTTGGGGGTCGGTGGAACTTGGAAAGATTTAACAGACAATGTGAATTTCATGGCAGCGAACTTGACCGACCAGGTCCGCGGCATCGTGAAAGTTGTGACGGCAGTGGCAAACGGAAATTTGCGGCAGAAACTGACCGTCGAAGCCAAGGGGGAAGTCGCCGCGCTCGCAGAAACGATCAACAATATGACGGATACGCTGGCGACTTTCGCCGAACAGGTCACGAACGTGGCGCGTGAAGTCGGTGTTGAAGGCCGGCTGGGTGGCCAGGCCAACGTTCCGGGCGCGGCCGGCACCTGGAAAGATTTGACCGGCAACGTGAACCTGCTCGCCGCGAACCTGACGACGCAAGTGCGCGCGATCGCAGAAGTGGCCACCGCCGTGACCAAAGGTGACTTGACGCGTTCGATTACTGTGGAAACGCGCGGTGAAGTGGCTGAATTGAAGGACAACATCAACACGATGATCGGGAATCTGCGCGTGACCACGGAAAGTAATCAGGAGCAAGACTGGCTGAAGACGAACCTGGCGAAATTCACCAGCATGTTGCAAGGACAGCGCGATTTGTTCACGGTCGGCCAAATGTTGCTTTCCGAACTTGCACCACTCGTGGGTGCGCAACAGGGCACGATTTATCAAATGGAGGCCGGTAACGGAAACAACCGGATTTTACGCCTGCTCGCCGGATATGCGCAACGACCAGATCAGCCGCAAACCATTCTGGTCGGGGAAGGATTGGTCGGCCAATGCGCGGTGGAGAAACAGCGCATTCTGCTGACCGACATCAAAACGGATTACACCCGGATCGCTTCCAGCCTTGCGGAGACGCGCCCCGCGAGCATCGTGGTGTTGCCGGTGCTTTTCGAGGGCCAGGCCAAAGCCGTCATCGAACTTGCCTCCTTAAAACCATTCAGCATCACTCATTTGACCTTTCTGGAGCAGCTCACGCAGTCCATTGGCGTGGTTTTCAACACGATCGAAGCCACGATGCGTACCGAGAATTTGTTGCAGCAATCGCAACAGCTGACGGTCGAATTGCAATTGCAACAGAAGGAATTGACGCAGACGAACGAGGAATTGGCCCAAAAAGCGCGGCAATTGGCCGAACAGAACGTCGAGGTGGAACGCAAGAGCCAGGAAGTGGAGCAGGCGCGCCGCGCGCTGGAAGAACAGGCGACGGAACTGGCGCTGACTTCCAAATACAAATCAGAATTCCTGGCGAACATGTCGCACGAATTACGCACACCACTAAACTCCATTTTGATTCTCGGCCAGCAACTTGCAGAAAATACCGGCGGCAACCTCACCTCCAAACAAGCTGAATTTGCACGCAACATTTATTCCTCCGGGTCTGATTTGCTGAACCTGATCACTGACATTCTAGACTTGTCAAAAATCGAATCCGGCACGGTCACGGTGGAAGCCGAAGAAATCACCTTTGGCGGTTTGCGGGATTCAGTGGAACGCAACTTCCGCCATATTGCCGAGTCAAAGAGTCTTCCCTTCTATGTGGAATTCAGTTCAGCGCTACCGCGCGCGATGACGACAGACCAGAAACGGCTACAGCAAATTTTGAAAAACCTATTGTCCAACGCATTTAAATTTACCGCCCAAGGCCACGTGGCAATCCGGGTCGAACCGGCAGTGAGTGGTTGGAGCCCGGATCATCCAGTGTTAAGCCGGTCACAAAATGTGTTGTCTTTTTCGATCAGCGACACCGGCATCGGCATCGCACCGGAGAAACAAAAGTTGATATTTGAGGCATTCCAGCAGGCGGACGCGGGCACGAGCCGCAAATACGGCGGAACTGGCTTAGGTCTAGCCATTTCGCGCGAGCTGGCAACCCTGTTGGGTGGAGAAATCCGCCTGGTGAGCAGACCTGCAGAGGGCAGTTGTTTTACTCTGTACCTTCCGTTGACATTTGCCGGGGGAACGACCGTGGTCAATCGGCAGAATGTTTCTTCCCCGGTGGCCTTGCCCGTGCCGCGCGAGGAAAACATCCCTGACGATCGTGAATCGGTTCAGCCCGGCGATAATGTCATATTGATTGTGGAGGACGACCCACATTATGCGCGGGTCTTAGTGGGACTTTCCCGTGATCGTGGTTTTAAGGCGATTGCCGCCACCCGCGGACACACCGCGATTGCCCTGGCTCGACAATTTTTGCCGACGGCAGTCACGCTCGACATCTTTCTGCCAGACATGCTCGGCTGGACGGTTTTGAATAATCTGAAGCTCGACCCGACGACGCGACACATTCCGGTGCAGGTTATTTCTGTTGAAGAAGAACGCCAGCACGGCCTCGCGCACGGGGCCTATTCCTACACCATCAAACCGGCCACGACCGAAGGATTGAACCAGTGCTTTGACCGTATCAAACAGTTCTCCAGCCGGCGCCAGAAACGGTTGCTCATCGTGGAAGACAATGAAAACGAACGTAACAGCATCGTGGAGCTATTGGACTACAAGGACATCGAGATCAGAACCGCTGGCACGGGTGCTGAAGCCTACCAGATGTTGCTCGACAATGAGTTCGATTGTTGCGTGCTGGATTTGCGCTTGCCGGACATGAGCGGCTATGCGTTGCTTGAAAAGATGCAAAACGAGGCGGTTCTGCGCGACATACCGGTTGTGGTGTTTACCGGAAAGGACTTGGATGCAGAGGAGGAAAAGAAGTTGAAAACTCTCGCGAAGAGCATTGTGCTAAAGGACGTCCAATCGCCTGACCGATTGTTTGATGAAACGGCATTGTTTTTGCATCGAGTAGTCGCGGATTTACCGGAAGCAAAGCAAAAAATGCTTTCGCGTTTGCATAATTCCAACGAGGTTCTGCACGGGCGCAAAGCCCTGGTGGTAGACGATGACGCCCGAAACATTTTTGCGTTGACAACCATTTTGGAAAATCACGAAATGGAAGTCTTGAGTGCCACAAACGGCAGGCAAGCAATTGAAATTATAAAGAGCGAACCGGAATTGAGCGTAGTGTTGATGGACATCATGATGCCGGAAATGGATGGCTACGCAACGCTCCGCGAAATCCGGAAGATCCCGGAATTCCGCTCGTTGCCGATTCTTGCCCTGACTGCCAAGGCAATGAAAGGGGACCGCGAAAAATGCCTGGAAGCGGGGGCGTCGGATTACATCGCTAAACCGGTGAACAAGGATCAACTGGTTTCATTGCTGCGGGTGTGGCTTTACCGTTGAATGACCAAGG
>JBEKMT010000199.1:0-9197 GCA_050008355.1 Verrucomicrobiota bacterium
ACACATTCTGAATGCCGCCTCGCCCGTGTCCGCGCGGCAGACCCGTGTATTCGTTCCAATCTGCCGTAATTTCGACAAAGAGGCGCCATTGCAGGCGACTTTGGATTTCAATCATCAGGTATTTGCCGAGGACAAAGCGATTGTGGAAAAGCAATATCCGGAAGACCTGCCGATTGATTTGCAGGAGGAAGTCCACATTCGCGCGGATAAAAGCTCAATCACATATCGTCAGGGTCTGGCCAGGCTCGGGCTTGGCCGCAGTTTCACCGCCTGACAAAAGACTGTTCAAACGCATAACGACAGGTCAGATTGCACCCCATATGCCAGCCAAATTAAGCACGCACGTTCTGGATACCGCGCACGGATGTCCGGCTCAGGGGATGAAGATCGAGTTGTGGTTGCTCGAGGGCGAGGAGCGCACGCTGGTCACCACTGCAAAGACCAACGGCGACGGGCGCACAGAAACCCCGTTGCTGGCCGCAGACGAAATGAAAATCGGCCAGTACGAAATCATTTTTCACGTCGGCGATTATTTCATGGCAAAGGGCACCACCCTGCCGAAGATCCGTTTTCTTGATTGTGTGCCGGTGCGACTGGGTATCGCCGATGCGGGCGCGAGTTATCATGTCCCGTTACTCTGCACGCCGTGGGCTTACTCAACGTACCGCGGGAGTTAAACGGCGGGCGCTCCGGCTTCATTTTCGCCGAGCAGCCAAGCGCGCGCCTGGTTCAAGTGTGTTTCGTTTCCCAGGAGCAAAACCTGGTCGTTGACCTGCAGTTCCTCGTCCGGGCCGGGATTGATGAGATTGGTGCCGTTGCGTTCGATGGCGACGATGCTGGCGCCGGTCTTGGAGCGCAGTTCGAGTTCGCGGATAAGGCGACCGCACGCAGGCGATGATTGCCGGATCGCGAACGTTTGCAATTCGGCTTCCCGCAAAAAATTCTTCAATGGTGCCAGTGCGGCAGATTCATGCGGGAGCGGGGTTGAGGCCAGTGTTTCCTGGATGGCCACTTGCGCCTTGGAATAAACTTTGACGAACGACCGCCACAACAGAAACGTCAGGCACGCGAGGATGACGAGCATGACAATGAGAATTTCCCACGATGGCAACAGGGGCGCGCTCAAGGAGAAAACCAGCACCCCGAGGCCCACGGCCCCGGCCAGCGGCACGGTAGTGGAGATGATCGCCTTGATTTCCTTCGCATGCACATCAGACGCCAGTTGTTTCACCCGCAGCTCGGCCAGCAACAGACCCAGCGCCTCCAATTTGCGGTAAGCGGCGATCAACATCGGCAACGATAGAAAAACCGCGCTGAACCAGAGCAGGGCATTGCGTCTGGGTTCATCCAGGGGAATATGCCGCAGCCAGGCTGGATTCTGCCGCCAAACAAACACCGCGCCGATAAAGACCCCGGCGGTCAACATGGCGTTGAGGACGATTTGGAAGGTCCAGCGGCGGATGAATTGCGCGGCCTTGTTTTTCTGTTGTCCCTCGCCCTTCTGCCCGAGCCAAAGGGTGTAGAGTTCGAGCGAGTTGATGAAGGACTTCGGGGCCCGGCGGCTGAGCCTGGTCACCACGGAATCGGAACTGTTGATGAGGTACGGCGTGAACAAGGTCGTAAAGGCGGAAACGGTGACGGCGATGGGATAGAGAAATTTACTGGTGACACCGAGGTTGAGTCCGAGGGCGGCGATGATGAAGGAGAATTCGCCGATCTGCGCCAACCCCATGCCGACTCGGAGCGAAGTGCGGGTGTCATTGCCGGCGATGAAGGTGCCGAATGAACAGGTCAGCACCTTGCCCACTACGACGGCGATGGTGATGACGGTGATCGGCTGCCAATATTCCACCAACAGGACAGGGTCAATCAACAAGCCGATGGCCACGAAAAAAATCGCACTGAACATGTCGCGCACCGGGGCGATGATGTTTTCGATCAGGTGAATCTCCCGTGATTCTGCGATAACTGCCCCGATGACGAACGCGCCCAGCGCCATGCTGTAATTCAGTTCCACGGCGAGCAGCGAAAAGCCGAAGCAAAGTCCGAGCACTGTGATCAAGAGCATTTCGTTGCTTTTAAATTTTGCCACGTAACCGATGAGCCGTGGCACGGCCAGCAACCCCACCACCAGGACCACCACCAGAAAGATACCCAACCGACTGACCGTGCCGAGAACCTGGCCGATTTGCAACGAGCCGGTCATTGCGATGCCGGAGAGCAGGGCAATGATTGCGATGGCCAGAATATCCTCCACGATGAGAATGCCGAAGATTAATTCGGCGAATCGTTCCTTGCTTTTGCCCAGTTCCGCCAGTGCCTTTATGATGATCGTTGTCGAGGAAATGGAGAGCATGGCGCCCAGAAAAATGCTGTCCATGTAAGTCCAGCCGAACCAGCGTCCGATCTGGTAGCCAATGCCCAGCATCAGGATGATTTCGAGCGATGCCGCAATGAAGGCTGTGGCCCCGACGCGCTTGAGCTTGCCGAGGCTGAATTCAAGTCCGAGCGAAAACATCAATAGGATGATGCCCATGTCCGAGAGGGTGTTGATGGCTTCCTCATCCTTGATCAGCGGAAAGGGGGGTGTATGAGGCCCGATGATGACGCCGGCGAGGATATAGCCCAGTACCACCGGCTGCTTGAGCCGGTGAAAGAGGACGGTGACCACCCCGGCCACAATCATCACCACTGCGAGATCTTGCAAAAACGTGACGTCGTGCATCGCGGTTAAAAGCTGGTGCAGTTTTGCAGAAGCACGGCCGGCAAGTAAAGCGCGTGCAATCACGGGTTACCCCCGATGTTTTACCATTTGCGGATTTGGGTTCGTTTTTTCCTTCGGATTTTTGTTGAATAATGAGGCTTTAGGCACAGAGTTTTTGAACCCACGCATGAACTCAAATGAACACAAATGGACACGAGGTGGAGCTGGCTGGGCTGGTTTGGACCGTCGAGCGAGTCCGATGGGATCAACCGACGTTATTCCCACCCGTTCGCTATGGCGTACCCGGATGGAATTGGCTTCGTTTTTTCGTTTACACATTTGGACTCGTGGACTTCGAGCCAGCCGATGGGTGCCGGATGCCAATCGGCAATACAGAAGACCGCCAGCCGGCGGTTTATCGGCAGGAGGTGGAATTGGGTTCGTTTTTGCGTTGGCATTTTTGTTGAAGATTGAGGCTTGAGACGCGGAGTTTTTGAAACTCCTGATGAACACAATTGGACACGAACTGGAGCTGGCTGAGCCAGACCAAGTGGCTGAACCGGACCGATTGAGCCATCGAATCTCAAACTGAGCCTTACGTTGTGGAATGGATGGTTGAAATTGGGTTCGTTTTTCATTTGCACATTTGGGCGTTTGCACTCAGAGCTGATTGCTTGTTGCTGTTTGCCGACCGGCGGCGGCGCACCGGTCGGGAATGCAGTTGGGTTCGTTTTTTCATTTGTTCTTCCTCAAGGCACAGAATTGACCGAGTTATTGGGGCGGATTGGTTTTTAAATTCTCGATCGCTCGGGAATTTGAGGTGGTCTCGCAGGGTGAATGCCGTTTTAATATTCCCGGACTCGGGAATTTGGAGATTGCCCCCAATGATGAAAACCGGGGAGACCACAGCCGGGGAGGGAACATCCATAAAGGCCACGCCCGGGATTAGGGCAGCAGGGAGCGTGAGTGAAGAGGGCACCTTTCCGCTGGAAATGCCCGGTTGCAATCCTTGCATACCTGGTGACTATGGCAGGTTTTGGAAATAAGAAAACGTGACCGTCTCGTTTTAAGCTGGAATTTTGGAGTTTGGAGCTGGAAGTTAGAATCTAAGTTCTTCGCTAAAGCAGCGGCAGGGCAGGCCCTTTTAAGCCAAATCTCATTCAAACATCAACCTGACAAAGGGCGCAACATCGTGTAGTTATTCGCATTCGAATATGAGTCATCATTTCGCACAGCTGGTCATGCAGCAGATAGGAGTGCTTGCAAAAATTTCTGACGAAAGCGGCGTCATCACCCGCACTTTTGCCTCACCCGGGATGCGCCGCGCGAATGCACAGGTTGCGACCTGGATGCGGGGCGCCGGAATGGAAACGCGCGTGGATGCCATTGGAAACCTTATCGGTCACTACGCCGGTCAAAAGGCAGCAGGCAAAGTTCTTTTACTTGGATCGCACCTCGACACCGTTCGCAATGCCGGAAAATTCGACGGCCCGCTTGGAGTCTTGCTCGCCATAGCCTGCGTGGAAAATCTTCGACATAAGAAACTGCGTTTGCCGTTTGCGGTTGAAGTGGCGGGTTTTGCGGATGAGGAAGGGGTGCGTTATCAAAGTGCCTATCTCGGCAGCAAGTTTCTCGCCGGCTGTTTCGAAGCGAGGGATTTGAAGCGAAAGGATGCCAGTGGAATTTCCATGGCGGCCGCGATCAGAAATTTTGGCGGTGACCCCGCTAAAATCAAAGCGGTGAAATCAGGTCCGAAAAATGTCCTGGGGTATGTCGAGGTACATATCGAGCAGGGGCCGGTGTTGCAGACGGAGAAGCTGGCGTTAGGCATCGTCACCGGTATCGCCGGACAAACTCGTGTGCGCATCAGTTTCCGCGGGCGCGCCGGCCACGCCGGCACGACGCCAATGAATTTGCGCGAGGATGCGCTCTGCGCGGCGGCAGAATTCGTTTTGGCAGTCGAAAAGCTTGCCCGCACAACACCGGGCCTGGTTGCGACGGTCGGGCACATCAAGGCCGAACCTGGCGCGAGCAATGTAATCCCCGGTGAAGTGGAGCTATCGCTGGACCTTCGTCACGCCAAAGACCCGGTACGCAAAGCCGCGCATTCCAAGTTGGAAGAAGTTTCGTTTAGGATTGCTGCGCGCCGGAAAATTAAATTGGACACCGAAGTGGTTCAGGAAACCCCAGCGACAACCTGTTCCAAAGAGCTATCAGCGGTACTCGAGCAATCCGTGAAACGCAGCCAGGGCAGGAGTATCCGGTTGACGAGTGGGGCAGGGCATGATGCGGCGGTCATGTCGCGCATCACGCCGTCAGCGATGTTGTTCATCCGCTGCAAGGACGGGATCAGCCATCATCCCGATGAATCGGTCAAGGTGCAAGATGTTAGAATGGCGTTCGAGGTACTGAACGATTTTATCCTGCGGCTGGCAAAACTTCATGAGCGCGTTTGACCTCATCATTCGGGGAGGAACCATCGTCACCCATGATGGCGAGCGGAGGGCTGACGTCGGCATCAGCCATCAAACCATCGTCGCGCTTGGGCCCAACCTTCCGGGCAACGCGCGCGAGGAGATTGATGCAACCGGTTTGCACATTTTCCCCGGGTTGATCGACTCGCACGTCCATTTCAACGAACCTGGACGCACGGATTGGGAAGGCATTGAAACGGGGAGCCGCGCGCTGGCGGCCGGTGGCGCCACGATTTTTTTTGACATGCCCCTCAACGCACATCCGCCGACCTGCGATGCGGAAAGTTTCGACCTCAAGCTGGCGGCGGCAACGCGAAGTTCGCTGACGGACTTCGCTCTCTGGGGCGGTTTGGTGCCGCAAAACCCGGACCGGCTGGAGGAACTGGCCGGACGCGGCGTCATTGGTTTCAAAGCTTTCATGTCGAACAGCGGTATCGAGGATTTTTCGCGCGTGGGAGAGACGACGTTGCGAGAAGGCATGGCTCGGGCGGCACGGTTGAATTTGCCGGTGGCCGTTCATGCGGAAAGCGAAACCCTGACCCACCGGCTCGCAGCGGAGCGCATTGCCGGTGGCAGATTATCGGTTCGCGATTATCTGGATTCCCGGCCGGTTGCCGCGGAACTGGAGGCGATTCGCCGCGCGATTGAACTTGCGGGTGGAACCCGCTGCGCGCTGCATGTCGTGCACGTCAGCAGCGGCCAGGGGGTGTCGTTGATCGCTGCCGCGAAAGCCAAGGGCGTTGATGTGACCTGCGAGACATGTCCGCATTACCTGGTTTTAACGGAAGAGGATGTGGAGCAGCTCGGGGCGATTGCCAAATGTGCGCCGCCCTTGCGGAGTCCGGCCACAGCTGCGGAATTATGGCAACACGTGATTGCCGGCGACGTGACCACCATTGGCTCCGACCATTCGCCATCGCCACCGGAAATGAAGCAGGATAAGAGTTTTTTCAAAGTCTGGGGCGGGATATCCGGCGGGCAGCACACTTTGCCTTTGCTTTTGGAAAGCAGATATAAGAATTCGCTCGCACTTTCCTTGATCGCAAAATTGACCTCGTTCAACGTGGCGGAACGATTTCGTCTGCCGAAAAAGAAAGGGCGACTTGAAAATGGCGCCGACGCGGACATGGCGCTGGTGGATTTGCGGGCGACCCACACCGTGCGCCCGGAAGAATTGTTTTACCGCCACCGGCAGAGTCCTTACCTCGGCCGTGCGTTGACAGGGCGGGTCATTCAGACCATCCTGCGAGGCAAAACAATTTTTAAGGACGGTAACATCACAGGCACCAATCAGGGACAATTGCTTAAACCTTTATGAATCAGAAATGCGGTCTCACCCGAAACGTCCTCAAACGCAACTACGCACTGATTACGCCGGACGGCCACGTGGCCAGCGCCCTGCCCGGATGGAAACAGTGCGCGCCCTTCGTGCTGATCTCGTCGGCCCTGGGCGCCGGAGTTTCGCAGTTTTTGATTTCGCTTGAGCTCAAAAGTATTGGTGAGGGCCAAACCGGCGATGATGAATGGTTTTTGTACGTGGTCGCCGGAAAGGCTAAAGTAAATGGTGTGGCCCTGGTCCCAGGAGGATTTGCATACCTACCGCCAATGACGCAATACGACGTTCGCGGTGCGGTCAAAGGTTCGCAATTGTTGGTTTTCAAGAAAACCTATGAACCGTTGCCAGGGCTTAATCCGCCCTCATTTTTTACGGGGAAAGAAACAGGCATTCCTGAACACCCGTTCCTCGGTATCCAGCACGCCCGGCTGAAAACCCTGATTCCCGACTCACCCGCATTCGACATGGCGGTGAACATTTTCACCTTTGATCCGGGAGCGACCTTGCCGTTTGTCGAGACGCATGTGATGGAACATGGGTTGCTGTTTCTAGCGGGCGGTGGTGTCTACCGGCTCGACGCCGATTGGCATCCGGTGACCGCGGGCGACGCGATTTGGATTGCGCCCTATTGCCCGCAATGGTTTATCGCGGCCGGCCCGCGGGCCGCGCGCTACATTTATTATAAGGACGTGAACCGGCTGCCGAAATGAGGAGGATTGCCGTTGATAAAGACCGTTTACAGGCGGAAATCGACGCGCTGGCATTGATCACGGAAGCCAAGCCACCGGTTGTCACCAGGGTCATTTTCTCTGAAGCGGATTTGCGCGGACGGGCATTGGTAAAAAAGCTCTGTCGGGAGGCCGGCCTGGTCTTGCGCGAAGATGCAATCGGCAACCTCTTCGCGCGCTGGGTTGGTTCCGGGAAAAATCTACAAGCGGTGGCTACAGGTTCGCACATTGACGCCATTCCAAACGCGGGAAAATACGATGGTGTCGTCGGGGTGCTGGGCGCCATCGAAGCCATCCGGGCACTGCGACGGGCGGGTTTTCAGCCGTATCGCAGCATCGAATTGATTGTCTTCACCTCGGAAGAACCCACGCGCTTCGGCATCGGCTGCCTCGGCAGTCGTTTGCTCAGCGGGATTTTGCCGCCGGCCCAAGCCGCGGCGCTGAAGGACCGTGAGGGCAAAAGCCTGGAATTTTGGCGCCAACGCGGCGGTTGCAGAGGGCGGCTCAATTCAGTCCCGCTTCGAAAGAATCCATATACCGCCTTTGTTGAATTACACATCGAACAGGGTCCAGTTTTGGAACGCGAAAAGGTGGCCATCGGCGTGGTGGAAAAAATCGCCGCGCCCAGCACATTGCGGATTCAGCTCACTGGCGTTGGGGGACATGCGGGGGCGACCTTGATGACTGGTCGTCGTGACGCACTGCTCGCGGGAGCGGAGATCGCGCTGGCCGTTGAGCGGGCTGCGACAACGAGCCGCAGTCCCGACACCGTCGGCACGACCGGAATTTTCCGCATCGAGCCGGGCGCCGTGAACAGCGTGCCCTGCCGGGCGCATTTGGAGGTCGATGTGCGCGACACCAACTTGAAAACCCGCAACGTCGTGTTGAAACGCGTTGAGTCCGCTGTGAGAAAAATCTGCGCGCGGAGAAAAATCAAATACACGCTGGAACGGCTGAACGTTGATTCGCCGGCAATTTGTGATGCCGGGCTGGTGAAAACAGTTTCCAACATTTGCCGCTCCGAGAAAATCTCCTGCCGGCGCATGATCAGCCGGGCGTACCACGATACCTTGTTCATGGCGCAACTATG
Organism: Verrucomicrobiota bacterium; assembly: GCA_050008355.1. Lineage (GTDB taxonomy): Bacteria > Verrucomicrobiota > Verrucomicrobiia > Limisphaerales > UBA11358 > UBA11358. The sequence continues at coordinate 8,333 of JBEKMT010000199.1, forward strand.
TCCGGCCACGATGATTTTTATCCCGTCCTTCCGTGGCCATAGCCATCGCCCGGACGAATATTCCTCGCCGAACCAAATCGAGACCGGAGTCCTGATACTGGCGAAGATTCTGGCTGAACTGGCTACACATGGATAATTTGACTTATACCTCAAACCAGTTAGGTGAAGAAGCTTAAGCAACAATTTGTATCAATAGTGAGGACTGTGTGACACTTGCCCTGCCCGAGTACGTGTGGCAACGAGTGGCTATGCTGATCACTTGTTTTATCGATAAGGTCGAAAGACCCGCAAGGGCAAACTGCAAATAGCGCCACTCACGCTGGTTCTGAACGACTATGTCGGCAGAATTTTGGCGACGATATCCGGTACGACGGTGAATTGGAGTCCGGTGCGGGTGGATGGCTATGGGCCTGTGCTGGGCTATCAATCGCCGACGCTGACGGCGAATACGTTGTTGGCGGACACACTGGTGTGGCGAAGCCGGGGCATTGACCCCAGCTGTTTCTACAATTTGGGTGCGCGCTATTACGATCCGCTAGTGGGACATTTCCTGTCGCCGGACCCGCTGGGCCATGCCGGGAGTATGGATTTGCATAGTTTCTGCAATGGTGACCCGGTCAACTGTTTTGATCCGACGGGGCGGTTTGGAAAGGGGGCGGTGGCAGGGGTTGGGGACCTGATGGATTTTTCCGGTGGTCCATCTTATGAATCAATGACGGGGGATGGTTCAAAATTGTTTGGAGCTGGCTACGAAGTATCACAGGTGGTGTTTGGCGGCCTGACACAAGTTGCGGTGATTGGTTTGACGGATGGTTTGGGCGAATTGGCGGAGGGGGGATTATTGTCGGAGGAAAGTTTTGGAGCA
>JBEKMT010000002.1:0-60361 GCA_050008355.1 Verrucomicrobiota bacterium
CCCTTCATCAGCGGACATGGGCAACTCCACCGCGCAACCGTAGGCTGAAACATGAAAGGCAAGCTGGTCGATCGCGAGCGGTAATTCGCCGGTGCCGGGCAATGATGCCAAGCCGCCAATGGCCAACGGAGCGGAGCGGAAATGCAAAGGAGTAAGCGCTTCGGGTTGTCCCAAGTGAATCCGCCAGATGCCGGGGGCGACCTGAGTCACGGCAGCGGTAAAATTGCTTTCCGCACTTCGCGTGGTTAGAGCCGCTCCAAGAGCCAAAGCCCAGAAGATTCCCAATGTCAGAAACTTCAGCATTGCGCCCAACGAACCTGCTGAATCCCGGGCACGGCGGTGATGAGGTGAATCAGCGTTTTTGCCGGTATTCATTTTAATCAATTTCCTTCATGCCCGGTTTGGCCCGCCAAGCCGCGTCCGGGTGCCATCGGCGCGGGCGCGTTTGCGCAAAGCGCCAAGCTACAGAGAAATTCCAAGCATCAAACTCCAATATGATTGCGGGGAGGTTCTGTGGAAACCGGTGACGCTATATCTTTACGGAATGCAGGGGATTGATGTCCCTGCCCTTCATAATTTCTTCGCAATCAACTGGGCGAGCTTTTGGGCATCGGCGTTGAACAACCGGATGCCTTCGGCGGTTTTTTCCACCGCCATCGCATTTTCATTGAACAGCCAGCGGAATTTCTTTTCGTCCAGAGGAATTTTCTCAATTTTGCTCTGCTTCGCGATTTCAGGGCTCAATTTGCGGGTGAGGGGTGCTGTATTCTTCTGCAGTTCCGCGAGCAGGTTCGGGCTGATGGTGAGCAGATCGCAGCCGGCCAGTTCCTGAATCTCCCCGATGTTGCGGAAACTCGCTCCCATGACCTCGGTGGCGTAACTGAATTTTTTGTAATAACTGTAAATTTCCTCAACCGAAATCACGCCGGGATCCTCGGCAGGTGAAAAATCTTTTTTCTCCTTCGCTTTATACCAGTCCATGATCCGGCCGACGAACGGCGAAATGAGCCTCACTTTGGCCTCGGCGCAGGCAATGGCCTGGGCCAAGGAGAACAGCAAGGTCAGGTTGCAGTTGACACCTTCACGCTGAAGAATTTCCGCCGCGCGAATGCCTTCCCAAGTCGAAGCAATCTTGATGAGGATGCGTTCGCGCGGGATACCTTGCTGTTTGTAAAGCTCGATGAAACGGCGGCCCTTGGCGACGAGCGCCTCGGTGTCGAAGGAAAAACTTGCGTCCGTTTCGGTGGAGACGCGACCGGGAACAATCTTGAGGATTTCGGTGCCGAACAAAATGAGCAGGTCATCCATCACGATCGATAATAGTTCATTGCCGCTGGCTTTAGCCTTATTGTCGGCGATGGCCTTATCCAAAAGGAAACTGTATTCGGGCATTTGCGCGGCCTTGAAAATAAGTGACGGATTGGTCGTGGCATCGCGCGGGGTGAATTGTTTAAGGGAGACGAAATCGCCGGTGTCGGCGACGACGACGGTAAATTGCTTTAATTGGTCGAGTTGGTTGGCGGCGCTCATAAATTTTTTATCCAAAATACGCCCGATTCGCCCGTTGGCAAACTTTTTGACACCGCGCCGGCATACTTTAAGATGCGCCCCGGATTTTCAACATGCCCACACATTATCTAGCCTGCGATCTTGGTGCCGAAAGCGGCCGCGTCATGCTCGGCTCGCTCGAGGCCGGGAAAATGACTCTGACCGAACTCCACCGTTTTCCCAACGGTCCTGTGAGAACCAACGGGGCCCTGCATTGGAATATTGACGGACTTTTTGCCGAGTTGAAGGCGGGCCTCAAAAAAGCTGCAGCCACCGGATTACCCATTGCGAGCATCAGCACGGATTCCTGGGGTGTGGATTATGTACTTTACGACGAACGCGGCATGATCCTGCCACCCGTCTGGTGTTACCGTGACGGACGAACCGCGCTCGGGCTGGAAAATGTGAGCGCCAAAGTGGATTGGCCGACCACTTACGCCATCACCGGCATCCAGTTTCTCGCGTTCAATACGATTTATCAAATTGCTTCTGAATCGACGGAACGCCTCAAGCAAGCGAAACAGATTTTGCTCATTGGTGACGCTTTCAATTATTTCTGTTCTGGAGTCGCGCGCAACGAGGTTTCACTAGCCAGCACCACGCAACTTTACAACCCGACTTACAACCGCTGGTCGCTGCGACTTTTTGCCGCGCTCGGCCTGCGCGCAGGCTTATTCGCCCCCATCTGCCCGGCGGGAACCAAACTCGGTCCGATAAAAAAAAATCTGGCGACAGAGTGCGGATTGTCACCGCTCGAGGTTATCGCCACCTGTTCGCATGATACGGGTGCGGCGGTAGCGGCCGTTCCCGCGAGCGGGGAGGATTGGGCTTACCTCAGTTCCGGCACCTGGTCGCTGATGGGCGTTGAATTGACCAAGCCGGTCATCAACGAACAAGCCCGATCCCTGGGTTTCACGAATGAGATTGGTTTCGGCAATAGCGTTCGCCTGCTCAAAAACATCATCGGCCTGTGGATCCTCCAGGAGTGCAAGCGGCAATGGGCCAAAGAAGGGGCGAAATACGAATTTGCGCAACTCGAACTACTTGCCGCCGCAGCGCCGCCGTTTATGACGCTCATCAACCCCGATGACCCGCGTTTCCTGAGCCCCGACAACATGCCGGAAAAGATCGCTGATTTTTGCCGGGAGACCAAGCAGCCCATCCCCGCGAGCCATGGTGCCTATGTCCGCTGCATCCACGAAAGCCTGGCACTGTTTTATCGCTACACCCTGCGGCGGCTGGAACGTCTGACCGGCAAAAAAATTCAAAAACTTCACATTGTCGGCGGCGGCAGCAAGGATGCAACCCTCAATCAATTTACCGCCAATGCGCTAAAAATCACGGTGCTGGCGGGCCCGACCGAGTGCGCCGCGCTCGGCAACATTCTGGTCCAGGCCATCACACTTGGCGACGTCGCTTCCCATGCCGCGGCCCGCGAGATTGTGCGACACTCTTTTGAACCAAAGATATTCACGCCGCAGGATCCCGCGGAATGGGATGCCGCCGCAGCGCGACTTGAAGATTTGATCGGCTAGGCGCGATCAGGCTTTAAATTTGCTGCCAGTGCCACATTCCATTTGAATTGGCGGATTGGCAACGACTGTTCCCGGAGATAACTGATACGATTTATAAAAAAATGGAACCACTTGATTCGATTCCCGGTTTTCGCACCGTGCCACGCACGGGCGTCATTTATGTCACGCACGAGGCCATGCGCCATGGCTTCGCCTATGGCAAACCGGATTGGGCCAATCTCGGCCAGGGATCACCGGAAACGGGCCCCATCCCCGGGGCGCCTCCACGCGTCGAAAATGTCTCTGTATCGTCCGCGAGCCAGCAGTACGCGCCCGTTGTCGGCAACAAGATCCTATGCCAGGCGGTCGCCACCTTTTATAATGCCATCTACCGCCGCGGCAAAAAGTCGCACTACACTGCGGACAACGTGAGCATTGCGAGTGGAGGACGCCTGGCCCTGACCCGCATTGCCAGCGCGTTGGGGGACATCAACATGGGACACTTCATCCCGGATTACACCGCCTACGAGGAATTGTTGAGTGTCTTCAAAGCCTTCACATCCATCCCGATTTTATTGCGTGCCGAGAACGGTTACAAAATCTCCCCTGAAGACTTGAAGGAGGAAATTCTCGGGCGCGGACTGAGCGCGCTGCTGGCGAGCAATCCCTGTAACCCGACCGGCCAACTTATGGAAGGAGCGGAACTCGCGGCCTGGTGTGAGCTCGCGCGCGAATGCCAGTGTTCGATGATCTTCGACGAATTTTATTCGCACTACATCTACAATGCGCCGGAGGCGGCCAAGCCGCGAATGATCTCCGCGGCCGAATTCGTTGAGGACGTAAACAAGGATCCGATAGTGGTGGTGGACGGGCTGACGAAAAACTGGCGTTACCCCGGCTGGCGAATCAGCTGGACGCTCGGCCCGAAAGCGGTGATAGAAGCAATTGCCAGCGCGGGCTCGTTCCTCGACGGCGGCGCGAACCATCCGTTTCAAAATGCCGCGTTACCGCTGTTGGACCCGGCCCATGTGGAACAAGAAACGCTCGCCATCCAGAAGCATTTTGGCAAAAAACGCGCGCTCGTATTGAAGCGACTGGCGGCGATGAACATCAGTGCCGATGCGAAACCCGACGGTGCATTTTACATCTGGGCCAACCTGGCGAAACTGCCGCCGCCGCTGGACGATGGCATGAGTTTCTTCCGCGAAGGCTTGAAGGAAAAAGTGATTGTCGTGCCCGGTGTCTTCTTTGATGTGAACCCGGGCCACCGCCGCATCCAGGCTCGCTACAAAAATTATTGCCGCATCAGCTTCGGCCCCGAAATCGAGAAGCTCGAGCTCGGCCTAGACTCCATTGAGCGGGTGATCAAGAAATTCAAGTGAATTAAATAATTTTAAATGCTCAGGTTCAGATTGGTTCTGATTTTTGAGGTCTTCAACGTCGGTAACACGTGGCTTCAGCTGGCTCCGGCCGGCGATGGCTTTAATCCCGAGTTTTTGCTTTAATCTTTGGTCGATCGCGTCCATCTTGGCGGCTCGAAATTGCCATAATTTGGCGTGAAAAACGCTTCATTTTGCTGAATATTCATGATTTTGTGGTGGACATACCAGCAGCTCCGGGCCAGTAGCCCGCAGACGCGGCTGGCCGTGATTGCCAAGCTTGCGGAATCCGAAGCACCGGATTCCCTCGAGCCATTGTTGTTTGCCCTCAAAGACAAGGAACCCACCGTCCGGACTGCGGCCATGGCCGCTCTTGGTAAAATCCAGGATCCACGGGTCGTGGAACCCCTGCTCCAGCGATTGCACGATCCGGTCTCGAGCGTGCGCGCGGCGGCGGCGGAGATCCTGGGAAGACGCGGGGATTATCAAGTTGTCACAGCCCTGACGGCCCTGCTCCGCGATTCCGACACCGTTGTGCGGTCGTCCGCGTCCCGCAGTCTGGAAAAGCTCGGCTGGAAACCGGGCGACGAATCCCAGCGGGTGCAGCAAATTCTTGCTTCCGGCAACCTACGCCAACTCGCCGCGCTCGGCGCGAAAGCCATCGGGCCGCTTACAGAATTGATGCGGAGCGGATCGTCGGACAAGCAATTTGCCGCCGTCAAGGCGCTGGGTGAAGTCAACGACCCCCGCGTGGTGCACGCCATATTGGAAGTTCTGAAGAAAGCAGATCCTGCTTTACGGACACTGGCGCTGGGAATTTTGGAACGGCTCGCCGACCCGGTTGCTTACGAGGCGATCGAGCCTCTGCTCAAAGATGGCAACGCCACGGTCCGCGGTGCAGCCGTTGAGGCGCTGTCCCGTTGCGGCGGAAAACGCGCCGTGTCCTCCCTGATTCGCTCCCTTAAAGATCCCTCATGGGAAGTCCGCCACATCACTGTCAGGGCGCTTGGCCTGTTGGAGGATCCGGCGGCGGTGGACGGTCTTTGCAGTATGCTTGGCGATTCCGACCGCGATGTGCGCGAAAGCACCATCTCCAGTCTGGGCAAAATCGGCGACCGGCGGGCCATCCCGTTTTTGGTCCCGTTACTATTCGATCAGGAAAGTGTTTTGCGCGCCGCGGCCACGGCCTCGCTCGGTCAAATTGACCGGCAATGGGAAAAAGACAAGTCCATCCAGCAAGTTCTGCCCCAGATGCTGGCCGCGCTGGACCACCATGATTATTGGGTAAAACACAGCGCAGTAAAATTATTTGAGCAACTCGGCATTGATCCGGCGAGCGTCGGATCGGGACTGGAACCGGAACCGACCCCGGTTGAAACCCCGGAACATCCGGCATTTTCAATTCTGGCGGATCTGTTGTTTGATTTCGACCGTGACCTGCGGCTGGCGGCGGCGGAAGCACTCGGACGTTTGCGGGAAAAAAGCGCCCAACCGATCCTGGCAGCCGCCGTTCATGATGAAGACCAATTCGTCCAGCAGGCGGCGAAAACGGCCCTGGCGGCACTTGGCTAACCACCGGCTTGTGACTTGTCATCGATTTTCAGCAAAGGCAATCTATCACGGGGCACGCGCACCAAGGTGGTGGCAGAAGTTGTGAACGAAGCACATAAGCAAAATCGCATATTGTTCGTGGATGACGATCCCGTTTTCCTCGGAACAATTGGCGACCTCTTCTCCGCATGGAGCCACGATGCCTGGCACATCCACCGGGCCAACTCGGCGGACCGGGCTTTGGAGATCCTGAAAACAGAACCCATGGACCTCGTCGTCGTGGATGCCAACATGCCCGTGCTGGACGGCGTGCAGTTTCTGCGTATCCTGAGCCGTCGCCATCCCGACCTGAAAAAGGTGATGCTCACCGGGCTGGCCACAGAGGAAAAACGCTCGGAGTGCCTCGCCAACGGCGCGGAACTCTTCATTGAAAAACCCCGTTCGGCGGACGGATTGCGGTCAGTCTTTGTCATGCTGGATGAATTGATGACCTGGAAACCACGTGAAGGTTTTCAAGGCATGCTCCGCAAGGTCGGACTGCAGGACGTCATCCAGATGGAATGTCTCGGTCGCAATTCCTGCGTGTTAGAAATCAACAACCCACAGGCATCCGGAAGGTTGTACATCGAGGACGGCAGCCTCACCCATGCCATCGTTGGCAATACGACCGGCGAGAAGGCCCTGCAAAAATTGCTCTCGTTCACCGGCGGTTCATTTCAATTATTGCCGTTCGAGCCACCGCCGCAAAGAACGATCAATGGCCCATGGGAATTCCTGCTCATGGAAGCCGCGCGCGTCCGCGATGAAACCGCGCAGAAAGGCGCCGAAGGTGCAGAACCTGCCGCCACGGTGAACGACGCCTCCGAAGTGGCGGCGAACGTCGCGGTGATAGAAACGCTGGTTTGCTCGGAGAAAGGTGAATTGCTTTACGAATGGCAATGCGCTGACGTCATCGCACGCCTGGTTTTACTCCAAAACATCGCGCAACAGGCGGCGGCCATTGCACAAGAGATGCCGTTTGGAAATTTCGACCGGCTCGAATTGAGCCTGGAGGACGGCCGTGCCGTGGCGCAAACCCGGGCCGACCGCCTGGTTTTCGTACGCGTGACCAATGAAGCCATCAACGCGCCACCCGCAGAAGCGGCCAAGCCATGAACGAAATTCTCCAAAAATGGCTTGCCGACCGCGCGAACGCCCCGGGAACGCTGGGTGCGGGCATTTATTCGCCCGACGGGTCCAGCGTTTGCCACAGCATGGATGAACAATTTGCCGCGACTCAAATTGAAAAGGTGCTGCATCAACTCGCGCAGTCACAGCCGCAACTTCCTGAGGCCGGCCTGACACCTCGCTGGAGCACCTGGGTATTTGAACAAGGCAAAATCCGTTGTGTTCTCCGGGCCGACGGCTTGCTCTTCGGCCTCGCCGTGCGCACGGACACTGACGCTGCGCAAAACCTCAACCAACTGTCGAGGGATTTCCTCGCACTGCAGTTGGACGCCGGATCGGGTGGAGGGCGAGAGCAAGGCCCGCTCGCAGCCTAGGGTGGTTCGTTGAATGATTCGACGCAGACACCCTGGGAGAAATTGAAAATAATTGTTTGAACCGTGCGCTTACGAATCCCCCGGGGGAAAACCGGACGCCTTTTTACTTTCCCCGTTTTCCATTCACCCGCATCTTGGCGGTGTGCAATTGTCCGCCGCCGAAATTCGGGTCGCTGTCAAAAACGCCCTCGCCGAGGATCTCGGCAGTGGCGATGCCACGACCCGCGCGACCGTGCCGAAACATCTGCCAGCGGTGGCGCTCATGCGCGCCCGAGAGCCGCTCACCGTGGCAGGCATCGCATTTGCCGAAGCCGCCTTTCGAATCTTGTCGCCAAAAATCAAAATCCAACCGCTATTGCGTGACGGCGCGCGGGCGAAAGCCGGTCAAACCCTGCTGAAAATTTCCGGCCCGGCCCACGCCATTTTAAGCGCGGAACGCGTCGCACTGAATTTTGTCCAGCGGCTTTCCGGCGTGGCAAGCGCCACCGCACAATTCGTCGCCGCCGTTCAAGGCACCCGGGCCAGGATTCTGGATACGCGCAAAACGACGCCCGGATGGCGGCGGTTCGAAAAATATGCGGTTGCCTGCGGGGGCGGCAGGAATCACCGGATCGGCTTGTACGACATGATTTTGATCAAGGACAACCATCTCGTTGCATTGCGCCATGAAAAGCCGGATGCCATCTCCGCCGCGGTCACGCGGGCGCGCAACAAATATCCAGAACTGAAAGTGGAAGTGGAGACAGATACCTTGAAACAAGTCGCGGAGGCCGCGAACGCCGGGGCCGACATCATTCTACTCGACAACATGGATCTGAAGCAATTGCGGGCGGCAGTGAAAACCGCGGGCGGGCGCGCGCAGACCGAAGTCAGCGGCGGAGTGAATTTAAAAACGGTTTCCGATATCGCCCGGACCGGCGTGGATTTTATTTCCGTCGGGGCGATCACCCATTCCGCGCGCGCGGTGGATATCGGCTTGGATTTCGAGGCATGACCACGGACGCAAAAATCCTCACCGCGTTGCGCGCGAACCCCGACGGCGTCTCGGGGGCTTCCCTCGCGGAACAATTGAAAATCAGTCGCGCCGCGATTTGGTCGCGCATCGAAGAATTGCGGCAGGCGGGTTACGAAATTGAGGCCAGCCCGCACTTTGGCTATCACCTGGTACATTCGCCGGATGCACTGCACGCGGATGATTTGCTCGCGCGCCTGGCCGGAATCCGGGAAGAGGAGGATGAGGGAAGGCCCCGATCGATGATTATCGGCCGCGACATTCAGGTGTTCAAGGAGACGACCTCAACCAATGACGTCATCGAGAAACTCGCGCGCGACGGGGTGCGGGAAGGGGTGGTGGTTTTTGCAGAATCGCAGACGCGCGGGCGCGGGCGACTGGGGCGCAAATGGGTTTCACCGGCTAACAAGGGACTCTGGTTCTCGATTCTGTTGCGCCCGAGGGTGCATCCTCAGGAATCGACGCAGCTGACGGTCGTCTCCGCCACCGCCTTGCGCCGCGCAATCATGACCAAGACAGATTTACGCCCGGAAATTAAATGGCCGAATGACATCCTGATCGGCGGCAAAAAAGTGGCGGGCATTCTGACCGAACTGAGCGCAGAATTGGACCGCGTCAAACACATCACCCTCGGCATCGGTGTGGATGTGAATGTGGATGCCGGCGAACTGCCGCCGGAAGTCCGCAAGGTTTCCACCTCGTTGAAAATAGAAGCCGGCGAGGCCATATCCCGGGTAGAACTGGCCGCGGAAATTCTGCGGGAATTGGACCGGGATTACGCCCGGATGTGTACCGGCAATTTTTTGGCGGTTGCGGATGAATGGGAGGCTGGCTGCGCGACCATTGGCAAGAATGTGAACGTCCAGATGGGCGACCGCAAAATCTCCGGTTGCGCCGAATCGCTTGATGAGGACGGGGCGCTACTTGTGCGTACCGAGCACGGACATCTTGAACGCGTGATCGGTGGTGATGTAACGTTGGAGAAATGACAGCGGTAGCCGGTGAAAACCATTTGATTAAACCGTGATTTTACTTTTCGACATCGGCAACACCCATACCCACGTCGGCCTCGCGACTGCCCAACGGGTCGTTAAGCAGGCAGACCTCCCGACCTCCCTCTGGTTTCGCGGCGGCGCGGCGGCGCTGGTAAAAAAATTCACCGGCAAAAATCGTATCGCAGGCGCGGTTATGTGTAGTGTTGTTCCACGCGCCACGCCATTCATCCGGAAAGCCGTTCGAGCAATCTGGAAAGTCGAGGTGCTGGTGTTGACCCCGCAAACTATCAGCGGCGTGGGGATTGATTATCCCAAGCCGGACACCATCGGACCGGATCGTCTGGCGAACGCCGTGGCAGCCCGGCGGCGTTTCGGGGCACCGGTGGTGGTGGTGGATTTCGGGACGGCGGTGACGTTTGACGTGGTGAACGGGCGGGGCGACTACGTCGGGGGCATTATCGCGCCCGGCCTGGCCGCCATGACTGATTATCTCCACGAAAAAACCGCGTTGCTGCCGCGGATCAAGATTCGTGAAATCGGAACTGCGGTCGGCAAAAGCACAGAACAGGCGATGCTGATCGGCGCTGTCCACGGCTATCGAGGTCTGGTGCGCGAGTTGATCGGCGAATTGAAACGAGAATTATGCACCAAAAAGTTGCCGGTCGTTGCGACGGGCGGCTATGCCGGGCTGATCGCTGGCAAACTGCCCGAAATTTCCGCGGTTGCCCCCGATCTGACCCTTGAAGGATTGCGGCTGATTTGGGAAGCGAACGAGCAGCCTTAGCCTTCAGGGTTTAGGGTTCACGTTTGACAGTTCACGGCCCTGGCTTCAACTCGGTGCCCTTGATTTTTCGACTGCCTCGTCAAGATATGGGACAGCCTGCAAGCCTCAGAAGACGATGCTTTTACAAAACAACACATACGTTGGTTTCTCCAGCCATTCAATTGCCGGTTACCCGCGTGTTTTATCGGAAAAAAACGCCGAAATTAAGCGTTTCTGAAGCAAGGAACCGCGGAATCCTCGAATCCGGTGGTCGAAGAAAATACGGCAAAGGAACTGCTTGACGCTGGTGATGAATATCGAGATTTCATTTATTGATCTTCAGGAAGCGGAGGCCAAATATCGCGGCATGTTTGAAAATGCGGTGGAAGGCATTTACCAAAGCACCCCGGACGGACGTTACCTGACGGTGAATGCCGCCCTGGCGCGGTTGTACGGGTATGAAAGACCGGAGGAATTATTGAATAGGGTCTCGGACATTCAGCGCGAAGTTTATGTCGATCCGACCATGCGCGAGCAGTTCCGGCGGGAGATTGAGACGGCGGGTTTCGTCCGGGGACTGGAATATCAGGTGCGGCGGCGGGACGGCCGGATCATTTGGATTTCCGAGAGTGCCCGCGTGGTGCGCAATACCGAAGGCGGTATTCGCCATTACGAGGGCTTCATTGACGACATCACCGCCCGCAAGGAAGCAGAAGCCGAGAGCGCCCGGCTCGAAAAGCAACGGCTGCAGGCCCAAAAATTGGAAGCGATCGGCATGCTGGCGGGAGGCATGGTGCATGACTTCAACAACATTCTGTGCGCGGTTTCCGGATACACCGAACTGTCCCTGAGCGACCAGAAAATCACCAACCAGACGCGCGAGAACCTAAATGCCGTGCTCCATTCCGCGCAGCGGGCCAAGGATCTCATCGGACGGATCCTGACGTTCAGCCGCCCCACCGAAACCGCGCGTTATCCGATCAAATTCAGCGCAATCGTCATGGAAGGCGTGAAATTGCTGAACGCCATCCTGCCCTCTTCCATCAATGTCAATCTGGCGATCCGAACCGAAGATGATGTGGTTGTGGCTGATGCCACGGAATTGCATCAAATTATTATGAATCTCGGCACCAATGCCAAGCACGCCATGAATCGAAAGGGGGGGCGTCTGGATTACGAACTGGACGCTGTCATTTTCAGCCCCGCGCAAGCGCAGTTGTTCTCGGTTCCGGCCGGCGCGTATGTTCATCTGATTGTCCGCGACACCGGCCATGGTATGCCAAGAGAGATCATGGACCGGATTTTCGAACCGTTCTTTACCACCAAGGCTCCAGGACATGGCACTGGATTGGGATTGGCCCTGGTTCATAAAATCGTCACCCGCAGTGGCGGCCTTATCCAGGTTGAAAGTGAGGAAGGCAAAGGCAGCGCCTTTCACGTTTATCTGCCGCAATCCAAGGAAGCGCTCGCGACTCCGAACAAGGATGGGAATCAACTGCTGCCGGGCCACCGTGAAAGAATATTGGTGGTAGACGACGAAATACCCGTGCTCGACATAATGCAGCAGCATTTGCGCAAGTTGGGGTACCGGGTGATCACCCGCGCGGACAGCCTGAATGCCCTGGAAACTTTCCGCAGCGAGCCTACAAAGTTCGATTTAATCATTACCGATCACACAATGCCCACGCTCCAAGGGGCTGATCTGACCGAAAAGCTTGGCGAAATCCGTCCGGACGTGCCCGCGATCCTCATGACGGGACTCAGCCAGCCACCAGATTTTACCGGCTCGATGTATGAACCGTTGCGAGCAGTCATTTCAAAGCCGATCAACTTTTTCGAGCTTTCGCACCGTCTGCGCGGGTTTCTCGACAAGCCAACCGGGTAATTACTTCAAGTCACCGGGTCGATCGATTGGATTGATTCCGCGGTTGCCGCGTGATTTTGTTTCCGGCAAGATGCACGTTCTATGTCGAGCAGTCGCAGATCATATCCATTTCACCTGATCGAGCCCAAATGGCAGCAGGCCTGGGACGAGTCGAATGCTTTTTTGGCTTTCAATCCGAACGGGGAAATCCCCGCCACTCATCCATTCGCGCAACGGCACCAGCTTTCGGGCAAAGTGTCCGCAGCACAACTGCCGCCGAAGTTTTACATCCTCGACATGTTTCCATATCCGAGTGGCGCGGGACTGCATGTGGGCCATCCGGAAGGCTACACTGCCACGGACATTTTGGCACGCTACCGACGCGCGTGCGGATTTAACGTGCTCCACCCAATGGGTTGGGATGCATTCGGGTTGCCGGCGGAACAGTACGCTGTCAAGACGGGCCAGCATCCGCGCAAAACGACGGAGGAAAACATCGCCAATTTCACGCGGCAGATCAAGAGTCTCGGCTTCAGTTATGACTGGACCCGCGAACTGGCCACCACGGACCCTGACTATTTCAAGTGGACGCAATGGATTTTCCTAAAGCTCTACAACAGTTATTTTGACGCGGACAAGAACGCAGCACGGCCGGTCTCCGAACTCATTGTGCTGCGCAAATCGCAGCTGCCCGCTGAGTCCGAGGAAAGTCTCCGCGTATTCGTGGATTCCAAGCGGCTCGCCTATGTCAGTGAAGCGCCGGTGAATTGGTGTCCCGAACTTGGTACCGTTTTGGCCAACGAAGAAGTCATTGACGGCAAGAGCGATATTGGCGGCTTTCCGGTTGTGCGCAAACCAATGCGCCAATGGATGCTCCGCATCACAGCCTACGCCGAAAAATTACTGGCGGATCTCGACGCGATTGACTGGACCGATTCGCTCAAAGAAATGCAGCGGAACTGGATTGGCCGGAGCGAGGGCGCGGAGGTGGATTTTCAGATTGTCGGATCTTCGGAAAAAATTCGCGTGTTCACCACACGGCCGGACACGTTGTTCGGGGCGACGTACATGGTGCTCTCGCCCGAGCATAAGCTTGTAGTTCAAATCACCGCGCCAGGGCAAAAGCAAGCAGTGGAAGACTACAAGAATTTCGCGGCGGGCAGATCCGACCTTGAACGCACCGAACTCGCGAAGGAAAAAACGGGCGTGTTTACGGGTACGTACGCCATCAATCCGGTCAGCAGGGAGAAGATTCCGATTTGGATCGCGGATTACGTCCTCGCGAGCTACGGCACCGGCGCCATCATGGCAGTGCCAGCGCATGACACGCGCGACTTTGAGTTCGCCAGCAAATTCGATTTGCCCGTCATTCAAGTCGTTGAACCGCCGGCGGGCAAGCCTTGGCAGGGTTTTACGGATGAAGGCATCGCAGTGAATTCCGCCAATCCGGAAATATCATTGACGGGCCTGCCGACGCCCGAAGCCAAAAAGAAAATCACGGCGTGGCTGGAAGTCAAAGGTCTCGGCAAAAAGACGATCAACTTCAAGTTGCGTGACTGGCTGTTCAGCCGTCAGCGTTATTGGGGCGAACCGTTTCCGATCATTTGGAAACGTGATGCCGCCGGAAACCTGTTTCACGAAGCCCTGCCGGAAAGCGCGTTGCCGATTTTGCCGCCGGCACTTACGGATTACAAGCCAACCGCCACTGGCGAGCCTCCACTCGCGCGGGCTAAGGAGTGGGTAAATTTGCCGGACAGTTCAATTCGCGAAACGAACACGATGCCGCAATGGGCAGGTTCGTGCTGGTATTATTTGCGTTATCTTGATGCCAAAAATAACGCGGCGTTCGTCGGCAAGGACGTTGAAAGTTACTGGATGGGCGCGGTCAGCTCCAAGTCAACGACGCCCGGAGTCGATCTCTATGTGGGGGGCACGGAGCACGCCGTATTGCATTTGTTGTACGCGCGGTTCTGGCACAAGGTGTTGTTCGATCTCGGTTTTGTTTCCACGTCGGAACCGTTTTTCAAACTGGTCAACCAGGGGACCATTCTTGGCGAAGATGGGCAAAAAATGTCCAAGTCGCGCGGCAACGTGGTGAACCCCGATGACGTGCTGAGAGAATATGGCGCGGACGCGTTCCGCCTTTATGAGATGTTCATGGGCCCGCTCGAAATGGTGAAGCCGTGGAACACCAAAGGGGTTGAGGGTGTCTACCGTTTCCTCGGCCGGGTGTGGCGGATGTTTGTTGATGAACGAAGCGAAACTGAATTTGAGCAGGCGGAAGCGGTTGCCACAGAAGAACAGAAGCACCAAGAACTTTTGAGTCTGGTCAAATTGAGTCCGGCGGTCAAAGAGGTCCCGGCGACCACGGCGCAATTGAAGACACTCCACGCGTGCATCAAAAAAGTGACGGAAGACTTGGACGGAATGCGTTTTAACACGGCGATTTCCGCTCTCATGGTATTCACGAACGAAGCGATGTCATGGGAAGTGAAGCCCGCGTCCATTTTTCGTGAATTTTTAGTTTTGCTCCAGCCCTTTGCGCCGCATGTGGCTGAAGAATTGTGGCAAAAACTCCCGTCCGTCAGTACCCGGATCCAGACCAGTCTTGCTTATCAGCCTTGGCCGAAATTTGATCCGGCGTTCCTTGTTGAATCGGAGATTGAAATCCCAGTGCAAGTGAACGGCAAGTTGCGCGCGGTCATCAAAGTCTCGGTCACAGCCTCGCAACCGGAATTGCAGGCGCTCGCCCTGGCTAATGAAGGGGTGAAGCCGTTTATTGAAGGCAAGACGATAAAGAAGGTCATTTTTGTGCCGAAAAAGTTGTTGAATCTGGTAGTTGGATGAAGCCGTTGGAAAGTCTCATATATTCATTTTTTGAATATCTGCGGGAACCAGTCAGGTAACTGGTGATACGCGAGAATGCCGCTGCCAACTGAGAGCAAGATCCAAATCGTAATCTTCCCACTGCTCCATTTGGATTCGACGTAATCGTAGTCAGGGTCAACAATCGGAATCTTTTCGGCCTTGTCAACGTCCTCTTCAAACCCGGAAAAGTCACTGAAAAAAATTCCAAAATACAAGCAAGCCACAAAGACTGCGACTCCCATGGCTGCATAAGTGAGCCGGGTACCATCCGCGAAGAAGTGGTAAATAATCTTAAAGAATTCCAGATCGCTTTTTAGCATGGAGTCGTTTGGCCCCGCGCTGTAGTCAGACTTCGACGATTGAGTTCAGGATATAATGTTGCGGTTAGACATGGACCTTTTGTGACGAGAGCGAAAGTGGGATTTGGCTCCATGTCGGCGCAATCCTGTGTTCCGGATGGTAACGGCGGAGCGATTGCATTGGCCCGATGTGTTTTCATGCAAGTTTGTCTGTGGGAGAATGCGGAAGCCACACCAAAAAAACTTCCCGTCCACCTTCTTTATGTCCTTTGTGGAGCAGGATTGAAGGTGCGCACATAGGCCGCCAAGGCTGCGATCTCGGAAGCGGATAATTTCTTGCCAAAAGCCGGCATAGCATCGGGGCCGGTCTTAATGGCGTGAATGATTTCGTCATCGGTCGTGTCTCCCTGAAATTTTGCGTCAGTCAGATTCTGTGCGCCGAGCAGGAGGCCGTGGAAGGTGTGGGCGCGTCCGTTCCGGCCGTGGCACGTGGAGCAATTTTCGACGAACAAGGCGCGGGCGTCCACTTTCTCCTTGGGATAATTTGCCTGTTGGGCGGCCAGAGGTCCGGTGGACGCACAGCCAGATATCAGCAAGGCCAGCCCCGATAGGGCGACCAGCTGACTTAAAAGAGCGAATTTACTTTTCATTTGGGTTCTCGCGGTCGGTTTTCGGCCCGCATCAAGCCCGGGCGGTTTTCGTGATTCTCTTACCCCACCATGGGTTTGCAAGTCCTTTTTCTGTCTGGTTTTTGAATCAATATGATTCAGTTAAACGGGTTCGTTAAAAAAATGGAAACGGAAGAAAAACGACCATTCGACTTACACCAAACCGAATGCCAGACGGCAGACCGGCGTGGAGGTGTTTCACACAGAATAATCAGATTTTTGACGTGAGCTTTGGCCACTGCGGCAGAAAAGCGTGACCATTAAAAAAAGCAGAGTCTGCTGACTCTGCTCTTGGGCAAAAGGTTTTTGGCCTTCGTTCAATTAATGGTGACTTTATTGGTCTTGCCGCCGCAACCATTGCAACTCATCTTGATGGTGTCATTGGCGGGGGCTGGCTTGCCAGCGACGCTTTGATTCTGGCGGTCAGGCGCATTCATTTTGGCTTGAGCCATGACACCGCCGACCAGTCCGGCGAGGGCAGCGGTAACGAGAAGAGCTTTTTGAGATTTATTCATAATTTTATCGGTTTCAGGTTTTATTGCCGGACTGCTGCCACATAAAATCAGGCCAAACGGCAAAATTGAAGCAGCCCATTGGCCGCATGGGCGCAATACTAGCACATAACAGCCAGATTTGCACAACAGTTTTTACTTTTCCGCGCTGACCAAAATGGTCTGAAAATGAGGGGGTTGCTCTTCGCGGGCGACGATGTTCACTTCAATCTTTTTGAAGCCGGCTTTTTCGAGCCAATGTTGCAAATCGCTTTCGGCAAAACCCGGCCAGCGGTCGCCGTAGAGCTCGTGCGCCTTGTCGAAACTATGTTTCAAGAGATCGAGGATAAGAATCTGTCCGTCCTTCTTCAAAATGCCATGCGCGGCGGTTATGGCATCGACGGGAGACTCGGCATGATGCAAGGCCTGGCTGAGGATCACGAGATCAACACTATTCGCGTCAATCGGCGGCGCCTGCAGGTTGCCAAGGCGAAATTCCAGGTTTTTCAGGCCATTCTTCTTGGCTTTCGCCGCGCCGAACGCGACGATTTTTTCCGAGTTGTCCACGGCGATGACTTTTTTCGCGCGACGAGCGAGCAGTTCGCTCAGCAATCCTTCACCGGCACCGAGGTCGGCGACGACGAGTGGCGGCAGAATCCGCAATAATAAATGGCCAAAGGCCTGCCACGAGCGGCCCGGGCCGTAGACGCGGTCGAAGCGGCCGGCGACCTGGTTGAAAAAAACCTGGGCCTGCTCGCGTCGGCGCGCGAGGACGCGCTTCAAATTGATCTGGTCGTGCGCGTGTTCGGGCAGCTCATGCGCCCCGCGAATGGCGAGCTGGATGAATTCGCCCACGGAGCCCGTGGCCTGCGTATTGAGTTTGTAAAAAGTCCTTTTGCCGTCGCGCCGCGACTGGACCAGCCCGGAATCGAGCAGTAAACCGAGATGGGTGGAGATGCGTGATTGGCCGAGCCGGGTGATTTCCTGAAGCTCGTTGACCGACAGTTCCTCGCGTTCCAGCAATGCGACAATGCGGAGCCGTGTCGGGTCGGACAAGGCGCGCAAGGATTTCAAAGTTGTCGACATGTTAATTCCAGCTGGGGCATGCCCGGCGGCATTGCGAATTGGATCGGGTCCAAAGGCCGGATGCTGAATACCAGCAAAAATCCATTGACGCACACCGAAACTGTTATATCATCCTATCTTGATACGTCAATACGTTAAATATAAAATAAAGATTACATGAGCAAAAACTTCATCTTTTCCTCGGAATCCGTGGGCGAAGGCCATCCGGACAAAGTATGTGACACCATTTCCGATTACGTGCTGGATGCCTGCCTGACGCAGGATAAATACAGCCGCGTGGCCTGCGAAACGTACGCAAAATCCAACCTTGTCGTTGTCGGTGGCGAAATCACGACCAAGGCGAAACTGGATTTCAACGCCATCGCGCGCGAAGCCATACGTGAGATCGGTTATGTGAATGACGATGACGTGTTTCACGCGGACAAGGTCCTGATCATGAACGCGGTGACCTCGCAATCTCCGGACATCGCGCAGGGTGTGGACGCGCGGGCGGCGGAGGGCAAAGACACGGCGGAACAAGGCGCCGGCGACCAGGGGTTGATGTTTGGGTATGCCTGCGATGAAACGCCCGAGCTCATGCCCGCACCCATCATGTACGCGCACCAGCTTGGCCACGAACTCACCCGTGTCCGCAAGGCCGGCAAGGTTGCCTGGCTGCGGCCCGATGCGAAGTCGCAGGTTTCTGTCCGTTATGAAAACGACAAGCCGGTGGAAATCACGAACGTGGTTATTTCGACACAGCACGCGAGCGACGTGAAGCACAAGACCATCAAGGATTTCTGCATCGAGCACATTGTCAAGAGGGTGTTGCCGAAGCGCATGCTGACCAAGAACACGCAGTTTCTCATCAATCCCACCGGCCGTTTCGTGGTGGGCGGACCGCAAGGCGACACCGGTTTGACCGGCCGCAAGATCATCGTGGATAGTTACGGTGGCATGGGTCGTCACGGCGGCGGCGCGTTCTCGGGAAAGGATCCGAGCAAGGTGGACCGCAGTGCGGCGTACATGGGCCGCTGGGTGGCGAAGAACATCGTCGCGGCAGGCATTGCCACGAGCGCGGAAATCCAGTTTGCGTATGCGATCGGTTATCCCGAACCCGTCAGCGTGTGCGTCAATACCTTCGGCACGGCGGTTGAAGGCCTCACCGACACGCAGATTGAAAACGCGGTGCGGGAAGTATTCAGCTTCAAGCCGGCGAACATCGTCAGACAGTTGAATCTGCTCCGTCCCATTTATCGCAAGACAACCAATTATGGTCACTTTGGCAAAACGGATCCGGACATCACCTGGGAGAAAACCACCAAGACCCGGGAATTAAAACGGGCGTTAAAATTGAAATAATCCACAACCAGAAAACATTTATGGCATCCATCAAACTTTTACCCTCACGCGCAAAGCTGGCGAAGACCGCCGCCAAAAACGGCAGCGGATCCGCGAAACCGGATTTTTTCGTCAAAGACATTTCACTGGCCGAGTGGGGTCGCAAAACCATCGAAGTGTCCGAACACGAAATGCCCGGGCTGATGTCCATCCGCGCCAAGTATGGCAAAGTGAAACCGCTCAAGGGCGTTCGCATCACCGGTTCGCTGCACATGACCATTGAAACGGCGATCCTCATTGAGACGTTGGTGGAACTCGGCGCATCCGTGCGCTGGGCCAGCTGCAACATTTTCTCGACGCAGGACCACGCCGCCGCTGCGATCGCGCAGGCGGGTATACCCGTGTTCGCATTCAAGGGCGAAACCCTCGAGGAATACTGGGATCTCACGCTCGCCGCACTTACGCATCCCGGCAACAAAGGCCCGCAACTGATTGTAGACGATGGCGGTGACGCCACGCTGCTCATCCACAAAGGTTACGAGTTGGAAAACGGCAGCGACTGGGTCAATTCGCCAAGTGACAGCCACGAAGTGGCGGTGATTAAAAACCTTCTGAAGCGGGTCGCGAAGGAACGCCCGGGATTCTGGCACGAAGTTGTAAAAGATTGGAAAGGTGTTTCTGAGGAAACCACGACCGGTGTTCACCGCCTGTATCAAATGCTTGAGCAAGGCAAACTTCTGGTTCCCGCGATCAATGTCAACGACTCGGTCACCAAATCCAAGTTCGACAACCTGTATGGCTGCCGCGAATCGCTGGCGGACGGCATCAAGCGCGCGACCGATGTGATGGTGGCCGGAAAGGTTGCAGTGGTCTGCGGTTACGGCGACGTGGGCAAGGGTTCGGCGCACTCGCTGCGCGGCTTCGGCGCACGCGTCATCGTTACCGAGATCGACCCTATCAACGCCTTGCAGGCGGCGATGGAAGGATTTGAAGTAACGACCGTCGAAGATACGCTCGGCACGGCTGATCTCTACGTCACCACCACCGGCAATTGCGATATCATCACGTTCGAGCACATGGCGAAGATGAAAGACCAGGCGATCGTTTGCAACATTGGCCATTTCGACAACGAGATCCAAGTGGATCGTTTGAACACCACGAAGGGTGTGAAGAAATTGACCATCAAACCGCAGGTGGACAAATACACTTTCGCGAACGGCAACAGCATTTACATGTTGGCGGAAGGCCGCCTGGTCAACCTTGGTTGCGCCACCGGCCATCCAAGCTTCGTGATGAGCAACAGCTTCACCAACCAGGTCCTCGCGCAGCTCGACCTGTGGAAAAACAAGGAAACCGCGAAAATCGGCGTATATCGCCTGCCCAAGAAACTGGACGAAGAAGTCGCCCGTCTGCACCTTGAAAAAATCGGGGTGAAGCTAACCAAGCTATCCAAGAAACAAGCGGATTATCTCGGCGTACCGGTGGAAGGTCCGTACAAGCCGGAACATTATCGCTACTAACCGGGCGGTTTTACTCAAAAGGCGAACGGAAATCTCCGTTCGCCTTTTTTGGGGCTCATTTTTTGGCGGCGAATGAGCCCGAGACGCCACGAACGGATCTCCAAAGCAGGATCCGTTTCGTCAAAACCAGCCCGAAACAGCCGACCGCCGCCAATGCGACCGGGGACGGTTCAGGTGTGGCGACCAACTCCGGGGAAAAAACGGGCGAGCTATTGCCAGGAGTACCTTCGTCGAAACCAATCGTGCCTTCGTAAACCACCGATTCGCCTGATGGCGATGTGGTTATTTCGGTCGGGGTCTCGGCACTAACAAAAGTGAAAGTTGCCGAATCACCAATTCCCAAGGCATCGCCGGCCCCGCCTTGCCACGAAATAGAAGTGGCGCCTGTCATGTCAGTATCGGTCCAGCCGAGTGAACTTCCCGGATTGGATGCAGCCGAACTCAGGTTGTTGCCCCCGTCGGTCCAAGCATACCAAAAGCCTTCGAGTGCGGCATCTCCTGTATTTTGAACCGTAATCGTATAATCCCAATTTGCGCCTACTTCCACCCCGGAAATAGTCGCGGAGGCGCTTTGCGCCTGGCCGGAAATTACCGACGACGCCAGTCCGCCGGCCACGGCAAGGGCGAGCCGAATTGAAGTCAATTTTGTCATTCTATTCATATCATTTGATGAGTTTTAGTTTGATGGTCGTATATTGCAATTGGTATCCGACTCCCTTGTATGAAGAGTGACCGCGGAAAAAGTTCCCGAAAAAAGCAGTCTTTTGCGTCGGGCCGGGAAGAGTAATTAATAGCTTATCGCTGAATATCATACGCTGATTACGAAGCGCCTAATTGCGACCCCCAGCGGGGTTGGCGCCCTGCTTTTGGGTTTGGCAGACACACAAACTTGACCTTTTGCCGCGAAAAATCTATTTTCCTACCTCTGGCTGGTGGCCATAGCTCAATGGTAGAGTCCAAGCTTGTGGAGCTTGTTGTTGCGGGTTCGAATCCCGTTGGCCACCCCAGCCTTGATACATTAAGGGTTTTCTTCAACACGCGGAGCGACTTGCCACAGAAAGTTGCCACACACACCCGCAGTTCTCCGTGTTCTAAAAGTCTCTCGGCGTTTAAAATTAAAGTGCAGAGGGAAATTTTCGGTGCCATCCGCGCTGATTAACCATTACGAACAAAGTCCGTGATTACGGAAGATGCGCTCGTGTCGAAGCCCACCACGACCATCATACCGCGGCCGTTCGGATCGGCGAGAATGAAGCCGATGGAGGTCAGACGCGAGATAAACAAAACTCAACGGCGCGTCTAAATCTGAATTTGCCGATATAACATTGAAAACTTAACTTGGCAACTTTCAACGAAATGTATAGAAAAAGACCTTGAGCCTCGTTACAGCAACCAAAACCATGAAAAGAAAATGGAGACATTCTGGAAACCTTTTGTTGATTGGCTTGATTGCTTCGTTCATGCACCTTGATTCCGCGTCCGCTCAGGAGGCGGTCATCGTGGAATCAAATCTTGTGTATGGCACGGCCATCGATTACACGGGATCGAACGTATCGCTGGCCTTGGATGCTTATTACGTCAACAGCACAAAGACAAATCGCGAAGTGGTGATACTAACACACGGCGGCGGGTTTGGTGCTGGTGATAAGGGATATACTGCCGCGCAAGGCAATTTCTATCCGGATATGGCCACCGCCTTTGCCAGTAACGGTTACGTCGCCTTTTCCATCAACTATCGCTTGTGGCCCGGATGTACCGACGGTTGCACCCAGGAAGTTGATATGGCGGTCGAGGATGTAGTGACCGCGTTAGATTGGATTCGGGCGCATAGCGTTTACTATGGCATTGACGCAACCAAAGTGCTGATTGCAGGTGACTCAGCCGGTGGAGGTTTAGCGGTCAACACCTCATATCGAAGCACGAATGTGAATTCGTTTCTGGGCTGCATCTCATTATGGGGAGGCATGCCGCCTTACGGCACCGATGTCCACCCGGTGAATACCTGTCCGATCACTTCGCAAACACCGCCCACTTGCATGATACATGGAACCGCCGACACCATAGCTCCTTATGCCGTCAGCCTGATGCTATCTTCCAATCTGACCGCGGCGGCAATCTATAACGAATTGCACCCTTTGGCGGGATACAATCATTACCCGGTAATGGTCAATAACGTTTATAACACTAATCTGGTCGGCATCATCATCAATTACATGATTGCGTTCGCCGACCTTACAACCGGTTATTTGCAGCCAACGGTACCAGTCCGCTTGGGCGACCACTACTCGCCGGTCGCGAATGGCCTGATCAGTTTCGACATCACGGGTCCGACCAATGTGACAATCGCGGTTGAACAATCCTCAAACCTGATGAGTACCTGGCAAGCCATCGCAACCATCCCGCTCACCACGGGAGCGACTCGGTTCACCAATACCATTTTGGGAGCGAGCCAGTTTTATCGCGCCCGGATTGTTCCGCCGTAATGGTAAGGGGAAGAACATCCGATCAAGCACCGATTCCCGCGATGAGAAGATACCTTTTGGAGAAACTGGGCTAAATCAACGCTCCCGATGAGAATTGAACCTGGAGCGCTTGAGCTTGCACCCAAGACGCCACGCCCTCCTTAATTTTGGCAAATAAACGATCGACTTTGGCCCAAACAAATTGATCAGGAAGCCGGGATTTGGACCCGGACCGCCTCCTTCACAGGGAGAGATGCTGCTATTGCACCACAATCCTGACTCAAAATTGGAGCCCCTGGTCGGACTTGCACCGACGAATAGCGGATTACGAAACCGCTCCTGTGGCTGCTGAGGCACAGCGACGCGGACTTGGCGGAGTCGGCGGGTAACGCTCCCGCATAAGCTTACTTGCAAGGCAAGTGCATTGCCTGTCTGCCACAACCCCAGGAAAATTGGCACGCCGCCTTAGTGCTGTCCCAAGCAGACCGAGTTTTGGAGACTCGGTTGCGCGAGTTGGCGCGCGGCGTAAGAAATGTGGCGCGGTTGCCGGTAATCGCACCCGGACATGCTCCCTGGCAGAAAGCCATTCTGCTGTTAAATCACAACCGTCAAATTAAAGGGCCGGGAGCTTTGTGCCCCCAGCTTATGCCATTTCAATAAAGAACAAACACAATTGGCGATCTATACGATCCCGACCCGCGATTTCACGGCGGCTGTTTCGGCATTTAGGGGCACACCTCCTGCGAAGCCCTCAATTTGTAAAAGCGTTTCAAACCACCTTGGCGCACTTATCAGCGACCTATGGGCAGAACCCACCGGTGAGGAATTTTGCATTCTCGGCGCCATTTTTAGTCCGGCGATGTCAGACATTATCAAGATGTCCCATTGTGTCGATTCACGATAACTACACTTTTTGTTGTTACCGGTTACCTTGGGAATTCAGGGAAATAAAAAACCTGCTTACACGGGGTAAGCAGGGATTATAATGCTATTTCGATTCTTTGCCTGCTTACCTCCAGATTATCCAAATTGGTTTCGGGGCTTTGCCCGCGATACGTTGTGGATAGTCCAAGGCTAATCACGCAACCATGGCGTAACCGGCTATGACGTGTCGGACGCTACCAAATATCAAAGGTGACAATCTCCTTATACTTTTGGGGGAAGACCTGTCTTCAATATTAACATCCGGATCCGCTGATAGATATTAGCCATCCAACCAGTCGCAAGTTGCGGCAAGATCTGGCTGGCATAGTTGCTACCATTGCCCGCGTCAAGCAGGTTTGACTACAGCTTAAATGCCAATGAATGCGTTGTGTTCACGCGTGGCTTGGTGTTTTGGGTTCGATTCCGGCTGGCCACCTAAGCCTTCGCTTGAACGCTGCCAAACGCGAAAACTGCGGCGACTAAGAGCGGCGGAGGCGGCCGCACCAAAGGCAGAAGAGAGCATTGGACAAAACGCCGCACTCATTGACAGGTTGAAACGGGCCAATGTGAGAAATCGGCCCGCTCACCGAGTACGCTAGATGGGCTTGACATCTTAACTTGGAAGCGGGCATAAAGTGCCGGAAACAGGAGCACCAAACGCAAATCAAATTGGACGAAAAGGAAGCCATGAGCAAAATCCGTGTATTGGTCGGCACGAAGAAGGGCGCATTCATCCTGTCGGCGGATGGCAAGCGCAAGGATTGGCGGGTCAGCGGTCCGCATTTCGCGGGCTGGGAGATTTATCACCTCAAGGGTTCGGCGGTTGATCCGAATCGAATCTACGCGTCGCAATCCTCCGGGTGGTTCGGGCAGATCATCCAGCGCTCCGACGACGGGGGCGAGACCTGGAGCACGCCCGGGAGCAGCGTTGATGAATTGAAAAGCCCGGAAGGATTTCCCAAAGGCGAGAGCAATAAATTTGTATACGCCGGCGAAGCCGCCACCCACAAGTGGTATGACGGTTCGCAGCATCCGTGGGAATTCAAGCGTGTATGGCATTTCGAACCTTCACTGACGGACCCTGACACAGCCTATGCCGGCGTTGAGGATGCGGCGCTATTCAAAACCACGGACGGTGGAAAAACCTGGAAAGAGCTACCCGGCCTGCGCAACGCGAAGGGGAATCTCTGGCAACCGGGCGCGGGCGGGATGGCCGTTCATACAATCCTGCTCGACCCGAAAAACGAAAAGCGGATTTACGTGGCCATCTCGGCGGGCGGATGTTTCCGCACCGACGACGGGGGCGCGACGTGGAAAGCCATCACGCGCGGACTCAAATCACCTTACGAACTGCCCGATCCGGATGCCGAGGTCGGACATTGCGTTCACCGGATTACGCTGCATCCGTCGCGACCGGAGGTGCTGTTTATGCAAAAGCACTGGGATGTCTTGCGCACGGACAACGCAGGTGAACAGTGGAACGAAGTCAGCGGCAACCTGCCGAGCGATTTTGGCTTCCCGATTGATGTTCACGCGCATGAGCCGGAAACGATTTATGTGCTCCCGATCACGAGCGATTCCCTCCACTATCCGCCCGAGGGCAAGCTCCGAGTCTATCGCAGCAAGACCGGCGGCAACGATTGGGAGCCGCTCGCGAAAGGACTGCCGCAGAAGGATTGTTACGTCAACGTGCTGCGTGACGCGATGGCCGTGGATCAACTCGATACGTGCGGCGTGTATTTCGGCACGACTGGCGGACAAGTCTATGGCTCGGCCGACGGCGGCAATTCATGGAATGCCATCGTGCGGGACCTTCCGGCGGTTTATTCGGTAGAAGTACAGACACTGGCGTAGCGCCGCGGATTAAAAGGAATCCATGATCCGCGTGGCATTGCCATTTCATCTGCGCAACCTGGCCAGAGTAGACGGCGAAGCGACGCTTGAAGTCGCCGCGCCGGTCACGATTCGGGCGGTGGTTGATGCGCTGGAGGCGCGTTATCCGGTCTTGCAGGGGACGATTCGCGATCATGGCACTTTGAAGCGCCGTCCGTTCGTGCGTTATTTCGCCTGCAAAGAAGATTTGTCTTTGGAACCGCCAGAGACGCCATTGCCCGAAGCCGTGGTGAACGGTGAAGAACCTTTCCTCATCGTCGGCGCGATGGCTGGCGGTTGAATCTCCGTGCCAACCCCGTACGCCTAAATCTTCCCTGAAAAACACCTGACGCTCGAGACCGGCAATCGTTTTACTTGGAATCCGGCTGTTCGCGGGTAAACTTTTCGATCACATCAATTTTCTGGCGGAAAATTTGTTCGCGGATCAATCCTTTCGAATCGTTCCCGCCAAAAGGGACTTCGCAGACGAAGTGCGAACAATCGGCCGTAACGACGGCCATGTTCGGGGCAAAACCGCCTTCCTCCGGGCCAAAGAAACCCTGTTTCACCGCGTCCGGGACGTTATTCAATTCGCTCTCGTGCCGCACAAACACCAGTACAAGGCCATCATTAAAGACATCATAAAAATGAGCCAGGCCACTGTTGCTGCCGCGTTCCAACGGTCGGGAGGGGATGAACATGGTGTCCCACTCCATGATAAATCCGATCATCTTTTTTTCGGCCTTCGCCTTGGCTTTCGCAGCCTCGAGCTGGGCGAGTGAGAAGGCTAGATTCTTGCTCAGGCTTAAACGGATATTTTGCCGGGCGTAAGACAGCCCAAGTTCAAATGGGTCGTAATAATATTTCTGTTTAAGGTCATCCGGCAGGTTGTCGAATGGCACCGTCACGCCGTGGAGCGAATCTTCCGGGCCATAGACGAAAAAGAGGCCATTGCGTTTCAAGGTCACGTCTTTCACGTTTAGATATTCATGACCGTCCAGCGTGGTGATGTCATCAGCAAGACAAGTCATCATCGTGCCCCAGAGCACGAGGATGAGGGTGAAGCGGCCGGTCTTCATTAAGGGAACTTAAATTTCGAAGTTGGACTTGGCGATGGCTTCTTTGGCTCGGCCGAGCGGGATTTTTTCCCAGACGCGTTCGTGGGCGTAGTACAAACCGATCTTCGTGAACAATTCCACGCCGCTAACTGTAAGCGCCCACCTCAATCTGTGCGTGATCAGGAAGGTGATGATCATGGTATCCAGACTGCCGGTCAGGCGCCAAGACACTGCTTTGACGAAACTACGATAATGTTTGTCGGCCATGCCGCGAAACAATAGGCATCCGCGCAGCGGTGTCAACCAAAGTTCAAATCGAAAAATCCTCGGCAAATACCTTCACGTTCTTCAGTTCGACAAATACCTGTTCGCCGGCCTTGGGCAGAAGCTGCTGAAATTCCTCCTTGCTCAATTGCGCTGTGAACTGGCCGCCGCCATTGACGCGTTCCAATTCAAGGTTTGCCACTGGCCCCGCGGCGTTGCTGCGGATCACCAGCGCGGCGAAAGTCTTCGGGGTGTTGGCTTCGCGGGTGATTCGAATGTCGTGCGGGCGCACGAAGGCGACAGTCGGCGTTTCGGTCTCACCCGTGGTTTCGGGCACGGAAAATTCCGTGTCGCCGATGACAACCGCGCCTTCATGCACCCGGCCGCTGAACAGATTGACGTTGCCGAGAAAATCATAAACAAAGGGCGAAGCGGGATGATCGTAAATGTCCTCCGGCGTGCCAATCTGCTCGATTTTTCCGGCGCGCAAAATCGCGACGCGGTCGGAAACCTCGAGCGCCTCCTCCTGGTCATGGGTCACGAACAAGGTCGTGATGTGAATTTCGTCATGCAACTTGCGCAGCCAGCGACGGAGTTCCTTGCGCACTTTCGCGTCGAGCGCACCGAACGGTTCGTCCAACAGCAGTACTTTCGGTTCCACCGCGAGCGCGCGGGCGAGGGCGACGCGCTGGCGCTGGCCGCCGGAGAGCTGTGATGGAAAGCGCTGGGCGAGTGGCTCCAGCTGGATAAGCTGCAACAATTTTTCGACACGTTCCCTGATTTTTCCCTCTGGCGGACGCGTACTCCGCGGCCGGACGCGCAGGCCGAACGCGATGTTTTCGAACACACTCAGGTGCCGGAAAAGCGCGTAATGCTGAAAGGCGAAGCCGGCCTTGCGCTCACTGGCGGGAATCGAGGTCACGTCCTCGCCGTAAAACAATACCTGCGCGTCGCCGGGGTCGGGAAACTCCAGGCCGGCAATCGTCCGCAACAGGGTGGTTTTTCCCGAACCTGACGGGCCCAGCAGCGCGACGAGTTCGCCGGATTCGACCTTGAGGCTCACATTATTGAGCGCGACAAAGCTACCGAACTTTTTGGTGACATTTTTTACTTCAACACTCATGCCAATTCATCCACCGGCGGCGTTCAATGCGGTATTCTTGCGTTCCAACCAGAGTTTCAGCGCCAGGGTGACGAGCGCGAGAAACGCCAGGACGGAAGCCACCGCGAAAGCGCCGGTGAAATTATATTCGTTATACAGGATTTCGACGTGCAAAGGAATGGTATTGGTTTGGCCGCGAATGTGACCGCTGACGACCGACACCGCGCCGAACTCACCCATGGCGCGCGCGTTGCACAGAATCACGCCGTAGATAAGGCCCCATTTTATATTGGGCAGCGTAACGCGGCAGAAAGTCTGCCAGCCACTCGCGCCCAGCACACGCGCCGCTTCTTCCTCGGTACGGCCTTGCGCCTGCATGAGTGGAATCAATTCACGTGCGACGAAAGGGAACGTGACGAAAATAGTGGCGAGAACGATACCAGGGACGGCGAAAATGATATGAATATCATGATCATACAGCCATTTGGCGAACCAGGGAAACCATGGTTTGTCGGCATTTTCATAGAGCCCGAGCCAGCCTTGCGCACCGAAAACGAGGACATAAATCAAACCAGAAATCACGGGTGAAATGGAAAATGGCAAGTCGATGAGTGTGAGTAGCACGTTCTTGCCCCGAAAATCGAATTTGGCGATGGCCCAGGCAGCAGCGACCCCAAAAACACAGTTCAAGGGAACCGAAATTCCCGCCGTGAGAAGTGTCAGCTTGATGGCGCTCAAGGCCATGGGGTCGGACAGGGTCTCAATATAAAAGTGAATTCCCTTAGCGAACGCCTGAGTAAAAACCGAGATGATCGGCACGAACAAGAACAAACTCAAAAACAGCAACGCAATGCCAATGAGCGAACGGCGGACCCAAGGAGGTTCACTGGTGGAATGACGCCGGGCCACCTGGGACGGGGCGCGCAGTGTTGTCGCAGCGGGGGTCATGAAAGGCTATTGGTGTTGTAACGATTGGTCCACCATTGCAGCACGTTGATGGCAAGCAACAGCGCAAAAGAAAAAACGAGCATGACGACGGCGAGCGCTGTGGCGCCGGGATAATCAAATTGCTCCAGCTTGGTCATGATGAGCAGCGGAACGATCTGTGTTTTCATCGGGATATTGCTCGAAATAAATACGACGGACCCGTATTCGCCGAGCGCACGCGCGAACGCCAGGGCAAAGCCGGTCAACAATGCTGGAGACACGGTCGGGAGGATGATGCGCCAAAAAACCTGCCAGCGGTTGGCACCCAGGCTCGCGGCAGCCTCCTCGATTTCAGGTTCGAAGTCCTCGAGAATGGGTTGGACGGTACGCACAATGAACGGCAGACCGATGAAGGTTAGGGCGACCAGCACGCCGAGACGCGTAAAGGAGATTTTGAGGCCCAGCGGAGTGAAGAACTGGCCGATCCAGCCGTTCGGGGCGTACAGAGTGGCGAGGGTGATGCCGGCAACAGCGGTCGGCAGGGCGAACGGCAAATCCACGAGTGCGTCCACGAGTTTCTTGCCGAAAAAATCGTAGCGCACAAGCACCCAGGAAACGATGAGGCCGAAAACGGCATTGATGAACGCCGCCAGCAAAGACGCGCCAAAGCTCAGGCGATACGCCGCGAGAGCTTCCGGCGAGGTGATGATATGGGCAAATTGCGACCAAGTCAGGGTGGCGGTCTTCCAAAAGACCGCCGCGAGCGGAATGAGCACGATCAGACCTAAATAAAGCAGAGTATACCCGAGGGTGAGTCGGAATCCTGGCAATACCCTGTTTCGCTTGGCAGCCACAATTCAAAGGTTCGGAGCGTATGCGATGAACTTCTGGTATTCGAGCAGAATAGTTTGGAGCGAAGCGACGATGGCGCAGGTTTTCAGATATTCCGGCGGCGCCGGCGGGGTTTCCAAAATCAGTTCAAACGGACGCGGGCGCACTTTCGGCGGGGCGCTCAACACGCCATCGTAACAATCGCGAATAATTCCTTTGCGCGCACTGAAGCCGTCGATGACCGGGCGTTCGTCGCGGGGCAGAAATTTTTCGGCGGCGGCCAGGGCTGGTTCGATGAGATATTTTGTCAGGGTGGCCCCGCGGACAATGCCGTAAAAGCCGTTGCAAGTGTCGTCCGTGTGCAGGGCAATGAGGCCTTGAAACGAACGGGACAGGAGTTCGGCTTGCAACAGGCGCACTTCCGGTTCTCCGGAGTTTTTCCAAAACTCACGGTTCAGATCCCTGCCCGTGCGTGAAAACCGGGTACCGTCCTCGTAACCAGTCGGATTGCAAAGCGGGTAAAGCGACAAATAGTAACCGGCGGCGAGTTCCGGTTTCGACTCGAGCAGTTTAACAAATTGGATGAGGGCGTGGGCGCCTTCGGGTTCATCGCCGTGGATGGTGGCAAAAATGCCGATGCGAATCGGTGTGTCACCACCGCGAGGTCCGACAAATAAATAACGAGGCAAATCATAATTCTCACCGCTCACGTCAAAACGCGCATCGTGGTTGGCGACGAGATTCGCCGAATTGGCGGCAATTTTTTCGAGGGGAGCCAGCAACTCGGCAATGGAACGGCGCTCGCGACGCTGTGACAGGGCGGCGACTTTTGCGGGGTTTACGGCGATGGTCATAATTAGATTTCAGTTTCGCGTTTATTCATCTTTTCCGGAGAGGAGCGGCAGCCTGAATAACCCGTCAGGCCGCCGCCGTCTTCGGAGGTACCGCACACTAGTTTTGCGGTTGGAAGATCTGGTCAAAAACACCACCGTCGGCAAAATGCGTGGCCTGTGCCTTAGTCCAGCCGCCGAATTCCTCGTCGATGGTGACCAATTTCAACTGGGTGAAATTGGCGGCGTACTTCGCGGCAATAGCCTGGTTGCGCGGACGATAAAAATTCTTCGCCGCGATTTCCTGGCCTTCATCGGTATACAAATAATCGAGATAGGCCTTGGCCACTTCGGTTGTGCCGTGGCGCCTGGCATTTTTGGTGACGACTGCGACGGGCGGTTCGGCCAGGATGCTCAGCGGCGGCGTGACGATGTCGAATTTGTCGTTGCCAAATTCCTTGAGGGCAAGGTGTGCTTCATTTTCCCATGCGAGCAGGACGTCGCCGATCCCGCGTTGCGCAAAGGTCACGGTGGAGCCGCGCGCCCCGGAATCCAGCACCGGTACATTCTGGTACAGGTGCTTGATATAATCCCGCGCCTTGACGTCGTCGTGGTGGTATGTCTCCAAGGCGTAAGCGTAAGCCGCGAGATAAGCCCACCGCGCGCCGCCGGAAGTCTTGGGATTCGGCACCACCACGGTGATGCCGGGTTTCACAAGATCATTCCAATTTTGGATATTCTTCGGATTTCCCTTCCGCACCAGGAACACAATTGTTGAGGTGTATGGCGTGCTTTTGTCCGGGAATTTTTCCGACCAATCCGCCGGCAGCAATTTCGCCTGCGACGAGATGGAGTCGATATCATATGCCAACGCGAGCGTGACGACGTCCGCTTCGAGGCCGTTAATAACGGACTGAGCCTGCTTGCCCGAACCTCCGTGCGACTGGGAGACGACGACATCGTCCCCGGTTTTCGCCTTCCAGTATTGGGCGAACGCGACGTTGTACTCCTGGTACAGCTCGCGCGTCGGGTCGTAGGAAACATTGAGCAATTTAATTTCCTTTGCCTGGACCTCGAGCGCCAGTGCCAGCACCAGGCCGAGAGAGATCAAAAATTTCATGGTTTTATCTGGTTTAATCGGGATGAGTTCAAAACGCCAGTTGTACGCGTGTGAACAGAACATTTTCAGGTTGTTTGGTCACGGTTGCGCCCGTGCCGGTGCCACCCTCGAAATCAGTGTGCGATACGCTGGCGTCCACGCGGATGTTCCGGTTGAGATACCAGTTCAAGCCGACAGAGAAGGCATGCGCCCCGGATGCTGAAGTTGCCGCGCTCGCCAGTCCCTGTGCGAAAACATTGTCATCCACGTCCAAGTTTTCATAACGCGCCACTATTTGCCATGCACCCCAACCGCCGCCAATCAGGCTGAACGGATGCAACGGTGTGACGCCGTTGTAGCTGGCGTCTTCGCCCGTCAACACCCATCCCCCGCTAATCTCCCAGGCTGTATTCTGGACAGCATATGTTTTTACGGTTGTGGTGTTCTGAATTTTCTGGTCGGAGACCGCGTATTCACCCAGAAAACTGAACGGGCCATAGTAGTAGTAACCCTGAGGAGAAATACGCCAATGCGTGCCATCTGCACTCGCGTTGGCGGCATAGGTGAAAAACTTCTGCTGACCGTCGGTGGTGTATCCGGGGGTCAGCCCGTTCACGCCGTCATGATCGTTTTCATAACTGCCGCCCACGCCCACGCCCAAACCTTGCAGAGGAGTAATGGTCGTCGTCTTAAACGGCTGGAGGAAAAGGCGTCCGGCAAAGGCTTTGCCGTTCTCGAAAGACGAGTTAAAAGTCGTGCCGTTATAATCCGGCGCGCCGTCAAACAGGCCCGCCGCGTAACTTACGACACCGCCGAGCACGTCACCGTGCAATTCCCAACCAAGATCACGGTTCGGAATCAGGTCGTTCGCGATGGAACGTTCATTAAAATAGATATATGAATCGGTTTGCAATTGCTCAAGACCGACGGGCGATTTGAACTTACCGGCCTCAAGTTGAAACAACGGGTTGTAGTGGTAATTTATGTAGGCGTCTTGGATTTGCACTGTGCTGCCGCCGAAATCCGGCGTGAAGTTGAAGTCGAAATTTTGAAAGACCGTACCGGTGAAAATCGGTCGGGCGCGGCGCAACAAAAAGCCGTCGGTGCCTTCAGGCAGCTTGGAATTCCCGAAAAATGTCCGGCTGTCCAGCTGCAATATGCCGTGCAGGGTGGCGACAAAATTTGTGTCCGCGGAACTGAAACTGAATCCATTCTGGCCCATGGATATTTTCGGCTGCGTCTTGGCCAAAGCCGCCGCATCCTCCTTGTCGTTTTCCCGTTCCCGCTCCAAAACGCGGACCTTCTGGTCCAAGTCCTGCTCGGTCGCCGAAGGCTGGGCAGCCGCCTGCTGCTGGCTTTCGAGGGCGTTGATTTTTTGTGCGAGTTCCTGCACTTCCTGTTTCAAGGCATCAATCTCTGCTGCCTGCGAGGAGTTGGAGTTGGCGGAATTGTCAGCCACTGGTTCGTTGGTATCGGCGGCAAATGCCGGTAAGGCGAATTGCAATCCTGCGATAGTCGCAACGGTCAGTTGTTTGAGTTTTGTTTTGTTTTTCATAATATGCTTACGGTTATTCCGTTCGACGTTTATGTTTGTTTTGGTTTCGATTCGAGTGGTTAACTTTGAAATTTCAAATATCGTGGCCGGGCAACTTGTCCAATCGAAAGCGCTCGGTTTTTTCAATCTGCTTGACGTGAGAATCGTGGATGACGATTTGCACCACGCCGAAGCGCAGTGACGCGACCTGTCGCTCCACTAGTTCGAGCCAATCGGGCTTGGGTTCCGCCGTGGCCGATTTGATTTGGATTGAGCTCATTTCAATTTTTTGGCTGACCGAATTCAATAGCGACCCCATTGGTCGTTTTTAGATTTAAAATAAAGGCCGGGTTAACCCAGCCAATTTATCGCACGCCAATAAACGACTTGCAATGTCGTTATTTTCTACAAACCGTCTGCGGCGTCAACTGTTTTTTTAATTTATTTTAGATCCCTTCGCCCCCGATGAAACCAGCAGAGACTTCCTGTTTTGACAAGGGGAGGCCTCTGGCCACGTCGGCCAAAGTCGCTCGATCCATCACATCTGCTACATAATTTCGGGCGTCGAAGAAGACGCGGCGAAAACGGCAGACCGATTCCTGGGAGCAGCGGACATAACCCGTTACTGAAACGCAGTCGATCGGAGCCAAAATACCGTCAAAATGGCGAACCACCTCGCCCATAGTGATTTTTGAAGGGTTCTTGGCAAGAAAATACCCGCCACGAATGCCCGCAGAACTATCCACCCAGCCCTGGGATTTTAAGGCGAGCATGATCTGTTCGAGAAAGCGTTTCGGCGCATCGTTGCGCCGGGCAAGCTCCCGAATGGGAATCGGCACCCCACCAAAGTGATCCACCAGCGTGAACAAGGCACGCAGGGCATAGTCCGTCCTCTTTGAAACCCGCATATTTTTACCAAAAACGATAGTCGCAGTCGGTTTTAAGTCAACTGTGCATTTGCCGGTGATATTGCTGAAGCGATCGTTCCAGAAACAACGACTAACCGGCGAGATCCCGACATTAGCCGACGATTCTTCCGCCTTCGTTGAGGAAAATACCTTTAAAATTCATCTCCAGGGCCTGCGGATTGGATGCTTTTGCCATCGCCTCTTTTTCCGTGACGCGCCCGGCCTTGACGAGGTTGAAGAGGCACTGGTTGAAGGTGATCATGCCGTCATCCGAGCCGGTTTCAACGGCGGCGGTCAGTTTATCGAGGCGGTTTTCCTCGATCATTTTTCTCACAACGGGCGAGTTGGTCATGATTTCCATGGCCGGGGTCATTTTGCCGTCGACAGTCGGCACCATGCGCTGGCAAATAACACCGCGCAAAGTGCCGGCCAGCTGGCGGCGGACCTGTTCACGTTCATCGGCCTTGAAGAAATCCAGGATGCGCGTGACGGATTGCGCGGCCGTGGTGGTGTGCAGCGTGGAAAAAACCAAGTGGCCGGTGTCGGCTGCGCTCATCGCCGCGGTAAAGGTTACGTCGTCGCGCATTTCGCCCAGCATGATGATGTCCGGGTCCTGCCGCAAAACGTGCTTGAGCGCGACATAAAAGTTCGCCGTGTCGAGGCCGACTTCGCGTTGTTCGATCACGCATTGATTATCTTCAAAAACGAATTCGATGGGGTCTTCGAGCGTGATGATGTGCTTTTTGTAATTACTGTTGATGTGCTCGACCATGGCGGCCAGCGTGGTGGATTTGCCGGAACCGGTGGAACCCGCGACCAGCACGATTCCGCGCGGCGATTCCGCGAGGCCCTTAATCTGTTCGAGCAGGCCGAGTTCCTCAAAACTGGAGATGCGGTTTTTCACATAACGCATGGCCAGCGCCCAGGTGCCGCGCTGTTGGAAGATATTCGTACGAAACCGGCCGACTTCCGGCACATTATACGAAAAATCCACTTCCCGGTCGTCCTCCAGTTTTTTCTTCATGTGCACCGGGGTCATTTTATCAACGATATCATTAAGCCATTGCTCGGAAGGAATCGGGCAATCGATGGAGATTAATTCCCGGTTGATCCGGAAAACAACGGGGGTGGCAATCTTGATGTGAACATCCGATGCCCCGCCTTGGACGGCGGTTTTGAGTATTTTATAAAACAGTTCCATGCGGAGAATAAAAATAATCCTTTTTAACTGAAACGCCAGCGGAGAAATGAGGTAAACGGATGCCGGATTTTTTCCGTGTCATTCAGGCCATTCGCGGTTAAGAATTCGGGCATGTCAAAATACAAGATCGGCATCATCGGCGGGAGCGGGCTTTATTCGATCGAAGGATTTACCGGTCAGAAATGGGTTAAAGTCAAAACGCCGTTCGGACCGCCGTCGGATGATCTGCTCACCGGCGAGCTCGCCGGGCGCGAAGTGGTTTTTCTCCCGCGGCACGCACGCGGCCACCGCATCCTGCCCAGCGAACTGAATCACCGCGCGAATATCTGGGCGATGAAAAAAATGGGGGTTGCCTGGATCATGAGTGTCAGTGCGGTGGGCTCGCTCCAAAAACAGTATCGTCCATGTGACATTGTGTTGCCCGACCAATTTCTCGATCGCACAAAACGCGATTTTGAGCATACCTTCTTTGGACGTGGAATCGTCGCCCACATTGCCTTTGCCGACCCGGTTTGCGAAGAGTTGCGGCGTATCATCCTAAAAACGGCGCGCAGCCTGGGGGCCAAAGTCCATGACGGCGGCACGTATGTGAACATGGAAGGCCCGGCTTTCAGCACCCGCGCCGAGTCGCTCACCAACCATAAACTCGGGTACGATGTCATCGGCATGACCAATCTGGGCGAGGCCCGATGCGCACGCGAAGCCGAGATTGCCTACGCCACGATGGCGATGATCACGGATTACGATTGCTGGAAAGTGGACGAGGCACATGTGACGGTGGAGATGGTCATCGCCAATCTGCTGAAAAATGCCGCCACGGCGAAGGCGATCGTGGCCCAGGTCATCCCGCAAGTTCCTGCGGAACCGAATTGGCCGTGTCATGATGCGTTGAAAAACGCCATAATGACGGACAAAAAGTTATGGCCGAAGAAAACAGTGTCGGAATTGAAGCCGATTTTAGCGAAATATTCATGAATCAGATGCTGCGCAGGTTTGGCTTATCAACAATCCATTGTCGATTAATTTGAATAGATTACAATTATTCACGAAACGGTGATTCTCCTTTCAAAACCCCTGGTTTTTCTGTGAGTCTGTGACAGAATTTTCGATCCGCATGAACAAACGCGCCATCATAAAAAAAATCGTGATCAAGCTGTCCAGTGAATTGGAAGTGTATTTTCGCGCTGCGCACGCGTCGCGCACCGAAGCGACGCACGAACAGAGCAAGGCGGAAAGCAAATACGATACGCGCGGCCTTGAAGCTTCCTACCTCGCGCGCGGCCAATCCAAGCAGGCGGCTGAACTCGAAGCGGCCATCTCCGATTTTCAAAAGCTCAGCGCGCGCCCGTTCACGACCGATGAACCGGTCGGCATCGGGGCCTTGGTGGAACTGGAAACGGGTGGGGACAAATCTTTTTATTTCATAGGCCCACGGGCAGGCGGCACGGAAGTGGTACATGACAAAAACGAGATTCTGGTCATCACCCCGCAGTCGCCATTGGGAGAACAACTTGCCGGCAAAAAAGCGGGCGAAAACCTGCAGTTGAAGTTTGGTGGCGAAATGCGCTCGGCAAGGCTCCTGAGCGTGGAGTAAATAGGCGAGCCAAGGCGCGGTAAGCCGGGGTTGCAATTGAATCGTTCCGGATTACCATTCTTTTATAACAAGGTTTATGAGAGCGATCAAAATGCGCATGCAGGGACTCGTATTTTCATTTTTGGCAATCGCCGTTTTCATTGCGACTGGATGCACGCATCCGTCTGTTAGCAATTCCACGGAGGCGACGACGGCTCCCATCGTCAATGCAGCCCCGACAAACTCCATTCCGCCGCGGGAAAAAAACCCCTCATTGCGCCGTTACACTTACACGCCCCGCGTATATCCGGTGGATGATCGCGGATTTTCCCCGGTGGACAAAGCACTCGCCGCGGCTTACGCGCGGGAGGATATGGTTACCAACGACGAGGAAGGCTCGCTCAATCCTTTTGTATTGAAGGTCATATCCGCTTACCCGACGGACGGCACCTACCAATATCATTGCAGTTGGACTCCGCGTGAATACGACATCTACAACGGGGTGACGGAAGACCTGTGGTACCACGGATTGGTCGTGGCCAAGTCGTATCCCGACGGTTCGCGCGTGAGTTACTGTTGCGGCTACACCTTTGAGGTCTTTGTGCGCGCGATGAAGCTGCGCAACATTCAAAATGGACTCGACCCAGATGACTTCAACGGCATGACGTTCAACGACCTCTTCAACGCTTTACAACTCTGGTATATCGAAGGCCCTGGCGATTCCGAGCAGCGCGCCATCGTCAGTTACGGGCTCGGCAATGCGGTGACCAATTTTGAAGACGCGCGTCCGGGAGATTTTTTGAGTTACAGCACCACGCCCGCGGGGGGACATTCAGTGATTTTCATGGGCTGGTTGCGCGACGATCAGAACCGGATCATCGGCTTGCGTTATTTTTCCTCAAACCTTTCGAGCAACAGCATTGGCTATGGCCAGGCGCATTTCAGCGATTGGAATAAAAACGGTCACGGCGTCGTGCGCAACTCGGTCAAGATCGGCCACGTTGGTGCGATCAAGAATTATCGAGCGTTCAATCGCCTGGAAATTCCGGCGCGAAATGCGTATCTGCCGACGCAGCCCACACGCATCATTTATTTGCCCGCCCCGCAATAGTCTGACCGGCCGATTTCGCCCGAAGTCCACACACAAAAAAACGCCCCGCAGTTTCCGGCGAGGCGTTATGGATTTAATCAGGGCGGGACCAAGTCCCGTGGCCATTTAACAGCCAACACTGGCGAGTTCTTCGCCGTTGGTGACGTTGACGATTTTGAATTGTTCGGCGTGCATTCCGGTATCGGCGCGGAATGAGAGCTTGCCAAAATAACGTTTTTCCATCTCGATGAGATGTTTCTCGTCCTCGGTGCGCAAACGATCCAGCACGGTCGGATTGACGACGATGCGCAGTTGGAAATCCGATTCATCGCGCGTGCGTTTTTTCAGGATTTCCTGGAGCTTGCGCTGGATTTCGACGCTCATCGTGATGGCGCTCTTCACTTTGCCGCGGCCTTTACAATAAGGACAATCGTCATACACGGCGGCCCGAACGCTTTCACTATGCCGTTGGCGGGTCATTTCCATCAGGCCGAGCTGCGAGATGGGAAGGATATGCGTCTTGGCCTTGTCACGGCGCAGCCCATCGCGCATCCGTGTATGTACCTGTTGGCGGTCACGGCCGGATTTCATGTCAATGAAGTCGAGCACGATGAGACCGCCCATGTTGCGCAGGCGCAACTGGCGGCAGATTTCTTCCGCAGCTTCCAGGTTCACCTTGAGGATGAGCGCTTCCTGGTCTTTGCCGCCTTTGTGCCGACCGGTGTTCACGTCAATCGCCACCAGCGCCTCGGTTTCGTCAATGACGATGTAACCACCGCTCCGCAAATGGACCTGCCGGGAGAAGGTGTTCTCCAATTGCTTGCTGACATTGAACCGGTCAAACACAGGCTGCGCCTCGGTGTACAACTTGATCTTGCTGGCCGAACGCTTGGAGATTTTTGAGATCATGTCGCGCATGCAGTCGTATGCCTTCTGGCTGTCCACGACGATGCGTTCGACGTCTTCAGTAAGAAAATCGCGCACGGTGCGTTCGATCAAATCCGGCTCCTGAAAGACGCAAGTGGCCATCGGCTGTTTCTTGATTTTTTCCTGCACACCATTCCATTCTTCGAGCAGCAATGCGAGGTCGCGCACAAAATAACGCAATTGCTGACCTTCGCCGGCGGTGCGCATGATGACGCCCATGCCGTCGGGGATATGCAGTTCGCGCAGGATTTTTTTCAGGCGCTTGCGTTCTTCCTGGTCTTCAATTTTGCGTGAAATGCCCGACTGGTCGGAGTTCGGCAGCAACACGAGGAAGCGTCCGGGCAGAACAATGTTGGTGGTGACACGCGGCCCTTTCGTACCGATGGGCCCTTTGGTGACCTGCACGATGATATCCGTGCCCGGCGGATAGAGACGTGGAATATCCTTCTGCGTGATCTTCGGCTTGTCGCGCTTGCGGCCCTCGCGCTCGACGATTTCGACGCCGCTGTCGAATTGGTTGGGCACAATGTCCCAATAATGGAGGAAGGCGTTCTTCTCGAACCCGATGTCGACAAACGCGGCTTTCAAGCCGTCTTCCAGATTGCGGACGCGGCCCTTAAAAATGCTGCCGACGAGGCGTTCCTCGGTCGTCCGTTCGATGTTGAATTCCTCAAGTTTGCCATCTTCGGTCACGGCCACGCGGGTTTCGAGCGTTTCGGCGTTAATGATGACTTCTTTGTGGACTTTTTTCTCCGGGCGAATGAGCCGCTGGACTTTTTTGACGAGGTTTGTCGCCGCGAATTTGAGCGTGTCAATCAAACCCTTCGGAGGTTCGGGGATTCTTACAGGCTGAAATTTGTCCTCGATGACCGGCACAACGGCGGCGGCTTCCTTTGCAACCGGTGGCACCACGCTTTCGACGGCGGCGATTTCCGGTTTGCCTTCGGGCGGCAGGCCGGCGGCGATATTCTCCGCGCGATCGATTTCCTGATTATGGCGTTTTTCAAAAACGCGCTCTGCGCCGCCCTGTTCCGTGACCACTTCCGCGCGCGCCTGAGTAGCATCGCGGTCGGTCTTCTGCGGATTCGGGCTCAAGCCACCTTTGGGCTTGAAACGCATCCCACGGCGACGCCGTGAAAAGTTGTTGTTGTTCATAGTTAGTATCCTCTTCGATGGATGTGGATGTTTTGCATCAGGCCCAGCGCGATCAACGAGCATAGCACTGAAGACCCGCCGTAACTTAACAGCGGCAGCGGTATGCCCGTTACCGGGACGATGCGAATGTTCATGCCGATATTCACGAAAACATGGCTAAAGATGAGGGTGACCACCCCCACGGCCATTAGTTTGCCCAAGCGATCGCGCGCCTGGCCGGCGATTCTCAACCCTGTGAAGAGAATCACCGCATACAGCGTCAGCACCACCACGCTGCCGACGAATCCTTCCTCCTCGGCGATCACGGAGAAAATGAAATCATTATGGGCTGCCCCGGCCGGCAAATAACCGAGCCTGGTCTGGTCGCCATTACACCACCCCTTGCCCAGCAGGCCGCCGGAACCAACCGAAATCAGGGCCTGGGTGACCTGGTAGGATTTATCAGCCCGCAGGCGCTGGGCCTTGGCCCTTTCCTCCGGAGAGGCGTCTTTGGAGGCAAAGTCCACGCCGAAATAGACCAGCAGCCGCTGGCGCTGGTAATCCTGCATTTTGATTTGCAAGGCGCGCGGCGCGAATAAGACATCGGCAAGGAACAGCAGGCCCAGGGTTCCGACGATGGCTCCGAGCTGCAACAGGTATCTTTTGGGCGTGCCGGCCACGAGCATCATCACCACGCCCGTTGGAAGCAAGACCAGGGCGGAACCCAAATCCGGTTCCTTCAGGATCAGCGCAAACGGCAGCAACATCATGCCCATGCCTTTCCAAAAAACAGCCATCTGGCGCAGCTCTTCCGGCGGGCGGCTCAAAAAATTGGCCGCTGCAAGAATGAACGCCAGCTTCGCAAACTCGCTTGGTTGAAACTGGAAAAAGGGCAGGTCAATCCAGCGGCGCGCGCCCCAGCCATGGGTTTTGCCGATGAACGGAATCAAGACTGCGATGAGGCAAATAATCATTGCCCAATAAATCACGAACGACCAGCGCGCCAGGGTGTGATAGTCCACCACGCAAATCGCGGCCGCCCCGCCGAGACCGAGCGCATACCAGATGATCTGCCGAAACCAGGTTTGGTCGAACCAGGGCGAACCCACCGTCGACGCATTTGTCACGGTGGCGCTATAAACGAACATCGTGCCAATAAACATCAGCCCTCCCAGCGCGACCAATTGCAACCGGTCGAGCTGGTTCTGACGTTCGTTAAGGTTCAGTTCATTCATTACCGCAAATTTTCCCAGCCGGCAGAACGCCGGGTTGCGGCGTTGATGACGGAATTAAAAAACCAACCGACTTAAAATCGTTGTTCGAAAAGCCGAGATCCAATCCTGCAAATTCTGTCTTCATTTTTTCACCAAAACTTTGGCGCGGTTGGGGTTTTCTTTGTTCAAAATTTCTTCGTAGATGTCGTGCGCAATCGGCCCGCAAACACCACCCCCGGAGCCGCTTTCCACGGTTGATTCCACCATCACCACAACCGCATATTTCGGATCGCTGTAAGGCGCGAACGACGCGAACCAATAATTGTGGCCAATGGTGTGGTTGCGTTCATCCTGCACTTGCGCAGTGCCGGTCTTGCCGCAAATCTGCAAGCCTTCGACGGCGGCCTTGGTACCGGAACCCTCATTATTTTCCACATCCTCCAGCATCGCCCGGCGGACGATTTGCAAATTGCGTGGATGAACATTCAAGTAATCACGCACAAGGCCAGCGGGGAATTGTTTGGCTGGTTCAGTGTCGGTCTCGTCCTGCGATTCCAAACGCTCAACAACGCGCGGCCACAATACTGTCCCGCCGTTTGCGATTGCCGAAATGAGCACGGTCATTTGAATCGGTGTCACGGCAATGTCACCCTGGCCGATGCAAAGGTTTGCAGTGTCACCCGCGCGCCAATCGGGGGAAGTGACTTGTTCCAATGTTGGAAAATCACCATGCACTTCCTGATTCGGAAAGAGCCCCGTGCGCTCGCCAAGATGAAATTTCTCCCCCATGCGGACGATATTTTCCACTCCCGCGCGCAGGCCGTTGGTGATGAAATAGGAGTTGCTGGAGTGGATGAACGCCTTTTGAAAATCATAAACACCCGGCGGCGCGGTATCCTCGATTTTCCGGCGACCGATGTAAATACAACCTTTGTCCGGCCGTTCCGGATTTGGCTGCACATAGTAAGTCTCGTTCGGGTTCAGCCCGTTTTCCAGCGCCGCGAGCGCAACGACAGTTTTAAAAATGGAACCGGGGGCATAATTTTCAATCGTCGCACGATTTTTCTCAGCAGTAAGCTGCTGGAGCTGTTGGTATTTTTCGGGGGTAATGCCTTGCGCAAAATCATTCGGATCAAATGGCGGCGATGAAACCAAGGCGAGAATGTCGCCGGTGCGGACGTCCATCACCACCGCCGCCGCATGAGCCTCGGGTCCCTGGTGAGCGAGGATCGATGCCTCGGCCGCACGCTGGATATCGAGATCCATCGTCAACACGAGGTTTTGCCCGGGTTCCGGCTGGCTGCCGATGTCTTCCGAATGGCGATAACCTTCGCTGTTTACCTGAACCGATTCGATGCCCGCGTGGCCGTGCAATTCGGCGTCGTAAATGGACTCAACACCGGTAACCCCTCGATAATCCGGCAGGCGGTAATTGAAAAATGAATCCTCGCCGTTGATGGAACTGACATCCAATTGCATTTCGCCCAGCAAATGCGCGGCGGTGGTGTTGAGCGGATAATACCTGATCGATTGCAATTGCAAATCCACGCCCTGGTCTTTCTGATAATTCTCCTCAAACGCTGCGATTTGCGCCTCGTTCAGGTCCGGGAGGATGATAAAAGGCATGGCGCGCTCCTGTTCGTAACCGCGCATGAACTTTTTAGGGTCGAGCGCAAGAGGCTGGCCGAGTTGTTGTCCGACACGGTTGACAATGCGGTCCACGACATTGTAACGCGCCTGCAAAGTGAGGGCGTCCATCTGCGCCGCGGTCAAACGCACATGCTGTGGTTCGACGGTTGGGGAATGGCTCCAGAATTTCCAAAAGGGCGGGCGTTTGGCCACCAACTTGACGGGGCGCAGATGATCGTATTCGGTTTTGTACTGGTCGCCCAAATCATCGAAATAGAGGCATAAATTGTAGCGCGGGCGGTTTTCCGCCAGCACGCGCCCCTCGCGGTCCAGGATTTTTCCGCGCACAGCGGGAATGCGGATTGTGCGATACGCCTGCGTTTCCTGGTTCGACTGGTATTTGTGTGCGGAAACGACCTGCACCCACCAAAGTCCGCCCAGCAAAATGAAAAAGCCAGCCGCCAGCATCAACGCGACCAGGCGAAGCTGCGGATCATTCTTCTTCAGTTCGTCAACGAATAGCATTTTATTTTTGCCACTGAAGCACCTGGGAAAAGATGGAATTAACCAAATTCTCAGAATTAAACGGCAGGTTTCCCAACGAGCATCTTAATTCGTGCAATTTCACTAATTCTGTCTTCATTGGCTGTTCTAATTTCAAGCGCTGCTTCGGCAACATCTCATTGTCACATTTTGTTTCTGCTACGGAGGATTTCGCGGTCTGAGCGAAAGCTGGTTTCACTGCGGGGTTGATAGCCCAGCGCGCGATCGCACCAAGCGAACAGCGCAAAAATGACGGGCGTGGCCAATGCGCCGCCAACGGTCATTACCAGCAATTGCCAGATTGAGGCCCAACCAATGAGGGGCTGTTTTCCGCCGTTCAACAACAACATAATAACCAGCACGGGCGCGATCGCACTGGCAGCAGTGCCCAGGACCAATTGTGCGAACGGCGAGGCGCGCAAAATCAAATCGCGCCGCAGATAAATGGGGAAGCCGACCAACATCAGCGGCAAGATGGTCACGCCAAGAGGATTCTCGGACAGCGAATCAAACCCCAACCCACCCAGGACGGCGAGCAAACAGACAGTCAGCAAATCACTGCTCAAGGCGGTGAAAAC
The DNA here is from genome assembly GCA_050008355.1 of Verrucomicrobiota bacterium. Classification (GTDB taxonomy): domain Bacteria; phylum Verrucomicrobiota; class Verrucomicrobiia; order Limisphaerales; family UBA11358; genus UBA11358. The sequence continues at coordinate 44,120 of JBEKMT010000002.1, forward strand.
CATGAGGGCGGGTAGCAGATCAATCTGCGCACCCAACAAATTTCGCGGCGCGGAAAAGACCGTCTCCGCGAACACCGCGAGAAATGCGAAGGCCAGAATCAAAATGGATTGGAATAGATTCATTATTTCACGTCGTGTTTTCAGGGAAACAAAACCCACACTTCTTCAAGTTCGCCGGGATTGGCGTTGAGTTTCACGCGCGCGTCCGCGGCGAGACCGAACTCGACGGCCTGAGCGTCCATGACCTTCCCGATCGGAATGCCTTTGGGGAAAATTCCGCCCAATCCACTCGTGATGACGTTCTGGCCTGGTTGCAGGTTTGCTCCAATGGTGAGGTAGCTCAAATCCACCAGCGACGGGTCAAGCTTGTCACTCGCGTTCAGGACCCCGATGTCATGAGCGCTATTTTCGACAAGCGCGGATACCCGGCAATTGGGATCGCCGATCAAGACCACCTGCGAACTGGTCAAACGAACGGAAGAAATACGCCCGACCAAGCCATCGGCAGTCAGCACAGGCAGGTTCACGCGCAAGCCATCGCGTGAGCCCAGGTCAATCTCCACGGAGCGCCACCAATTTGCCGGGTCGCGCATCACAACCTTGGCGAGTTTCAATTTCCAGGGGACTTGTTTTTCCCAGCCCAACAGGTCACGCAATTGATCATTTTCCCGAGCAGTGGCCAGGGCTTGGAGTTGTTGTGTCTTAAGCTGCTCATTTTCAAGCCGGAGAGAATTAATCTGACGAAGCAACTCGCGGCGTGGCAAGGCGCTGTCGGCGAGGTCAGCGGGCAGTTGCTGGGCGGCGTTGGCGAGGCCAAAAAGGGGCAAAAACCAACTGCTGATGACCAATTTGAAGCGGGAGGTAGCGCTGGCCGGCAGGCTCATTACCAGCACTGCCACCAAGACCACCGCGCCGAGCGCGAGATAATTTTTTCGTTTGAACATCCTGCCGCTGCGGCTTTTTCAGCCGCGTGCAGGTGGACGCGAGGAAGAATCAGTATTTGGCGTTGGTCGCGACGCGTTTGAGGAATTCGATTTCCTGCAAAACACGGCCGGTACCTTCCGCCACGGCGCTCATCGGATCTTCAGCGAGATGCACTGGCAGGCCGGTTTCTCCGGCGACGAGCCGGTCAATGCCGCGTATCAGCGAACCGCCGCCGGCCATGACCAAGCCGCGATCGACAAGATCGGAGGCGAGTTCAGGAGGGCAACGTTCGAGAGTGATGCGGATGGATTCGAGAATGCTCGAAAGCGGTTCCTGCAAAGCTTCGCGGATTTCCTCGGAACGAATTGTGAGGGTCTTGGGCAATCCCGTGCTCAAATCACGGCCCTTGACGTCCATCGTTAATTCCTGTTCCAGCGGAAAAGCCGAGCCGATGCGAATCTTGATTTCTTCAGCGGTGCGTTCACCTATCATCATGTTATAAGCACGCTTCATATGCGCAATGATCGTGGTATCCAATTCGTCACCACCGACCCTCAGGCTGCGGCTGAAGACGATACCGGCGAGGGAAATGATTGCGATCTCGCAAGTCCCGCCGCCAATGTCCACGATCATGTTGCCCGCCGGTTCATGCACCGGCAGACCGACGCCAATGGCCGAAGCCATGGGTTGCTCGATCAAATACACCTCACGCGCTCCGGCGTGGGTGGCGGAATCTTTGACTGCCCGTTTTTCAACTTCCGTGATGCCTGATGGCACCGCGACCACGACTCGTGGCGCAATTAGTTTTCTGTGGTGAACCTTTTGGATGAAGTGGCGTAACATCGCCTCGGTGATTTCGAAGTCGGCGATCACGCCGTCTTTCATCGGGCGGATAGCCACGATGTTGCCGGGCGTACGTCCCAGCATTCGTTTTGCCTCGTCACCGACTGCCAGCACGTTTGTGGTGCCGGCCTGAATGGCTACAACCGAAGGTTCGCGCAGGACGATTCCACGATCCCGCACATAGACAAGGGAATTTGCCGTACCCAAATCTATTCCAATATCGTTGGAGAACAGGCTTTTGAATTGCTCAAGCATGAATGTGCCTAACGCGCACAGTTAAAACACTACCACCCCAAAGGTCAAGCGATGATTTAAAATCAAGGGGAAAATCAAGGAGAAACCAGCCGCTACCTTGGCTCGGGAGCCCTTCATCAGGCTTTTTCCTCGATTAATTCCCGGCGCGCACCGCCGAGCAATTGCTCGACGAAATTTGTGGAATAAACCCCGCGCCGGAAATTCGGGTCCTGCATGATTGCCTGCTCAAATGAAATCGTGGTCTTCACACCGGTGATAAGGAATTCATTCAGAGCGCGATTCATGCGGTCAATCGCCTCGCGTCGATCTTTGCCGGTAACGATGAGCTTGCCGATCATCGAGTCGTAAGTGGGCGGGATAGTATAACCGGCGTAAGCATGGGTTTCCATGCGCACGCCTCGTCCACCTGGCTGGTAATACATTTCAATTCGCCCAGGGCTGGGGCGGAAATCGTCGAAGGGATCTTCTGCGTTGATGCGGCACTCGATGGCATGCCCCTTCATTTCGATATCGCCTTGGGAGAACTTCAGTGGTTCGCCCATGGCAATTTCGATCTGAGCCCGCACCAAGTCAATTCCAGTAACTTCTTCCGTTACAGGATGCTCGACCTGAATTCGCTTATTGACCTCGAGAAAATAATAATTGCCATTATCGTCAACGATGAACTCCACGGTACCGGCGTTGGTATACCGTGCCGCCTCCGCAATCCTCACGGCAGCCTTGCCGATTTTATCGCGCAGCTTCTTAAATTTGTGTTCGAGCAATGGGGACGGTGATTCTTCGATCAGTTTTTGATTGCGCCGCTGAACGGAGCAGTCGCGCTCCCCGAGATGGATGATCTTGCCTTTGTTGTCGCCGAGGATTTGAATCTCGATGTGATGCGGATTCTCGATATATTTTTCGATATAAACGCCGGAATTTCCGAACGCCTTTTCAGCCTCCGTACGCGCCGTATGATAACCTTTTACAAGGGAAATATCGTTGTGGGCGATGCGCATTCCCCGCCCACCGCCGCCCGCAACCGCCTTTATCATTACTGGATAACCAATCCGTTTGGCTACTGCGAGCGCATCCTGTTCCTTTTCAACGATTCCTTCGGAACCGGGGGGTGTTTCCACGCCTGCTCTCTTGGCCAGCGCGCGGCTGACTGCCTTATCTGACAGAGCATTCATGGCGCGTGGCTGAGGCCCGATGAAACGGATGTTACAGCTTTCGCAAACTTCCGCGAAGTGGGCGTTTTCGGATAAGAATCCGTAACCGGGATGGATCGCATCCACATCGGCGATTTCCGCCGCGCTGATGATGCGATCAATTCGCAAATAGCTTTCCGATGAGGCGGCTTTGCCGATGCAAATGGCCTCATCAGCCATCTGGACGTGCATCGAATTGGCGTCCACCTCCGAATACACCGCTACTGTGCGGATATTCAGCTCTTTGCAGGCACGAATGATGCGGACGGCAATTTCTCCGCGATTGGCAACCAGGACTTTTTCAAACATGATGAAATTCGCCTAAAAACCGCCTTAAAGCGGGCGGACTTTGAACAACGGCTGGCCGAATTCGACCGGCTTGCCGTTCTCAACCAGGATTTGGGTAATTACACCTTTGACCTCGGCCTTGATTTCATTCATTACCTTCATTGCTTCAATGATTGAAACGACGGTGTCGACGTTGACCTCCGAGCCAACTTCAACATAGGACGCTGACTCTGGCGAGGGTGAACGATAAAAAGTTCCGATCATCGGAGATTTGATGTCGATTTCTCCTGTATTTAGCACAGGAACGGCGGCAGCCGGAATGACTGCCGACACCGGCAAAGGGAGTGACACTGCCGGAGTAGAGTCAGGATCCTGTACGGCAGGCGAGCCGCCGTTTAAGCCACGTTTCAAACGGAGTTTGGAATCCTGCTGCTCGAGCTCAAACTCCGTAATGGAGTTTTTCTTCATCAAATCAATGATGGCTTTGATATCTTTTAGGTCCACTGTACGTTTTCGTTAAAGAAATTTAAATTTCCGGCGAATCTGCCTCAAATTAACCAAATCTCAATGGGCCGTTTTAGCACCCAGCCTGAATCAGGTTAAATTGATGTGAAATCTTATTAACAACAAACGGCGGCGTCAAGTTGTAATTTGAAATAGTTATCCGCAATAAATTGGCCACATTTGCCTATTTATTTACTACGTTAACGTAAACGGCCGCTTCCAAGCCGAGAATATAGGATTCTTCGCCAAAGCCACAGATTTGTCCCCGACAGACGGGAGCGATCAGCGACTTGTGACGGAATTCTTCCCGCGCATGAACATTCGACAAATGAATTTCGATCGTAGGAACACCAACAGCAGAGATGGCATCGCGCAATGCAATACTGGTATGAGTGTAAGCCGCGGCGTTGATGACGATGACATCGAAGCCAGCTTTAGCTTCCTGAATCCAGCCAACCAGTTCACCCTCCAGATTCGACTGGCGAAAATCGATTTCAGTCCTCAACTCGGAAGCGCGATGGCGAACTATGGCCTCAATGTCCGCCAAAGTTGTCCGACCATAAACTTCCGGTTCACGCGTACCAAGGAGGTTCAAGTTCGGACCGTTCAAAAACAGCACCTTCATCACAGCAAGCTTATTTAAGAGGGGCTTTTTTGTCGAATTCAATTATTTTGAGCCCGACCATGCTTCCCAATAACGTAAAAGCTATCCAGGCCAGGGCGGGCACATAAAGGCTGAATTCGCCAAATCCCTGTGTGAACCAAGCCACCAACCCGGCAAAGATGGCGAAGGCAAAATGATCCTGGCTTCGCCAAAGTTTTTTACCAACGATCGCCACAGCCAAACTTATCCAAGCCACATAGGCCAGACCACCTACGAATCCTGAGTCGGAGAACTGTTCTAGATAATCATTATGAGCCAACCGCGCCATCTCGGCATCCGGCGATTTTATACGGGCGTAAGGCCGCTGGAAAGTTCCCGGCCCACTGCCAAAGACGGGATTTTGGACGGAGGTTTGGAAGGCAGCCCGCCAATAATCGAACCGGGCCCCGACGCTGGTGGCTCCGGCCTCAAAGTAATTGTGAAAGCGAACCGCGAAAACCCCCATGCCGAGAATCAAGATCGCCGCCACAACGAGGATCTTGAATTTCGCGGGCCAATCCAGGTGAAGCAGGAACATGGATGCCACGGCAATACCGAGCAGCCAGCCCAGCTTTGAGCCAGTCCAGGAGAATGCCGCCGAGCCAAGAAAAACGGTCATCATGATCACGGACAGGCGGATAAACGGCTTCAATTTGTCGTTGGACTGGAAAGCGAGGACCAACGAAACCGGCAACAGCAATAAAATAAGCCCCGCCAAGGCATTCGGATAAACAAGCGTGCCGTTGACGCGAGCTTTGGCGAATTTGGAGAGAACGACCGGGTTCGCCATGTCCATCCCATTGGTATTAATGATGATGTTCTCGCGCTTCATTTCAATGATCGTTGGCGGAGGAAAATTCGTCCAGCCGGAACGTTCACCTTCCACCAACATTTGATGATTTTGCGGGTATTCATAACGTTTCTGAACGACGGCGCGAACAAGACAGTAAGTAAATGCCAGCAAAGTCCCAATCAACAACAAGTTAAGCGCGCGCTTATCGGCGAATAAGAGCATCCCCAGAAAATAAGCGGCAACGCATCCGAAAAACTGCCAGAGGGTTGCCGCAGTCAAATCAGCATCAACGGTTTTGGTCGCGGAAATGAGCTGCCACCCAAACCAGACCAGCGGCAGAAGCCAGAGCCATTTGATTCGCGGCATTAGTAAGATGCTGCGAAAGCGTTTTTCCGTGAAAACCAGCACCGCGCCCACGAAGGTCAGCGGAAGGAAAATCCAATTGGCCCAGTGAGGGGGCCACGGATCATTCCAAAAATCTGTGAGTGACGCTGGGGTCGAAACATTGTTATCGAGGATAACCGGATTGCCGAATTTCAAAATCGTGAGGCCCAAAAAAAGCCCAAAGGCCAGGGCGAAGTAAAATTCGCCGGAAAAGGCAGCTTTTGCAGACTTCATTGCGCGGATTTTACGCGCGGACAGCAAAATTAGAAATGCAATTTCAACAGACTCACTTCGAGGGCGAGCGCCTCCTGAACATTCGTGTGCAACAGCCGCTGAGTTTGTTCCATCGTCTGCAAATTCTCACGGGCCTGGAGTGGCGAAATCCGACGTGCCACCAGTCCGGCCCCGGCGACACGCGGGAACCGGAGCAAATCTTCGCCTGCGGAAAGGGTATGGAGCCAGACATCGCGCAGCCAGAATTGCACGAGCAGCAGCAATTCGGCGCGGCGACGGCGATACTCGGCCTCGATGGCGGCGGTTAATTCATCTTCCCATTTGTCGCGCAAATCCTTCTCCACATCGTCGTATCTTTCGAGTGGCGAACGAGCGGTCAAGCGTTCATCCACATGCGAGCGGATTTCGCCCAGTTTCTGGAGCACAACATCCAGCAGACGATAACGGCCGAGCAAACTTTTTTGTTCCGCGGCCGCAAGAGCACCAAATTTTTCGAGCCATAGCATCACGGCAGAATCGAGTTCGCGCTTGCCATCGCCGAAAAAATTCAAGCGCAGACAGCGCGACAAAATGGTCTCTAAAATCCGCGACGGCTCGGTGGACAACAAAATCAGAACGGAATTGGGCGGCGGCTCTTCAAGCGTTTTCAGAAAAGCATTGGCGGCCTGCACATTCAAGCGGTCAGCGCCACAGATCACTGCGACTTTATAAGTGGCCTCGGCGGGCTTGAGCTGGACTTCGCGCATTAGTTCGCGCGTTTGTTCGACGGTGATGATACGCGATTTGGATTCGGGCCGCGCCCAATGAATATCGGCGTGGGTACCGTTCTCAATCTTAAGGCAGCTGGGGCATTGGTCGCAACAATCATTGGCCGAGCCGGAGAGCATGACTGGATTCTGACAATTCAAGGTCTTGGCCAGGGTACGAGCGATCAATTCCAGTTCTTCGAGCTGGTCGCCGGAAAACAGGTAAGCATGGCCAAGCCGACCCCGGGCGAGCGAGCGCTGGAGCAATTCGATTCCTTGCGTTTGTGCAGGAAAGTCTTTGAAGGCCATTAGTTTGCAAGGTGGTGCCGACGGAGGGGGTCGAACCCACACATCCTCACGGATACTAGATTTTGAGTCTAGCGCGTCTGCCAATTCCGCCACATCGGCCACCGAAAATTAATCATTTCACACAGGCTAACCTGCCCGAGATCACCCCTCAGGGGTCGCAGGATTAAGACAACCTAATCCAACGGCGGTGACATCGGAAGGAGACAATATCAGATGATTCGAGATGAACGCAAGCGCCCAGTTGGAGGTTCTCAGATTCAATGGCAACTGGCCACGGGTCTGGCTGTGAATCTCCCACACAAGGGTCTGGCAGGACTCGTGATGGCCGCGGCCAATCGGTATCATGGAAATAGTTGGACCCGATAAAATCGCACCGAATCAGTCAAATCGTTGGTGCTTTGCGTTGTCGGCCCATCCGCGGTAATGAGCACACCCAAAGGCGAAAATGGAACTTGCAAGTTGGTGGTAGACCAGATCTGGTAGGTTTTCCCGGCAAGACTCGTCCAGACCAACACGCTGGATCCTCGCAGGCTTAAAACCGGAACCCAACCCGGATCGACCAAAGTAATACCTCGGCTGCTCGCACTCGAGGGACCTTCAATGCCAGAATTGTTTACCGCGCTTACTTCAGCATAAAGCGTGGAACCATAAACATTGGTCACAGTCAGAGTTGTCCCTTGAACAATGCCGCTGAAGACATCGGCAGTGCCGGGGGAGGTTCCAACGGTAACCTGGTAACCGGATACGCCGCCGATTGGATCGTTGAGCGGCAGCCAACTAAAGGTCACGTTATTACCGAGGACGTAGGAGTTCGTGGCCGTGGGGGCGGCGAGAGTGGCTGGCGGAGTCACATCGTAAAGTTTCAAATATTGCGCTTCGTAAGGGGCATTCGTCCAGCCAGCACTGTCGGCGGGCACTGCATTCAGCGAAACGGATAAACCGTTGGCCAACAGATTGCTGCCGGCAATCCCGCTGGTGCCCCATAGCCAATAATTGCGACGGTTGGGATCAATTCCCAGATAAGCGGCGATATTCTTTACGTTATATAAGCGGTCTGACTCGATGCCAAAAAGGTTGCTGCCGTTGGCTGTGATATTGACGTTAAAATTTGCAGAATGACCGTTAGTGACGTCAAGATTAACAAAAGCGAACACGACGTCACTGAAATTCGGTAGACCATTGGTCGTTATGAATTTGGCAACCGCATAAATATTGGTTTGCGATACGGTCGGGCTCAAGAAAACGCGGTCGGCACTCTGCAATGCCGGGCTGGACTGGCGGGCCATTCCCACGGCCGAGTAAAGTGGATAGAGTTGATCGACCCTTAAATTGCCGACGGTTGCCGCATAAGCGGGCTGCAGGGAATTGAAAGCGAATAAATCAGGGACTTGTTCCGCGCCATTTGTCGTGTAAAGACTAAAGCCAAATCCGGATGTGGTGCCCACGTCCTGACCATACAGCATGTGCGGGACACCAGAGATGGTTCCACCGATCATGTAACGTAGCAGGGCCTGGTATGGATCGGTATAAAAGAAACCCACGTCGTGGGACGTAGCGTTCCACAACATCAAACACTGGCCATAACTACCCTGTTCTGAATTAAAAATGTTCTCGTAATCGGTTGCAGCCGTAGCGGTGCGGAAGTTGTAAAGCACACTGTCGTTCACGACGTCGAAATCGCGACTTGACCGATAGGTTGGCTCGCTGTCGCTAAGAGATTCAGCCAGGAAAACAAAATCCCATTTCTGACACCGAACCGTGTTGATGATGTATTCCCAGCACTGCGGCGGCAAACCCTCGGCAAAATCTGCGCGTAGTCCGCCTATCCCCAAAGAGGCGGTCTGGCTGGCGGGAGTGGCATTGGTGCATCCACTTTGGGTGAGCCAATAAAGCAGGCTGTCGGCTTGGTATTTCCAAACGTTTTGGGTGACATGATCGAAATTACCCGAATTGGTGCCATAATCAAACCAGTCATCAGCGCTCAAATAATTATTATTATCCTCAGGATTTTCGCAAACCCTCGCGGCATAGACCCCGTGAAAAACATCAATCACGTCAGTCCATTTCGTGATCTCTCCTTCGTCGGGTGCCAGCGCGAGGTCATTTGAATTGGACGCGCGAGTGCAGTAAGAATTACTGGGCGAAAAGAGTTCAGGGACTCGGGCCGGGATTAAATCGGTCGGCTGCCAATGGCCGGGATTTCCCGTCCCGCCAAAGTCAGTGACACCTTCGTTTTCCAGCACAACATCGTGGGCGGTATGATCAAATGGTTCATCAATCATCACATTCAAGCCGGCGGCATTGGCGGCAGCGACAAAGCCTTGAAATTCCGTCATACCGGCGGATTCCGAATTCGCCTTGCTCATCCAGGGTGAAATTTGAAAGTAATCTTTGACGCAGTAGGGACTGTTGATGCTGCTCACGGCGCCAATTGGGTGGATTGGCTCAAGCCAGAGCCAGTTCACGCCAAGATTGGTCACATAACTCAGGTTGAAACGGTTGGAAATTGAATTATAAGGGCGTGCTCCGGGCCCGTTATAGAGATCCGTGAGCGTGCTGCGCAGGGAGCCGTCCTGGTCGTCGCCTTGAGCTCCGATATTGTTCACCGCCAACTCATAAAGAACCATACTCATCGCCCGTTTTGGTGATACGACGACTGAAAAATCGCGCCGGTTGGCGGTGGTGTACGGAGCGTTGGTGCTATACCAGTTCCAGTTCGTATTGCCCGACACCCGATAACGGGCGGTCAGTCGATAGACGCCAGTTTTTTGCGCGTAGAGTGTCAGCGAATACTGCCCCGGCGTACCGGTTGGTGCCATGGCATAAGCCTCATAATAATTGTTGGTGTTACCAGTGGGGATGGTGTTGCCGTCCGGAGGCAGGATGCCATCCGGGACGCCGTCCTCGTTGGCATCAGCGTTCGCATAGCCGCGGCGGTTCAAATTCGAAAAAACGTCTGCTTCAATCACGTTGGTTGATGCGTTGGGCGAAAACAGAATCGATAACGGGACGGCATCGTTCGACACCTCGTCCACGAAGACATGCGTCGTGCCATAATCAGCAGCGATACCATTAACGGTGAGAACCGGCAGTGCCGAAACCGGCACGGTCAAATATTCACCGGGGGTCGAACTGAAATCAAAACCGTCACCGTTTACGGCGCTGTATGGGCCGCCACCCCCTAAATTCCCTGTGTCACCAGGTAAACCAGGGAAAAATTGGTTTGATAAATATCCCTCAGCAGAACCGTTTATGTCGGCCAAGACCTTTATGGGGCCGGTTGGACTGCCGAGCAATGACAGAGGGATAGCCAGCTCGAGGCCGGTTGAACCGGTGCCAACATCGGCAGCCTGGCTTTCGGTGTTATTATTGTTAAAGCCAACAACAACGGAATTGTCCACGATCCCATTGGCCACAATGTTGGCACTTATCGTCAGGGTTCCGAGCGTATGGACAGAAGTATTGTTCAGCAGGTCATATTGACTGATGGTCAGCGTATTGCCGTCATTGTTGATGTTAAATGCGTAAGTGGCCAAAAAACCCGGGCTGAATTGCGAACCGTTCATGACCGATAAATTATTTGCCCCCAGATCGTTCGAACTCACCGCGTTCAAAGTGCTTTGACCACCTGCACCGGCAATGAAGATATTTACGTTATTGCCGTTATTTTGAAGGTTACCGGAAAAGAACAGGTAGAGGTTTCCGTCGGCGATCAAGCCATAAGCAGCGTCTAATTCCGATTCATTCAGGCCGAAGCCGGTTGCATCTGTTTGCACGGCAATCGCGCCACCGAATGCCGGGTCGTAACTGCCATTGATACTATATGGTTGAGCACAGGCGGAGGCGCAAAAGCTGCCGATGAACATCAGCAAAAAACAAGTGCAAACTCGCTGAAGTTTTTTTTCCAAAATGTTCAATTCTTGTCCGGGGCACGACTAGCCACGACATAAGCTACCGTAGACGAACGATGATAGATGCGCCACTCAAAACCGTTCAAGCGAACGACTGGCAAAGGGCTGCCATCGGAGCATGGGAGGCCCGACATTTTCACCGGGGCAAAACCATCAATATTCTTCAGGTCCACAGTGCCGGTCAGCGGCTGGTTGGAGAAGTTAATCAACACCAACACTTGGTCCCGACCATCGGCGCGCAAAAACGAGACGAGTTTGGTTGGGCTCGAGTTACGAATCCAGTCCACGCGCGAGTTGCGAAGCGCTGGGTAATCACGCCGAAGTTGAATCAGGTCATGATAGATACCGAATAGTTCGGGGTGCTCCTTCGAGTGCCAAGAGATGTTCCGCTTATCGAAAAGCGCCTCGCCATCGGAGGCGGCATCATCGCCGGCTTCCATGCCGTTGTAAATCAGCGGCACACCATCGAGCGTGAAGACCAGCGCTGAGGCGGCGAGCGCCCCATTGAGACCGTAGCGGGTGACAGCGCGGGCCTCGTCGTGATCGTCGGAAATCCTCATGTGCAGCGCGTTCCGGGGAAACTGCTGACAGCTCTCTTCCCACGAATTCCGAATGTTTGAGACTGGGGCGTTGTGTAGGATCACGTCATCCATCACTGAAAGCAGGGGCCAAGAGTAATCAATATCGAACGCGTTCGTGAGCAGTTCCGGCTTACTGGCTTCGGCGAGCATGATGATATCCGGTTTAACCTTGGTGATTTCGACACGAATCTGCTCCCAGAAATCGGTCGGCAACATGGCGGCGGCGTCGCAGCGAAACCCATCCACGTCGCACGTCTGAATCCAGTATTTGAGCATGGTGGTCATGTATCGGCGCAATCCTGGACTGCCATAATTAAGAGCGGCGACATCCGTCCACGCGGGGACCGGTGGAATAATGTTTCCGCGGGCATCATGTTTATAAAAATCCGGATGCTGCATCATAACACTGTCCCAAGAAGTGTGGTCCGCGACCAGATCCATGATAACTTTCATGCCCCGTTTGTGGGCCTCGGAGACGAGCCGTTGGTAATCGCTCGCGGTACCATAATTTGGATCAACGGCGTAATAATCCCTGATGGAATAAGGACTACCGAATTCCCCTTTGCGGGACTTTTCACCAATGGGATGAATGGGCATCGTCCAAAGAATATCTACGCCGAGCTGTTGCAATTCGTCGAGCCTGGTGATGACGCCGTTAAGGTTTCCAGCCGCGGAAAAGTCGCGCGGAAAAATCTCATAAATCGTGCCATTGCGAAGCCAATCGGGAGAAGATCGGGCAGGCACTCCGGAAACATCGACATCAGCCCGAATACTTGGCGAGACCAATGTGAACGCCATGGCGATCCGGAAGCAGAACCTTTTAAAATGTAGAAGCTTCATCATCATTCATTCACGGTTCAATAGCGCCCTCCCAACCGACAAACCAACGGCAAACTCCCAGCAGGCAAAATGGAACGACATGGATAAATCAATTTTGCGGGGTGTGAGCAGCGAGATAAAGCATATCCGGGTCGCCAATCGAACAGGGGACCCGTTGCCGGCCGCCGGCGGCAAGGGGAGCGCCCACCGTATCGGAAAAGATGACCGGCACATTGGCGATCGGTCCCTGCCATTTGTGTATCTCTGCATGCCCATCAGCGAAAGCCATTCCGCAGGCGCCACCATGCTGACTACCGGGTAATTCGGTAAACTCGGTAACCGGATAATTGGCATTATACAAAAGAGCGTCATCAATGCTATCGGGATGCTCATCAGAGAAGACCCAGACATCGCTAGCCCCCGGCATGTGAAAGTCACTGGACTTCTTGACGACCAGCCAAGACTTCCAGCCCAAGGGATTGCCCGGCTCGCCATACTTGTCGCCATCACCCACGGCACCGTTCATCACCACACTACGGGAGCGGGCAGACCAGCCCTGGCCAATTTGATTGCCTTTGCTTGCGGGACTCACAAAGTTTGCTGCGGGGCACGCAAAGACTTTGGCGGTTCGTCCCAAATAGCTTCCCAAGAGTGAATGGTTGTCGTCAGTAAGCCAGAGCGTATTAGTATTATATGTTCCAGTAGACCAGTCCAAACTTCCAGAGATCCAGGATTGTCCACCGCCAGTGTGAGGGAAAATGGTCGTGTTATAAACATGGGGATCCGAATTGATCGCCAAATGATCGCCATTGTCGCCCGAATACATGATCCAAGCCAGACCAAGTTGTTTGTTATTGCTCATGCATGCAGCCGCCACGGCTCTTAACTTGGCCCTGGTCAGGGCGGGCAACAACATGGCGGCCAGAATGGCGATGATGGCGATGACGACCAGCAATTCGATCAGCGTGAACCCGGTGCGACGGTCTTTCATGGCTTTCACAAACTTTCTATTCACAGTTGCCCATCAAGCGTCCCGCGCCAAACTGCCCAGCGCAATGGGGCGGGAACTCCAATACCCAAACCAAATCAAGGTTTAACCAGGCGGAAATTGGCGCTGCCGAGAGTCGGCCAATTTGTGACGCTCACCAAACCATTGGCTGAATTATAACCGGCGGTCCAATTGGTTCCGTCTGTTGCGGAGATACTCTGCCAAACCGGGCTGGCCAGATTGGTACTGACCTGCAATCTAGCGCCGGGACGGCCAAGCCAAGACACTGGAATCTTGCCACCGGCTAACGTGCCGACAGTCAATTGACCACCGGCAAGGTTGCCATTGGCGCCGATATTGCCGGTGCTGAAAAACGGCTCAACATAAGGCTGATTGGTAAAGGTATCCGTTGGAAACTGATAGGAATTGAAGCCCGTTGAACGCACCGCGCGATAGTGAACCACTTGAACAGCGGCCTCGTCTTCCACCGGACCGCCGTTAGCACTGGCAATATCCATACCGTACTGGTAGCTCAAGGCCACCGGCGTTCCGGCAGGCAAAACAATGGTGTTGGTATAAATGGTTGAAGATCCTTCCTCGATCATTTGAAATCCAGGAGGAGCCGGAACCGGATTGACGCCACCGGACCAGGGATACCAACTTTGAGGGACCCCACCGGTAGGATCCGATGGCGTTGCGCCGGCGAACATGCCGTTGATGTAAACCGAATCGAAGCCCGGAACGAAGGCGTGCGAATCCGTCCCGATAGCGCCGTTCATGTCAACACTGAACGTCACCGCGGTGGCCGCCGGCAGATAGTCGTCAGGTGCCAGGTCGTTAAAGTAATAACTGAGGTTGGTGACGAGAAGAGTCGAAGTAACAGGCAAATCAATAAGGTGGCGATAATTGTTATTGTTGGCCGAATTTGGGCCACCGTCCTGAGCATAGTCATACACCCACCCGCCTAAAAATGAATTCGTATACCTAAACTGTAACACATATGATGTACCCTCACCCATGCTCACAGTCGCGCTGTAAAGATTCGTGTTTGAGGCGGCGAGATTGTTGGTCAATTGAACACCTGAAGCCCAACCGTTAAATGTACCCCAAGCCGTGATGGTGTTCGGTTCAAAATTCGTGTCATACGCAGCCACACCCGACATATCTACTTTCAGATTTACGGTAGCCAACGGGCTATAGAGTTCGTCGCTAAAAGAAACCAGTGGCAGAGTCTGGTTGGTGTTGTCGAGAAAGAACCGGTTGCCGGAATGGTCATCATTAGCCGGGCCGGGAGCTTCCCAAGCAGCTTCAGGCATCTCCACATATTTCCATTCCTGAATTTCGTTAGTCACCGCCAGCCCGCCTGACCCCGTTCCCGTATTGGCGCAAGTAGTAACCGGCACCGTAGCGGTATACACGTTGGACTCGATAATAGGAGGATTAAAATTGTTATTGGTGACGATAATGCTGGGGTCATTGGTCAGTACGTATTGACTTCCGGCGGTAGTACTCCAACTGTTAAAACTGCCCGCGATAACAAGGGTATTGCCAAGCGCTGGCTTAAAATTACCTAATTCAAGCTCTTCGGACATATCAACCTGAAACTTCACATTGATTGCCACCACAGGGCCATCACCACCATAGAAAGGAGTTGGCAGCACCAGACTGGCTCCGCTGGTTGCGGGCAGATAATCTGCGCGATTGTCATAACAGGAAAGCGATTCAAGGTTGCCGTTGATCATAAACCGGTAGGCCACCGTTGTGCCGTTGGCGTCAGTCGTATCGTTGTAAGAATTTGTAAAGATCGTGCTGCTCCCCTCTTGGACCAGCACCAGTCCGGGACTGGCGTACCCGTTAAAGGTTCCGAAAACAGAAACCACGTCGCTCCCGCCCGGTGGGGGGTTAAAAGTTCCATTGGCGATATTTGTGGCCATGTCCACGCTGAAGGTGACAAATGTGCTCGAAGCGGCACGAGCAGTCATGATTCCGGCCCCGCAAAGCAAAAGCATGGCCCAAACACGGATTTGTAGATTCCATTTCATAGGATGATTTCGGTTCAATTGACGTTTATTTCGACCGGGTTATTTCACACCACCTAACCACTTCGCCACAAATGGATGCTTAGTGGCGCCGGTTAATCACTAGTGGTGTCAATATGGGCAGTCTATCAGAAGTTCAGATGCTCGCTATCGCATGAATTGTGCCTAGCGCAACGGCAAACGCGTGGACGAAAAGGCGCATTTCGGAGGGCAGCTACGACCAACGGAGAGCGACTCCGATTGCGGCCATCGCAGGTCAGCGACGAAGGTATTTTGCCACCGCCTCAGTTCGGGACTGGACATGCAACTTCTCGTAGATATGCCGCAGGTGCGTACGGATGGTGTTGATACTGATATTCAATTCATCACCAATCTGTTTGTACGCCAACCCTTTGGCAAGGCAGTCCAGCACCATTTGTTCGCGCGAGGAAAGGGGATTTTCACCACCTCCAAACCCGCCGGCTGCCTGAAATGAGGCCACGACCTTTCGCGCGATCGAGTTCGACATGGGGGAGCCACCCGCCTGAACATCACGAATGGCCTGCAGTAACTCATCCGGCTCGAGTCGCTTCAGGAGATAACCGGTGGCGCCAGCTGCCAGGGCTTTATAGATCTGCTCTGTATCCTCATAAACGGTTAGCATCATTATCTGTAACCGGGGCATGGCAACCTTCAGGTGCCGCACACATTCAATGCCATTCATTCCAGCCATGTTGATGTCCATCAATACGACATCCGGCTCGTCTTTCGGCAAATGTTGCAGGGCGGCCTCGGCACTTCCATAGACGCTG
>JBEKMT010000020.1:0-37436 GCA_050008355.1 Verrucomicrobiota bacterium
AAGTCGGCGACGGCTGCTGCGTGAAGATCGGTGCAGATGCGGGGTTAACCGTCAGGTTTAGCGCTGGACTTTCATTGGTGCCCGAACCGTTGCTCGCGATCACGGAATATCCGGCTGAATCGGCCACCGTGACATCCGTCAACACCAGACTGCTATTCGTCGCGCCGACGATATCCACCTGGTTGCTCAGCCATTGATACTGAAAGGGCGGTTGGCCGACGACCGTAGAGCTAAGTGTGACCGTGGTCCCCGCAAACACTGTGCTGGCGGGTGATGCCTGGGGCTGCCCAGCCTCGGGGGCGCCCCCAGCGGCGCCAAAATAAAGATCCAGAACCTGATCCGCAGCCAATGAGTAATTGAACACCGCAACTTCATCCATGCTGCCATTGAAATCTCGACCGCCGTTTCCACCGTCTGCCGAGTCGTCACCGATCAGTGAGGTGGCGTTAAATGCCTCGGCCGAACTGGCGACTTCGTTGGTGGCGGATTGAATTCCATTGGTATTGCAAAGGTAAATGATGGCGTTCTGCGGTGAAATAACGAGGGCGACAAACGACCACTGTTGTAATGGAGGCACCAAGCCTGACAACCAACTCCACGTGTTCTGGTTGTTCTGGTTCCATGTGTAGCCCAGCTGTCCACCCGAGGTGAAATTCAGGCCGGAAGCGTCTCCGCCAGGGCGGCAGAATACCAAACCGCAATAATTAGCGGGCGTGCCGATCGGGTAAATCCACGCGGTGATAGTAATGGCGTTCGTGTTCAAGTTCAGCGCGGGCACAGTGATAAATGAATTGGCCACACCATTCACTACCCCGGCACCGGTGTTTGACGCCTCAAAACCTGGAAACCCCAGCAAAGGCGTCGGACCGCCAATTCCATCCGTCGCTGAGCTGCCATAAACTCCATTGAACCGGTTCAGGGCATCCGCAGCGATCAAGGTTCCGCTCGCGGTGCTGCCGGTTTCATTGAGCCGCCAGTAGGCGACGGGTTGGGCTGCCAACATTGCACCGACAAAAGGAATGTTGGCTACATTCAAAGTCGCAGAGCTGCTCGCCACCGGACCTCCCAGGGAATTTAAGGCCAGGAGACTGTAGCTGCCCGCATTGTTCACTTGCAGGTCGGTCAGCGTGAGCGAGCTGTTTGTGGCACCCGGAATGTTGGTCGCGCCGCCGCCCGTGTTCACCTGCCACTGGTAGGTGATTGGCAGAGTACCTTTGAATAATGCCGAAAATGTTTGCTGGTCCCCGACATGGCATTGCGCTGAAGCGGGCGAGGTGCCGGACACCAAAAGCGGGGGACTAGCGGCCACCACCTGAAGTGCGACCACCGCACTGGTTGCTGCACCACTGGCATTTGTGACGACCACGTCAAATTTATACATTCCAGGCGACAACTCGCTGGTGTTCACCGTCAGGTTTGTCAGAGTGGCACCGGGGACATTTGTCCGGGTACCACCACCGCCGCCATCTGTCTGCCATTGATAATACAAGGGCGTTTCGCCTCCCGCTACTACAGTCAATGTCTCCAGAGGTCCGGCATACACCGGACTGTTGGTTGGGAAAACTGCGGGTGTAGTTGTCGCCACCGCGTATGGTACCGCCAGCCCAACGTCGAAAACCGCGTCAAAAGCATGACTGCCACCGTAGGTGATCGCTCCACCACCCGGTGGAATTAATGCAATTTCGCCTCCTTCGTAGGGATTGTAAGCATCGGCAGCCAGTCCTTCCCAGCCGGCCGTGCCGCTGGCCTTCCCAAAAGAATAGGCATATGTGGTATTGGGGCTCAGTGCCAGTGATAAATTGCTCCATTCCAGCCAGTCACCATCACTAAAAGTGAAATTGGCTGATATATTGGTCTGAACAGGGGTGGCACTGCCGCCGGAAACCGAGTAAAGATGGAGATAATAAGGCTGAGGAGTGCCGATGCCTGAATTATCACCCAGACCGGCACTCAAAAAACCTATTGAAGTGAGCGTATATCCCGAAGGATTAATGCCCGTCGTAAACGTCTGACCGGGTTCGCCACTATTATACCCCGTCTGGTTATCGGTGAAATAATTCAAGCCATCAGGATGTAATACATTACCATTGGTGCTGAGCTGGGAAACATCATATGAGCCGGGCGCAGGAGCAACGGTTCCTAAATCGATCAGTGTCGCGGTCGACTGACCTTGCACCCCGCGCGCCAGCAGCAGGCCGGCACACCACATGAATCGGCACAGCCAGTGCCGCAATTGATATTTTTCTTGCGGACGGAAAAAGCCTTTCTGTGAGGATAAAGTTGTGTTCATTTAACATATGACCGCGGATAGACGCGGTTTTGGCATTCTGGTTGATTGTTTTCGCTTTTTGTAAAGATCAATGACATCTCCCGCCCGATTGTTAGCACGCCGGCGCAAGCCGGGAATTTCCCGCTTTGCAGCCGATAGAGGGGCATGTTGAATGCAACTTTTTGAGCGGCGCACAGACTGGTCGACGGATTCAAATTTCAATACTAGAACTCCAATAATTGTCTGGCGTTCCTGCACCTGGGCCACGATGCAGAAACGGTGATTTCGCACACCCAGCACCGCGCGCGTCCAATAAATCTTCGCCGCCGGGCTTGTTAAACTCGACGGAGGATCAATGTGGTTAGCATATCCCTTTTGATCGGAACTTCGTTCATGCCGCTTAAAACCATCCATTGAGAGAGGTTCTAAAGATTATTCGGTGACCTCGTATTATATTTCAATGGTCCCGCTTTTGCAAACACTGTTCTTGTGCTTTGCCGCAAGGCCTAGAAACTTCATCCGGCTGGGAGCTGAAAAGGCACAAGAGGGGGTTCCTGCGGCGGGGATTTGAGCATGAACCGGGAAGACGAACAAGTTGATATCATTACTCGGACGGAGGATTCAAGAGGGGGCAACCTCGGACGCGACTCGTGCATCCGACACTTCTACAGCGACATCCAGCAAATAGAACTGACTGCCGTTAGACAAGGAAAGACAGATGTCATTCCGCAATCATATGCAGGGCAACGATGGCCATTATTCCTCCGGCCACCAGAGAGGAGCATGCAATGACCAGTGTCGACAAATGTGGACGCAAGGAATCAAACATTTTCAGCGTGGCTTCCCGCAGCTCCGCATCGTGGCGCCAGCAAGCGAGTACAGAAGAAAAGCCAAGGATCAGAGCTGCCATCGGCATTGCCACAAGGAAGAGATAGAGGCCAAGAACCAAGTGCAGGCTGAACCAATTTACCAGCCACTGGGCGGCATGTGCGGGTTCATACTGGATCGGCTGAAGATTCTGTACAAAAAGCGCGGTCATGAACATCGTTGCAGGCAAGATGAGCAACAATTCGATGACGGCAATGGCTCGCCTGATGGTTTTCATAATTGCTTTTCGGTACAAAGCATATTTACCCAATCATGGCATCATGCTTTTACTTTTAATTAAAAGAGCGCCATAACCCGAATCTGGCCGCTCAACTTTGTCAAGGAAGTTAGTCGTGCGTAATCAAAAAAATGGCAACGGCAAGGATTGTTCCGGCGATTACAACCACCCGGCGTCGCTGCTTCCACACCTGCTGATTGTCGGACATCTGAATGAATATCTCAGCAAGATAAACGAAGCAATATAATGAGTTGGCGACCATGGCCATGAGCAGCAAGCCCGCAACTGATTGCCCCGTCAGGGCGGACAATGACTCGTGATGAAAAATAGTAATTCCCGAGGCGACCATTGCCCACACCGCGTTGAAAACGAGCCTACGTGCTTCCCAATACCGAATGCTCTCAGAAATGATATCTTTCATGGGCAATAACTTTGCGACACAAAGTAATGGTTGTCAAGCTCGAATCTTTGTCTGCGAGAAGGGGATGCAGAAAAGGGGAGTTAATCCATTAAAATCCCTGTCAGCGATCCGCCATCCGGACAGACAAATCGGCCGCGTACCGGAATAAACTCAAGTTTGCGCGCCACCGACTTTTCTGCTAGTTCTAATCTGTGAATTTTTTCATTCAACGCAGTGAATTGGGAGACATTTATGACAAAGTTGTCGCGGGAGAACGCATTTCCGAGGCTGACGCGTTGCAGCTGTTTGAATCCAAGGATTTAAACGCGGTTGGAGCCATTGCGGATTATGTGCGGCAACGCAAAGTCGGTAGTCGCGCCAGTTACATCGTCAACCGTTACGTCAATTATTCAAATTACTGCATTCTCTCGTGCCAGTTTTGCTCGTTTGCGCGCAAAAAACGCGATGCGGACGGCTTCCAGTTCTCCGTCGATGAAATCGTCGAAAAAGCGCGTGAGGCGCTGAAAATCGGCATCACTGAGCTACACATTGTAGGCGGATTGCACCCGTCCCTGCCCTTCAGTTACTATACCGACATGCTGCGCGCGTTGAAAAACCTCGATTCGCGATTGCAGTTGAAATGTTTCACGGCCATTGAAATTCTGCATCTGGCGTGGCTCGCGAAGAAATCCGTCGCGCAGACGTTGATTGAATTGAAGGATGCCGGCCTCGTCTCGCTCACAGGCGGCGGTGCGGAGATTTTCCGCAAGGAAATCCGGTCGCAAATCGCCAAGGGCAAGGAATCCGCAGAGGAATACCTTGACGTGCACCGCACCTGGCACAAGTTAGGCCAGCGCAGCACCTGTACCATGCTGTATGGCCACGTCGAATCGCTGTCCGACCGCGTGGACCATCTGCGGCAATTGCGGAGCTTGCAGGATGAGACGAAGGGCTTCGTGGCATTAATCCCGCTCGCTTATCAGCCGGAGGACAACGACGTTCCCATCAAGACACCGCCAACCGGGTATGATTCGCTTCGCACGATCGCGGTTAGCCGCATTTACCTGGATAATTTTCCGCACCTCACCGCTTATTGGGTCGGCTTGGGGATGAAACTGGCGCAAGTTGCCCTGAGCTACGGGGCGGACGACATCCATGGCACAATCATTGAGGAGCATATCTTCCACATGGCCGGAGCGGCCTCGCCGCAACTCCAGACCGAAGCTGACATGATCAAGGCCATCCGCGAAACGGGCCGGACTCCGGTGCAACGGAACACGTTTTACGAGCCGATCAAGGTCCTGGAAGATTCAACACCTGTTGCCGCCGCGGACAACGCAGCCCGGTCGAGTGTGCTGGAGGGAAATCTGGCAACGGCGTGATCAATCGGTTGTGACCTTTGAACCAATATTCCCGGCCTGGTGCCTGCCGCGCGTGAGATTTAAATGCGCGGCGAATCCATGAAAAAAGTCATTCCAATTGTGGCTTTCTCCTGGTTGCTGGTTGGTTGTACGACGATCGCAACGTATAAGCCGCACTCGCCCGCCGGGGCTCCGAAGCCGAATGATTATCCGATTTGCCTTTATAACGAAGACGTGGAAATTCCACGTCCCTGCGCGCTGATCGGGGAAATTACGATTGACCACACCCCGTTCACTTTGATCGGCGGGTCAATTGACGACGAGATGAAACGGGTGATGAAGGCCGCGCATGAGAAAGGGGCGGATGTCGTCCAAATCACTTCGGTGCAAAAACCCGGTTTCACTTCCACGGATTACGGAGTCACTGCCAACCTTTTTCGCTACACGGACGATTGGGAGAGGTACCCCCGGTCGAGAGACGATTTTGTAGCCTATGTCCGGCAACACTTGAGAAGCCTGGACCCGATTGAAGGAATATGGACTGACGGCTTGCCGAATCGTATCGGCATCATTCGTGACCGGTCAAAACCAGGCCGAGAATTCATCGCCTTCACGCTGAACACGGAATCGCCGGCCTGGCCGACGGGATATAAAAGAATGGACATCGCGCATGGCAATCAGCCCGGTGTTTACCAAGTCGTGTATTATCACAATGACTTTACGAAATCCGATGTGATTGTCACCTTGGATCATGGCCGAACCTTTAGTTTCATCCTCAACTCCGGGGATGAGACCTATCCGGTAACATTCACCAAGCTTGGCCCATCCATTCCCGCACACCAAAATGACCGACCCTGAACCTTACAAATTCCGAGTTGGTTCGGTGCCCTATCTCAATGCCGCCCCCCTCACCCGAGGCATCGAAAGCGACCTGATTCTTGCCACGCCCGCGAAGCTGGCGCAGATGTTGCGCCGCGATGAGCTGGATGCTGCGCTGGTCAGCATCACCGAGGTTTTGCTCAACGACCGGTATGACATCCTGGACGGCATTGCCATTGCGTCGCTCGGCGAAGTTTACAGCGTTCTGCTGGCACACCGAAAACCGCTAACGGAGGTGAAGGAAGTCTTTTGCGACACCGCTTCGTTGACGAGCGTGAACCTCTTGAAAGTCCTGCTGGCTGAACGTGGGTTGAGGCCGGAGTTCAAGCCGCTGGAAAGTTATCAGTTGGCGCACGAAAAAGATTTCGTGCTGCTGATCGGCGACCCGGCGATTGAATTTCAACGCGCGCCGCATGCCCATGAAATATTCGACCTTGGCTCTGCTTGGCTGGAACTCACCCACCTGCCATTCGTGTATGCGGTGTGGGCCTTGCGCCGGGGAATTGAGAACAAGGAATTGCGTTACGAATTGAGGGGCTCCAAAAGTCACGGCCTGGAAACACTGGATCAGTTAATCGAGACGCGCGAGGAATTTGACGCGGATTTCCGACGCGACTATTTCGAGTGGCACATCCATTACCACCTTGCCACCGACGAAAAGCGCGGGATCGCGAAATTCTGTGAACTGCTACGGAAGCACGATCTCGGCCCGGTATTCGAGCCAAAATTTGTCGCATGACGTGCGAACCGAAGCGTCTGGTGGAAAATATGCGATATAAAGAGGCGGAGGCGTCTCTCTTTTATTCGCCGGTCTGGTTCGGTCGCGGAGAAAGCGCATTTTCAAACAAACCAGGGCACGACAATGACGCTCTGCCGATCCCTGGTTCAAAACTCCGTCAGCTTTTTCAGTTCTTTTACTCGTTTCTCAATATCGCTGCGCCTGGTCTTTGTAGTCGCATTTAATCCGAAGCCCTCACAGCAGAACGACGCGGTGACACTACCGTAGACCATCGCGCAACGGAAGTTCTTATCAATTGAGCCTTTCGCGGTGGCGAGGTACCCCATCAAGCCGCCGACGAATGAGTCGCCCGCGCCGGTCGGGTCCACGACCTTATGTAGAGGATAAGCGGGACAGATGAAGTAGCCTTGCGGCCCGGACAAGATGGAACCGTGCGAACCTTTCTTGATAATGACGTATTTCGGTCCGAGTGCGTGGATTTTTTTCAGGGCGGAGAAAACGTTGTCTTCCTTGGTCAACTGGTGGGCTTCGCTGTCGTTCAGCACGAAACCATCAATGCGTTTCAACAACTTCAGTAAATCGGGCAGAGCGATATTCATCCACAAGTCCATGGAATCGGCTACGACAAATTTGGCGCGCTGCATCTGGTTTAAGACGTGAAGTTGCAGCGAGGGGGCGATGTTGCCGAGCAACACGAATGGAACGGTCTGATAGGCCTTGGGCAGCGTCGGGGAAAATGTCTCGATCACGCCCAGTTCCGTCGCAAGTGTGCGGCGGTTGTTCATGTTCAGTTCATATTCGCCCGACCAGTGAAAAGTATTTCCCGGCAAAGATTGAAGGCCGGCAAGGTCAATCTTGTGACGGCGATAGAGATCGATGTATTTTTGGGGGAAATCCTGGCCGACACCGCCGACGAGTTTGACCGGGGAAAAGAAACTGGCCGCGACCGCCGCATGGCTGGCTGAACCGCCCAAGAGGCGCGGATTTTCCCCTTTCGGAGTTTTTATGGAATCGAGTGCCGTGGTGCCAACGATGAGAACGCTCATAGTTTAATATTGAACATCAATGAGGGATAAAAGTGGCGAATGTCGGCCGATAAAGCCATCATTTTCTGCCATCGCTTTCCGAGAATGCGGAAGCAAACAGGCGGACCCAAACAATTTTATTTTCCTTTTTGAATCAGCTCGATCTCGTAGCCTTCGGGCGCGTCAACGAAGGCAAAGGTGCTTCCGCTGGAGCCGGTCGTTGGACCGTCGGAAAACTTCAATCCATTCCGCGCGAGATGCGCGGCAAATTCCTCGAGACTATCGACTTCAAAGGCGAGGTGGGTGAGATCCGGTTGCACCAGGACTGGATCGCTTCCGGGGAAGTGGCAAATCTCAATTTCCTCCTCGCTGCCGGGGGCTTTGAGAAAAACGAGTTCCGAACCCCGCGGCGATTTATGACGCCGAACCTCGGCCAAGCCGAGCACGTTGCGATAGAAGTTCACTGTCCGTTCAAGATCGTTCACACGATAGCGCGTATGCAGGAGTTTACCGACTTTATTCACGCTGAAACGATAGCACGGAAAGTGGATTTGAAAAATAAAATTGGCCTTGAAAGGCCGCGGGTGAAGCCGGGAGATCAATTCCGGCTGCCATTCCTTAGCAGGAGCGCGCAGTTTTTCATTTCCCGCCGCGGGGTTCTCCGGCAAAATACAATCATGGGCAAACGACGCGAAGCGCGCGAGCGCGCGGTGCAATTTCTATTTCAGCACGACTTGAACCCGCCGGACAACCTGGAATTGGAGCTGGCGCAGTTTTGGAATTCGCAAAGCGCCGCCGCCATCGAGGAGGAAAAAGGCCCGGCCAGCTGGGGCGAGAAAACCGAGTTGCCGCCACCGACCGTCGAGGAGGCAGAAGCCCGGCTGTTCGCCGAACCGTTGATCAAGGGGGTTTTGCAGCACCGTGATGCGATCGATGAAAAAATAAAAACCCACACGAAAAACTGGGACTTCAATCGCATCGCAGCCGTTGACCGCAATGTGATGCGACTGGCGATTTACGAGATGATCTATCGCGAGGACATCCCGCCCGTTGTCAGCATCAACGAGGCGGTGGACATTGCAAAAAAATTTTCCACGCAGGACAGCGGTAAATTTGTCAACGGGATTCTGGACAAGGTGCGCGGCGAAATTTTGCGTCCGGCCAAGATCGTGAAATGAAATTCGCAGACTTACATTTGCACACGAATTTCTCCGACGGGACGTTCACGCCTGAGCAACTTGCCCTGCAGGCCCAAAAGCACGGGCTGGCCTGCATCGCCCTGACCGACCATGACACGGTCGCTGGTTGCGTCCGTGGGGCAGCGGCGTGTGCCGGCGTGGGCATGGAATTCATTCCTGGAACGGAACTTACGGCGGAACACGATGACACCGAAGTTCACATCCTCGGTTATTTTCTTGATACGCAAAACCGGACCTTGCTGGCCGAAATCGCGACTTTCCAAACTGTGCGCAAACGGCGAATCCACGAAATGGTTGCCCGCATCAACGAGCTCGGCATACCCCTCAAAGTGGAAATGGTTTTTGCGCTGGCGAATTGCGAATCACCCGGCCGGCCGCATGTGGCCCGCACCCTTGTGAAAGAAGGGCTGGTCCGGAACCTGGACGAGGCGTTCGAGCGTTTTCTCAAGAAGGGACGGCCCGCCTGGGTGCCGAAATCAAAAATGTCCGCGCGCGAAAGCGTTGACTTGCTCCATCAGGCCGGGGGCCTGGCCGTGATGGCGCATCCAGGGCTGAACAGGACAGATGATATCATTCCGGCGCTCGTGGACGCCGGGCTTGACGGCATTGAATGCTTTCACACAACACACTCCACCACGATGGCTGAACGTTACCTGGAGATTGCGGACCGATTTCATCTGCTGGTGACCGGCGGGAGCGATTGCCATGGTTTTAGCAAGGTCAAGCCGCTCATCGGAACGGTGAAACTGCCTTACGAGCACGTAGAGAAACTCAAAGCCAAAGTCGCGGCACGAAAACTTCAAACCACGAATGGACACGAATAAACCCAAACTTGGGGGAAAGGAGATTTCGTCGACAGGATCTGCGCCAATCCGCGCCACCGGTTTCCAATACTGTTGCCATTCGTGCAGAATCATGTCTTTTCTCAGCTAAACAATTCCCATGGGCTTATTTGCCAAATTCAAAGCCGGCCTGGCTAAGACGCACAGCAAGCTGGTTCACGAAATCAAACGAATCGTCACGCGTTCCCCGAAGCTTACCGCCGATTCCATCGAGGAGCTGGAAGCCGCGCTCATTGCAGCCGATTTGGGCATGGCGACGACAGGGCAAATCATATCCGCCGTCAAAAGAAGCTTTGAAACACAGGGTGGGGCCGGCCTAGATTTTCTGGCCATTGCACGCGGGGAGATTGAAAAAAACTTGTCGGCGAACAACGCCGCCCTGAAGAAAGTCTCCGGAGGCACAACCGTCGTTTCCATTGTCGGCGTGAACGGTACTGGCAAAACCACAACGAGCGCCAAGCTCGCCCATTTCATCCAGTCACAAAACCAGACCGCATTGCTGGCTGCGTGCGACACATTTCGTGCGGCGGCAATCGAGCAATTGAAACTTTGGGGGACGCGTTTGAAAATCGAAGTCGTCGCCAGCGCTTATGGAGCAGATGCCTCGTCTGTGGCCCACGATGCGGTCACTGCCGCCCAGGCGCGCAAGACGGATTACCTGTTCATTGATACCGCGGGACGACTGCACACGAAGCATAATCTGATGCAAGAATTGCAAAAATTGCATCGAGTCATCGGCAAACAACTGGCCGGCGCGCCGCATGAAGTCTTGCTCGTGCTCGACGGCAGCACCGGTATGAACGCGCTGAATCAGGCGCGAGAGTTCAACAAAGCCGTGCCGCTCACCGGTCTCATAGTGACCAAGCTTGACGGCACGAGCAAAGGCGGGATGGTCGTGGCGATCCAGAAGGAACTCGGTCTGCCCATCAAATTCATCGGCCTTGGCGAACAACCGGACGATCTTCAACCGTTTGATGCAAAACAGTTTGCGCAGGCATTGTTCGAGGAGTGACCGAAAGGTTTTTGAAACTTGTCTAAATAGTGTCAGTCGGGGAACATTGTTCCTCATGAATTTATTCACCAGGCGTGTTTTGTTTGTTCTGTTCTTTTTTTCCGGCTTTTCAAGTCTTGTCTATCAGGTCGTGTGGACGCGCATGGCTTTTGCCTCCTTCGGTATCATCACGCCGGTATTATCGGTGGTGCTATCAATTTTCATGTTAGGACTGGCCTTGGGTTCATGGGCGGGCGGACGATATATTACGCCGCTGACGCGGAGAACCGGACTTTCGGCAGCATGTTTTTACGCGGGCGCAGAATCTCTGATCGGCCTGGGGGCATTTGCGGTGCCAAGATTGTTCGCTATCAGTGAACGCATTTTGTTGCCCACGGGGCAAATGGACTCGGCAGGTTATCTATTTTTTTCCGCGCTGGCCCTGGCGGTCTCAATTTTCCCGTGGTGCATCTGCATGGGCACCACGCTTCCATTCATGATGGCCTTTATACGCGAACAGGACCGCGCTAATACGGGGAGTTTCAGTTTTCTTTATGTGGCGAATGTATTGGGGGCGATGACCGGAACCTTTTACACCGCCGTGGTTTTAGTGGAGCAACTAGGATTTCATCATACTCTCTGGATAGCGGCAGCCAGCAATTTCATCATCGCATTCATCAGCGGTTGTCTCGCCTGGGAACAGCAGCGAGAGCGCGCAATTCTCCCGGAATCCAGCAGCGATGCCGAAACCATCGAGCCGTTGGATACGGCTCACAAACGATTTAACCTGGTGATTTTGTTTTCCACCGGCTTCATAGCGATGGCCATGGAAGTGATCTGGTCGCGTGCGTTTGCGGTCACCCTGAAAACTGAGGTTTATTCCTTTGCCTCAATTGTCTTCACTTATCTGGGAGCGACTTGTGTCGGCTCAATAATCTATCGATGGGCCCGGCATAGAAATCGCGGACTTTCCAAGTCGACTTTGTTTCCGCTTCTGGCCATTGCCGCATTATTACCGGTGCTGACCAATGATCCGAGATTTGTCGTTGAGCAATTTTGGAGCCCACAAATTGATTTTAGAGGCGCTTTCATTTTGTTGTTCAGCATTTGTCCGTTTTGCGGGTTGCTCGGTTATTTGACCCCGAGTCTGATCGATGAAGCTTCAGCAGGCCAGCCGCGGAGCGCCGGGAGGGTTTATGCCATCAACGTCCTGGGCTGCATTCTTGGTCCATTGGCGGGTTGCTATCTGCTTTTGCCGTTGATCAGTGAACGAGGTGCGCTCATTTTATTGGGCATCCCGTTCATCGTCTTCTGGTTGATGGTTTGTAAATTTCAGGTAAAGGCTGGGCGGATTAGCTTCGGGCTGGCCCTGTTGGTGATATTGACATGGTGCGCGTGCTTTTCGGAAGATTTCGAGGATTGGTTGTTCAAGCACGCACAAAATGTGGTAATTCGCCGTGATTACGCAGCCTCGGTGGCTTCCGTTGAATACGACGGACGCAAGCATCTGGTCGTCAACGGCTTTGGAATGACCACCCTGACGCCAATCACCAAGTTTATCGCCCACCTTCCGCTAGCATATCATCAGGGCAAAGCCGAATCCATGCTCGTGATTTGCTTCGGCATGGGAACAACCTATCGATCGGCATTGAGCTGGGGGATAGATACAACCGTGGTGGAGTTGGTGCCAAGTGTGACCAAAGCTTTTGCATTTTATCATGAGGATGCGGGGAAATTTCTCAACGATCCAAATGGACATATCATCATTGATGACGGACGGCGTTACCTGAATCGTTGTGCACGGAAGTACGATGTCATCGTGGTTGACCCGCCGCCACCAGTGGAAGCAGCTGGGTCCAGCCTGCTTTTTTCCCGTCAGTTTTATGAATTGGCCAAGCAACACCTGAACACCAACGGAATTGTGCAGATGTGGTTTCCTGGATCCGATATCCTCACGACACAGGCTGTCCTGCGCTCCATCGCCGAATCCTTCCCGTATGTCCGATGCTTTCCATCGGTTGAAGGTTGGGGACTGCATTTTCTAGGCTCGATGGAACCGATTCCTGAGCTCGACGCAAAGCAGCTCGTGACTCGGATGCCGATCGCTGCCCAACAAGATATGTTGGAATGGGCGGACACCAAGGACGCGGTCGCCTATTTCAACCGGGTTACGGGCCACGAATACTCAATTTCAGGGAGTCTGAACTCCGACCCCACGATTCAAGTGACTGACGATCAGCCATACAATGAGTATTATTTGCTGCGCTGGCTGAAAAGCAAACGTTCAAATCCGTGATGCGACACAGTTACCGTTTGGATGATGTGGGAGCTATCCGCCGCGCCCTTCGACTCGCCCGGCGCGGTTACGGTGCGACCTCCCCAAATCCGATGGTAGGCGCGTTGTTGGCAAAAAACGGCAAAGTCATTGGTCGCGGTTGGCATCGGCGCGCTGGCCTGCCACACGCGGAAATTGAGGCGCTACGGGACGCCCGAGAGCATCGGCAAAATCCCAAGGGCGCGACGCTATACGTCACGCTGGAACCGTGTTGCACGCAAGGCCGCACACCGCCTTGTACGGATGCCATCATCACTGCCGGAATCAAACGCGTTGTCGTCGGCGCGACGGATCCAAATCCCAAACACGCCGGCAAGGGATTTAAATTGCTCGAGCGCGCGGGAATCGAGGTTGTTCACGGGATTTCAGTTGGCGAATGCACGCGGTTGAACGAAGCCTTCAATCATTGGATCGTCCGTCGCACGCCGTTTGTGACGGTTAAAGCCGCGATGACGTTAGACGGGAAAATTGCGACGGCAAGCGGCGAATCAAAGTGGATCACCGGGGAGGGCGCGCGGACCCAGGGAATGAACCTGCGCTACGGCAACGATGCCATTCTCGTGGGGGTGAATACCATCTTGGCCGACAATCCGGTCCTAACGGCAAGGAATCAGAAGCCGGGGGCCGGCACTCAGAACAAGAATCTGCCGCTTCGACGAATCGTTTTAGATTCGTTGGCCAGGACGCCGGTGAACGCCAGAATTGTCAGTGACGAATTCGCGGCATTAACGACCGTGATTGTATCCCACAAGGCACCGCAAAACCGCGTAAAAAAACTGTCAGAAAAGGTGAATGTACTGATGGCCCCGGCAACAAAATCATCAGCCGGCAACCGCGAGACAAAAATCGATTTGCGCTGGCTCTTGAAAAAACTGGGTTCGGATAACATCGCCAGCCTGCTGGTGGAAGGCGGAGGAGAGGTCAACGCCTCATTTTTGCTCGGCGGACTGGCGCAACGCGTGGCTTTTTTTTACGCCCCGAAGATATTGGGTGGACGCGACGCGCGGAGGGCGGTGGGCGGGGATGGAATAGGGAACCTGAGCGAAGTCATCGGGCTGAGAGAAGTGGAATGGCGGAAGTCGGGTGAAGATTTGTTCATGACAGCCCGCGTTGATCAAACACGGCTCGACGTAGCCCGGCGACGCCACTAAATTGATTGTATGTTCACGGGTATTGTTGAAGAAGCGGGTGTAGTTAAGAAGATCAGGCCGACGGCGAAATCCATCGAATTGACGGTCAAAGCGAAAACAAGTGGGCGTGGCATTAAGATCGGCGACAGTGTATCAGTCAATGGCTGCTGCCTGACAGCGGTGAATATCTCTGCACAGGGAAAATCCACGCTGATTCAATTTGATCTCCTGCAGGAAAGCTGGAAGCTGACCAATCTGCATTTCACCGGGCCAGGTTCACTAGTGAACCTGGAGCGTTCACTGCGGGCGAATGGTGAGCTAGGCGGCCACTTTGTAACCGGCCACGTGGACGGCCTTGGAAAAATCATTCGCTGGGAAAAATCCGGTTCGGATCATGTCCTCGAAATCGCCGCGCCGGCGCGAGTATTGCGCTATATCGTTCCCAAAGGTTCGATCGCGGTAGATGGGATGAGTTTGACAGTTGCCAGCGTAGGCCCAAAAAGTTTTCAAGTTTGGATTATCCCGCACACGTTTGAAATCACAGCCCTGCGCGAGCGCAAAGCGGGGGACGCGGTGAATCTGGAAGCCGATCTACTCGGGAAATACGTTGAAAAGTTCCTTGCCGGCCGCCGAAAAAAGTAACAATAAGGTCATACGAATGTAACAGCAAATTGCCAATGTGAACATGTGAATCAGATGCGTGAAAGTGTCCGACTGTTCGTCACCAATCCGGCGCAATATGCAGTCCGGCTGTCACGCCATGACGATGAAATCCGCGCGGTGCAGAGGCTGCGTTTCCAGGTATTTAACCTTGAATTAAACGAAGGTCTCGCCCAGTCCTATGCCACCGGTCTCGATGCCGATTCGTTCGACGCGGTTTGCGACCATTTGCTGGTCGAACATCTGCCTTCCCGGCAAATCGTAGGAACATACCGCTTGCAGACCGGCGAAAACGCGGCGAAAAACCTGGGTTACTATTCCGCGCAAGAATTCGAGTTCGATATTTTCGAGCGGTATCGAAGCCGAATCATTGAACTGGGCCGGGCGTGTGTTCATCGGCAACACCGCAATCTTGCGGTACTCGGCCTGCTCTGGAGGGGCATTGGAGAATATGCTGCCAAGCGTGGTGCGCGTTTCCTCCTGGGCTGCAGCTCCATTGCTTCACAAGATGCCGGCGTAGGGGCATCAGCCTACACCGAACTTTGCCGAAAAAAACATCTGGTGGAGATTTCCTGGCGGACACGGCCGAAGTTAAAATTCGACTGCCCGCTTGACCGCATGGCGGAGGAACCGGTTTCAATCCCCAAGCTGCTACGCGCATACCTTTCGATTGGGGCGAAGATTTGCGGTCCACCGGCCATCGACCGAGAATTCAAGACGATTGATTTCATGACTTTAGTGGATTTACAACAGTTGTCCCCCTCTGCGCGCGAACGTTTTCTCAGTTGACCGCCGGGCTAATCACGTTTAAATCCGCGCATGACGATTCGCGCGGCCGCCCGAATATGCCGGTTTGTTTTTGAAATCACGCTGGTGATCTTAAATTATTTTTTTGCCGTCACTTTCGCGCACTCCAAGAACAGACGTGCTGCCCGTGCCGACTGGCTACACCGCGGCTCCGCCCGCGTTTTAAAGATTTTTAATTGCACGACCGCGGTGACCGGCCCGATTCCCAAGACCGGCCTGCTCATTTCCAACCACTTGAGCTACCTCGACATTCTCCTGATCAGCGCAATAACACCGGCAGTATTTGTTTCCAAAGCCGAGGTTAGAAAATGGGTGGTGGTTGGCTGGCTGGCTGAACACGCGGGAACAGTTTTCGTCGAACGCGACCGCCGCACACACGTTGGCGAGGTGAACCGCGAGATCGAGTCCACACTCGCTGACGAGGTGCTGGTGGTTGTTTTCCCTGAAGGTACGAGCACGAGCGGCTACGAAATCCTGCCCTTCCGCTCGCCATTGCTCGAACCCGCGGCAGGCGGAAAACAACCGATTGCAGTGAGTTACCTGCATTATGAACTCGACGACGGCGACGCGCACTCCGAAGTTTGTTATTGGGGTGATCACACATTCTTTCCACATCTGATGCATTTGCTGGGCAAACGAGGGGTGCGCGCAACCGTGCGTTTTGGAACCTTTCAACGGAAAACGAACGACCGCAAGGAAATGGCCAGGCAATTGCGCGAGGCAGTATTGCAGTTAAAGAGCGAAGGCTGAAGCCAATTGCATTTTCACAGTTGTCGCCGACCCGAATGAGATCAAAGAGGCCGATCGAAATCCGTGGGTAAAGCCCGGTTGCGGTGATGCTCAAACATTCGATGGATTCGCGCTGGCGTCACCCTGGTGATGGACAGCTCCGGAATTTCTGATTCCTCGAACAAGCTGAGTGAATCGGTTTCCGAACTAATGGTTGCCTGGCCGCCGATGATGGTGCACAGCCTGAATATTTTGTAGGCGTGAAGCGCGATCAGAGGATCATGGGGATACCGACTGCGGTCATAAATCGCCAGAAGCTTCGAGACGACGTTTAAAAATCCCGATTCGGCACAAATTTCGCGGATGACGTTCTCAGCGGGAGATGCGGAAATGTCGGCCCAACCGCCCGGCAACGTCCATTTCCCGTCCGACCTTTCGCGAAAGACAACACCGCGCACATCCACTTTCGGGGTGGCATAACCAGTTTCCTTGTCGGGCAGGCCAACAATGACCGCCGAGGTCAAACCGGAGCCTTGAGCGAGCATTTCCGCCGCGATTTGGCGTGCAGCTTGGTACCGTTCAAGGTCATATTGATCTCGCGCAAAAGTGAGACCATTTTGAGCAATGGCCTGCGGTCGCCGGTACCATTCCAGACAGTGAACGTTTGGTTCGATCCTTTAAATATTTTAATGTCGAACTGAGGATCGTGAATCACCAGGAAACCCCTGGCTGGCCAAAAGTCACCACTGAACCGGCACAGTCATTTTTTTCCCAAAGCGGTTGGTATAATAAAGCCGTTTCTGTTGCACGCCATATTCGTGCACAAGTTTGGTAATCTTGACGTCGTAGCAGCAGTACTCTGCAATTTCCACGAGCTTGCCTTCCTTGAACCAGCGAATGGCCTGCAGGCCTTCTGCCGTTTTTTCCACACCGAACGTCGCGGTAGCAATGGAATCCAGGGAGAGACGATGGTTCAAGGTGTTTTGCAATTCGACCAACATGTCGAGCGTTGGCAATTGTGCCAGATCGAAAGCTGTATAGCCGTGCAATACTTCGTAATCAAACCGAAGGTTATTGAAGCCGACGACAAGGTCTGCGCGTTGCAAATCCTTGAGCAAGTCATTAACTTGCGGTTCACCATAAATTTTATACTCGCCCGTGCCGCTACTGAAGGTCACTCCGACACTCATGCCCATCTTGGAGATGTTACCCCAGCCGCCGACTTCATCAGCGGATTTCTGCGTTTCCAAATCGAAATAAATAATGTTTTTAGTCACGGCGCCGCCTATTAAAAATCCCGCCACTCGAAAGGACAAACTTAAATTGAAATAATATAATGGGATGAACCTGGCGTGGGAGGTGGCGGTTGAATATTTTGAACTTTAAAATTCAAGGAGTTCGATCTAATAATCGAGCATGGCATTAACACCTTCCACGATGTTGCCGCTCGGCACGGCCGCACCTGATTTCAAGCTGCCCGACACCGACGGAAAACTGGTCTCGCTGGCCGATTTCAAGGGCCGGACCGCGCTGCTAGTCGTTTTCATGTGCAATCATTGTCCGTACGTCGTCCATATACGCACTGGATTATCGCAGCTGGCGCGCGATTATACTACGCGTGGCGTGGGCATGGTTGGCATCAATTCGAACGATGTGGAGAACTATCCAGCTGACAGCCCGGCAAGGATGAGGGAGGAAGTCAAGAATGCTGGTTACATCTTTCCCTATCTTTATGATGAAACCCAGGCGGTCGCAAAAGATTACAAGGCTGCCTGCACGCCGGACATTTTTCTCTTTAATAAAAATCAGAGGCTAGTTTATCGGGGCCAATTCGATGCGAGCCGCCCAGGCAATGGATTGGCCGTGACCGGAGCGGACTTGCGCGCTGCGCTGGACGCGGTGCTTGCGGGCAAGCCTGTTTCAGAAACGCAAACCGCAAGCATTGGTTGCAATATTAAATGGAAGGCAGGAAGTGAGCCGAATTATCTTTGAGCCGGATTAATTGCAATGTATCACTCTGTCTGGAGAGGCAGGTACATGGATTGCAGTCCAATTTTTCCCGGGCCGGTGAAACGATTCCAAAAAATCTGTCCACTCCCGGCGAATAGCCCGGTGGAGAGCCGCTGAAAAATGGTGTCCATCGTCACCGTGCGATCCTTGTAAATCCAACCGCCGGGTTCGATATCAATTTGTTCGCCTGGCTTCAGTTCGACTTCAAAGACATTGCCGTAACCGTGGAGCCACAAAATGCCGTCGCTGCTGCCGGCAGTGAAGGTATCAATAAAAAATCCCGTGCCACCCAACAACATATTCGCCACGCCTTTGACGCGCGCAAAAGCAAATTCCACACTGTCGGTCGCCGCTAGAAACTGATGCTCACGCACATCCACGGATTCGCCCGGACGCAGATGTCGCGCGAAAACGTGTCCGGTGCCGTCACGGCTAAAAGCAATGCGCCCCGTGCCCCGCGCCGACGTCATGAAGACGGGCATCCCGGCGAGCACGCGCTTGAGAGCACCACGCATTGGTTTCAGTTCAATTTGTATCACCGGATCTTTCCAGAGCAAAATATGGTGCTCAAAATAAACCGGTGTAGACGACAATTCGAGATGCAACACTGGCACAAGTTCGCCCTCGATATGATAGGTTACGCCGCCAAATTTTTCTTCGGTGGCAGAAGTGGTTAGGATTTTGGGGACAGGCATAAGGCCAATGAATTGTCAGGTCATTACATGCCAAGCCGGGCAACGGCGCAACTCGAATCAAACCGCCCGGCGATTAAATTTCGAGGATCCCGGGATTTGAGCCGCCCAAATCCTCATCCTTCAGCCAATTACTTCCAATAGGTCAATCATCTGCCGGGAAGACGCTTGCACTGCCAATTTCACACGGCCTTGACACCGCTTCATTTTATCACCCAGCTGGCAAGAAACTAATTCAAAGGAATTTACCGCCATGCTTGCCATGCGGTTGGAAGAAACAAGCCATGAAATCGCGAAGCCGGGGATTTTCTCTGGCCGAGCTTTTGTGTGTAATCGCCGATCTGGCGGTCTTGGCCGCCATTTATTCCAGCGTGACAGCCAATGCCTTCATTCGCGTCAAGAAGGTTCTTTGCAATTCACCGTGAGGAATCGACTTTGACCCAGTCCAACCGAGAGCAAACGACACCTCGCCTTTGGCTGGACAGGCCAGGCACAAGATACTGCCAATTCAGTGAAATCATTGAATTTGTAAGCCCACAATTGGGACTGCGACCTGCGGCAGGGCTCGCTGTTCAAGCCGGGTAAGTCAGGAATTTTTCAATGAACACTTTCATTTTTCCCAATATGGAAGGAAGCCGAAATGTTCCGACTTCTTCTGCGCCCGGCAAAAAAATAATTCAAAGGATTTCACGCCCACAATTGTCTGACAGGTTGAAAGTGATCCGCATGGGCGGCACAGATTATGATTTAGTGTTGCAAAGCCAGGACGGCGACCTAGCGGCTTTTGAAGAGTTGATACGCAATCACCAACGCATGATTCATTCTTTGACATTCCGGATGACCGGATCGCTCGCCGATGCGGAAGACCTGGCGCAAGAGACGTTTCTGCGCGCCTACGAACAGCTTGGCTCGTTTCGCGGCAAGGCGAAATTCTCCACATGGTTATACCGCATCGCCGTGAACACCTGCTTGAATTGGCGGCAGAGTGAGGTGCGGCGGTTTCGCCTGCATGCCGATTGCGCCGAGGAAATGTCGACTCTTCATGGCAACAGGACCCATTCTGCGCCCGAAATCCATGAGCATCAACAGGTGCAGTCCGCGCTGCTGAAATTGTCCGGCAAGCAACGCGCCGCGATCATGTTAACGATTTACGACGGATTCAATCACGCGGAAGCGGCGCATATTCTGGGCTGTGCGGAGACGACAGTCTCGTGGCGCGTGTTCACCGCCAAGCGAAAATTAAAGTACTGGCTCTCCCAAAACGAGGGTGTGTGATGAATAATTCTGATCTGATATCAAAATTGGAAAGTGTTCCCGTGCCGGAGCGAACGGAAGAGTATTGGAGCGGTTTTCCGTCGTGCGTGCGCAGGCAGCTTCACCGATCAGCAGCGCCGGCGGAATTGCACACAGCCTGGCTACCCCAGTTTTCCTGGAAATGCGCCGCCGGCACAGCGTGCCTCATCTTTGGCTTGTCCTTTTTCGATCAGCCCTTGATAGCTGGATCCACTGCGATTTTCCAAAAGGAAAGGGCAGCGCGGCAGCAACTGTCTGAACTGCAGCAACATCTGCGAATACTCATGGCCGATGACCACGGCATGTATTATCTCATAGCCGACAAGGAATGAGTACGAACGACGAAATGAACTTTCTATGATATTAGAAATTGAGCAATCGGAGACCGGCGAAGGCAGAACGGTGTTCTCCGCTCCGAAAATTCTGGAAGAACTAGTCAAGCAGGCCGAGTTGGCGGGGGCAAGTGACATTCATTTACAGATGCGCGGCAAATGGGCAGAAGTCGCTTTTCGCCTGGATGGCGTCATCACGCCCGGACGCGAACTGCCAGCGGAGATCGCCGAGCGCGTTTTTGGTCGTATCAAATTCCTCGCGCGGTTGAAAACGTACCAGGAGAGCCTACCGCAGGACGGGCGCATTGCCCACGGTGAACTCAAGAGCAAGAATGATGTCCGAGTCGCCACATACCCGACGGTGACCGGTGAAAAAATTGTGCTGCGACTGTTCAATTCCGGAACCGCAAAAGCACTCGAGGAACTGTCGCTGCCAGAAAAGGCAAAGATCGAATTGGAAAATTTCCTGCGGCAAACCTCGGGCCTCATGTTGCTGACAGGTCCGGCGGGTAGCGGCAAAACCACAACCATTTATGCCTGCCTACGACACCTTGCCGAATGCGGCGGCCGGCACATCATCACGGTTGAAGATCCTGTAGAGCAAATCATTCCAAGCACGATGCAAACCGAGATAAATGAAGCGATCGGCTTGGATTTCGCCCGGGCAGCCCGGCATTTATTACGGCAGGATCCACAAGTGCTCATCCTGGGTGAAATTCGCGACGAAGCCACAGCGCAACTGGCCACTCGAGCCGGGCTCACTGGACATTTGGTGATTTCCACACTCCATGCCGGTTCATGTCGAGGCGTGTTTGAACGGCTGTTGACGATGTGCGCCGACCATTCAGCAGTCGCCAGTTCGATCGAACTAGTTCTAAACCAGCGTCTCATCCGCAAGGTTTGTTCCGCCTGCGATGGAAACGGTTGCGAAACCTGTTTGCAAACCGGCTATGGTGGCCGGGTGCCACTCATCGAGTGGCTGCGGGTGGATGAGAAAATACGCGATCAGATACGGCGGCGCGAATTGTCGGCGCTGGCGCCCGTTCAGTCACTCGAAATCTCGGCACGATCGCTGGTCAAGCAAGGGGTGTCGAACGAGAGAGAGTTCAAAAGAGTCTTTGGTTTTTAATTTATGAAATACGACGAATTCGCCTTTTTCAACCAACAACTGGCGGCGATGTTGCGCGATGGAATCCCTCTGGAAGGCGCGCTGCTAAGGCTGTGCGAGGACATGGGACAAGGTCGACTACGCGATGAACTGCAGGCGCTGGAAGCCGATCTAGCCAAAGGCACCCCCATTGCCGAGGCGTTGCAGCCGCGGCAATTGCCGGAACTTTACAAGCGAATGGTTCTCGTGGGTGTCAAAGGCAATGACTTACCCGGCGCACTGATGATGCTGGCGGATTATTTCCAACGCCAAAACGGCGTCTGGACACGACTTAAGAGCATGATGACTTATCCACTCATTGTGATGTTTGCTGCATTTCTCATTTCATTGTTGCTGGCACTCCTTTGGAATTGCGTTATCGGTCCGTCGTTTAAAGATGTGTTTGCCGGCATAGGGATAAGAATGCCAGGAGCCACGCTGTTCGCATTCTCAACCCTGCAGGCCATTTGGGCTTTTCCGGTGATACTGGGTGTTTTATTTCTTTTCATGGCATCCGTAGTTTTGCTGCCAGTTATGCGCGGTAAATTTCTTTGGCGGCTACCTGCATTCAAAGAAGCCACCTTGTCACGCATCGCCTCCTCGCTGGATTTGCTTATGAAGAACGGGGTGAATTTGCCGGACGCCGTCGGTCTGACCGAGCAACTGGAAACCAGCCCTGCCGCGGCGGCGGATTTGCAACGGTGGAGGAGAAAACTGGCCAGTGGCGCCAGCAAGTTCTCGGATGTGGCATCAGGAGACGAAATGATTCCGCCCATGTTTTGCTGGATTGTGTCCGGAGCTGGCGAGAACCTGGCAGAAGGGTTTAAACGGGCGGCGGATATTTACCACTCGCGGGCCATTTACCGTACCGAAGTCGCTCTGTTTTCGGTGCTTCCCATTGCATCACTATTTCTCGGCGCCGTGGTCATTTCGCAGGCGTTCCTGGTGATTTGCATGTTTTTGCCATTTATCGCCATGCTGAACAATTTCTAACCTGAACATTATGGCTGAGATTTCGGAATTTTTTCTGGGGGCGTTTTGGTACGGGGTTTTGATCCTGCTACCGGGGGGAATGTTTTCCATTCTGATCCATTTCTTGCTCGCGCTGCCCCTCCAACGGCGTGACCGCGCGCGATTTTTTCTCGACCTGATGGAGGCGGCCCTTGATCGCGGACAATCTGTGGAACAGGCGATCCTTTCTGCCGCCGAAGCCCGTGACCGTGCGATGGGAATACAGTTTTTTGTTCTGGCCGCACAGATTGAAAGCGGAAATCCCTTTGGCGAAGCCCTCGGAAAGGCACCCGGATTTCTGCCACCCCAGGTAAATGCCATCCTCCGCGCAGGCGAAAAACTAGGAGACATCAAGAAAGTCATGCCAGCCTGTCGCGAAGTCGTCCGCGCGGCGCCCGACACCGTTCGCACCACCATGCATTATATGGTGGCCATCCTGCTGATCTTCGCCCCGGTCGCCATCTGGCTGATCACCATCATTTCAATTTTTGTCGTTCCCAAATTCAGAGACATCTCTGCCGGCATGGGCATCAATATATGGCCATACACAAAATTTGTTTTTGCGCTCAACAATGCACACGTTCTCATTGGATTGGAAGGGGTTCTGTTTCTTCTGTTGGCAACAGGCACCGTAATGTACATCGGCGGCCCAGGGTTTGTCCGTTGTTTTCAAATGCGCAAGGTTCCAATCGTCGATTGGATTGCCTGGCGGGTGCCGTGGAAACAAAAAAAATTACAGCGCACGTTTTCCGCCATGCTGGCTGTGCTACTTGATGGCAGCGTACCGGAAGCTGAAGCCATCCAGCTCGCGGGTGATTCCACGGCTAATGAAATCTGCCGCCGCCGCGCACAGCGTGTTGTGGCCGGACTTGAGAGAGGCATGAAACTAGATGAAGCTGTACGCACATTTGACGACAATGGCGAATTTCATTGGCGACTGACAAATGCGATACATGGACATCATGGGTTCTTGAACGCGTTGCGTGGCTGGCACGAGGCACTAGATGCAAAGGCCTTTCAACAGGAGGAAATCGCCACGCACGTGGTCACCAGCGGGTTGGTGATTCTGAACGGAGTGGTTGTTGGACTGATCGCCACGGCAATGTTCGGCATGTTGGTCATGATTTTGAGAGGAATGCTAGGCGCATCATGAAAATAAAGTCAGCACAAATAGTCCGACAGGAGGCGTGTAACCGAGACGGTTTTTTGATGGTTGATCTCGTCGTCGCCCTGGCGATTTTCACGATCGCCATCATGCCACTCGGCTACGCATTCGCCCGCGAACGGCAAGTCCTCAAAATTGATTATTTGCGCAGCGTCGTGGACGAAATCGTGGACGGCGAGATGGAAATCCTGGCCGCTGGTGCGGGCGGGTCTTATCCCGACGGCTCGCAAACCTACACGGTTCATTCACGTGCCGCTACGGGCCTGCCACCAGGACATTTTGAATTGACCAAAAACGAGAACCATTTGCGCTTGGAATGGATACCCGACGAACCGAGAGGTCTCAGCGCGGTCATCCGTGAAAGCTCGATGCCATGAAACTACCACCGAACATTTTGCGCGGTCGTGCTACAGGAATTTTCTTAATTGAATGCCTAGTTTACATAGCCGTGTTCTGTATTTTGCTGGGCATAGGCACCGCTGCCTTTTTTTTCTGTTGGGACCACACGCGCGCGGTGATTTTAGCAACAAACGATGTCGAATCCGCATTGCGTGCAGGCGAATGCTGGCGGGCGGATGTGCGCGCCGCGACTGGAGCAATTTCCGTTGATACAACACAAACGGGTGAAGTTGTGGTGATCCCTGAAGGTGAAAAGAATATCATTTACCGATTCGCCGACGAGGAACTGCGC
Source organism: Verrucomicrobiota bacterium (assembly GCA_050008355.1). Classification (GTDB taxonomy): domain Bacteria; phylum Verrucomicrobiota; class Verrucomicrobiia; order Limisphaerales; family UBA11358; genus UBA11358. The sequence continues at coordinate 24,813 of JBEKMT010000020.1, forward strand.
CGGCAAATCGCCTCAGAGAATGTCTCCCAGCTATTGCTGCCCAAAGTCAAAACATCGGAGATGCGGGCCGATCCACGCGGGAAGGTAGCGGCGTGGCGCTGGGACTTGGAATTGAATGAGCGCCGCAAGGAAACCCACCTACCATTGCTATTCACCTTTGAAGCAGTAGCCAAAAACACCCCATGAAAATCATTCACGAAGATCAACGCTTAACCGGAACTCGCCCGAGAAAGCACGGTGAGAACGGAATGGCTACTCTCATTTTCATTACATTGTTAGCGATCATGATGATTCTTGTCACTGCGGAGGCCCGCGCTTTGAATCATCTGCACCGAGAAGTCAAATATCTGGAGCAACAGCAGATCAAGCGACACAACAACACGACAGGCAACACTTCTGGCGCTGCCAAAACCTAATTAGAATGAACCCTGACGCCATTATTAAAATCAAGATGCTGAGGAGTTCCCAGCGTTGCCTGGCTTTTGGGTTGCTCGGCCTTTTACCGGCAATCGGCCTGCCGTTTGCATTGGCCGCATTGTGGATTTCCGGAAAGGTACGTGGAAAGGAAAAACTCTATTGGAATGCTGCCAAACCTTACCGGATTGTGGGGATGGCCTGCGCAGCGATCGGCGCAATTCTCTGGAGCGGAATATTGATACTAATTGCCGGCCAAATCCTCTGGGCGAATTATGGCCGCGGCTGAATGGTTCCTTCACGATTTCGGGAGTTTTTCCTCGACGATTTCGCAGAGGGCGTGAAACAGCACCTTTTGCGCTTCTTGAATCCGCGCGGTTACGGTTCCGGGCACAATCAGATCAATGGTGGCTACTCCTTTCGTGTGTCCGCCGTCGCGGCCGAGAAAGGCAATACTCTCAACACCCTTGCGTTTAGCCTCTTCCAACGCGCGCAAAACATTTTTAGATTTGCCACTCGTGGTGATGACAATCAAGACGTCACCTTTTTCCGCCAATCCCTGGACCTGACGCGCGAAGATCTCGTCCGCATGATAATCGTTACAGACGGCACTCATGAATTCGCCATTGGCGGTGAGTGAGATGGCCGGATACGGTCGGCGGTCTTCGCGGAAACGGCAGAGAAATTCCGTGGCCAAATGAGTGGCGTCCGAAGCACTACCGCCATTGCCGCATACGAGGAGCTTTTTGCCTGAGACCAGACTGCGCAGGACGAGTTGAGCTGCGCGGTACAGCGGTTCATCAAGGGCGGACAAGCTGCGCAGTGTCGCAATGGATTCTTCAATGGCGCGGTGTAAATGACTCATGACAACAGCGTAATTGCTGGCCACTGAAAGAAAAGTCGAAATCCTTGGCCTGGATGAAACTTTACCTCAGAGGGAAACAAGCGTGCAGTGGTAAGAAGAGCGTCCGTCCACTGATTGGTGATTGACATGCGGTTGCCGAGTGACTAATTCCTTCTTGCCATGCCCATCTACGAATTTCATTGCGGAAAGTGTGAACGCGACAGCGAAATCCTCATTCGCACAATGGATTGGCAAGGGGCCAGGTGTCCGCACTGCGGTTCGAACAAGCTGGACAAGAAATTTTCCACTTTTGCCTCGGCCAACGCCGAAGGGAATTCTTCCGGCAAGAACTCTAGCGGGGGACACGGTTGCGGAGGCTCTTGCAGTTGCCATTAACCGCTTAAGACAGCTCCTGCCCGCAAATTTTGCGCGCGCTGATCCGGGTTAAATCGGCGACGGTCCAGTCAGCGGCGCAGGGCATTAATTCCTCCAGCCTGGCACCGCCAGTGGCCACTGCCAGAGTCTTTGCACCGATGAATTTTCCGCAGCGCACATCGAAGGGGGTATCGCCAATGACGATGATTTCCTGAGGTTGCAAACTTTTTCCGAGCACGCGGCGGCCGCGCTCCAGCGCGGCAACAGCGATGTGGTTGCGGTCTTCGTGGTCATCGGCAAAGCCGCCGAATTGGAAATATTCCCACAAGCCGAATTTGCGCAATTTGATTTCCGCGCCGAGTTGAATATTGCCGGTGAGCAGGCCCAGCACAGGCGGCTGCGACAGGGATCGCAAATCGTGGAGGAACTCAAAGACACCGGGGCAGGCATGGCCGACACTATTCGCGAGAACATGGTCGAGCCAGAACACGTAGCGAGCGAAAAATTGCTGGAAATGCGGGGGCGATTCGTCAAGCTCGTGAATTTTGAAGAATTCGCGGACGAGGCTCACATCAGTCCGCCCGGCAAATTTCATCGTTTCGGAACCGTGATGGAGATTGAATTCCGTCGCAAAAGTCTTTGCGAATGCCCGCGTCCCGGCATGCCCGGTGTGGACGAGCGTGCCATCAATATCAAAAAGGACCAAACGAACCATGCGGGAAAATAGCAAACTCACGTCGCCGCCGCGAGAATTTTAGGTGACCAGCTTTTAACGGACTTTCAACGTTTTCGATTAAAACCATCGTGCGAATATTTTCCGGTGACCAAAGATTGCACGCGCGCGTTAAAACCCTCATCCGGCTTCAATTCGGTCCAGTCAACCGAAAATTTTTCCCGGGCTGTTTCGACCATGGCCTGCTGCCAATCATTGCGTGACAAGGGAACCGGAGTTTGCACCGATCCCTGTACCAACAAACCAGATTTGCTCCGGCGCTGTGCAGCACCAGCGATTTTTTTCCCATGCCAAAGGAGGTCGAATTTTTCGTAACCAATAAAACAGGCGGCCGGAATTTCGGCATTTCGATTTTCAACCTTTGGTTTCCGGCAACAAGAGGCGATTTCGGTTTCAATCTTTAGTCTGGCGAATGCGCTTTGGATCCAGGCATGAATCTGATGGTAACTCTCTATCGCCGCGAGCGAGTACCATTCGTGATTCGGTGGTACTGCGAAACTGTAGGTCCAATCAGCGTCATGCGGCACAATACCACCACCGGTTGAGCGACGAATCAATGGACGCAGCGGCGTGGCCTGTTCCACTTCGGAATATTTTTGGAAATAGCCAAATGTCGCCGCCGGTTCTGTCCAACAATAAAAACGCAAAACTGGTTTGCCAAATTGCGAAGCCAAAACAGGCAGTGCTTCATCCAACGCCATGTTAAAGGCGGCGCCGCCTGCACCGGAATTGAGAAGAAACCACCTCATCTTTAAGACCTAAACATTTTTTACACCGGTGCGCGGGCAAAGTCTTTGGAGTTCACAATTGGCGCAATCCGGCCTCCGCGCATCGCAACGGCGACGACCATGCCAGATCAGCCAATGACTGAACAGCGTCCATTCGTTTTGCGGCACGAGCTTCATTAACTCCTGCTCGATCTTTACAGCATCCGTTTGCCTCGTCAAACCCAGGCGATTGGCCAACCGAATGACATGCGTGTCAACGACCACGCCGACGTTGATGCCGAACGCGTTTCCCAAAACGACGTTTGCGGTCTTGCGCCCGACTCCGGCCAGTGAATGCAATTCCTCCATCGTGCGGGGAACTTCGCCCCCAAATTGCCGGATGAGCGCAGTACAACAATCTTTGAGGTTCTTCGCCTTGTTGTGGAAGAAGCCAGTGGTTTTCACGGCCGCCTCGATATCTGTTAGCGGCGCCTCGGCAAAATCCTGAGCGCTGCGATACTTTTTGAAAAGTTCCTTCGTAACGAGGTTCACCCGTTTGTCGGTGCATTGCGCGGATAGAATCGTGGCGATTAATAATTCGAGCGGATTTGCAAAGTTGAGTTCGCAATGCGCGTCCGGATAAGTCCGCTTCAACGCGGAAATGATTTTCTGCGTACGCTCACATCTTGCGGTGGCGGTTTCCTTAGGCATCGGAACGAGCTTACAAGATCTGCTTCGTTTGCATTACGGCAAAAATTATACCCGGACAGAATCCGGCCGTTAATGATGCAATGTTACTTTGTCGCTGGTGCGTTGGTTGAAACTGGCGGCGTGTAGGACCAGGCGTTGGTGCCGAAAACCGACGTCGTCTGCAACTTGGGTGGCAAATAGCCGTCAAATGTTCCCAGGTACCAAACACCATACGCTATCGCGAGCAAAAGAATCAGAGCGATGATGATTTTCGGCCAAGGGCTTTTCTTTTCAGCGAATGGATCCACCAGATCGCGTTGTGAGCCAGGGGGCAGCGTGGCAATTTGCGTCAGGCTGGCGCCGAACGGCACGTTTAGTTTGGCCTTGGCATTCACGGCCCAGCCGTTGGCATCCAGGATCGGGCCGAGGTTGCGTTTGCGCAATTGCAGCCATGCCATGATGACCGAGGGCATGGAGATACCGATCAAAAGCAACAGCATGACCAGAGGAATTTCCCATTTCGGCAAATCAAAGACTTTGACAAAAATCGCGCCCAGCGCACCCATGAGGGTGGTCAGCACCAAACCAATGGCTGCCAGCGTGCCGGTGTCAATTTTAGGCGATAAAGCCGCGGTGGTGCTGCCGGGACTCGAAGTGGCGGCCGCTTGCAAATTGGCGGACACAGCGGCGTCGGCGGCGGCAGCGCGTTTAGCAACCTGCTCTTCGATGTAACGAGAGAGCTTTTTGTAAGGCGCCCAGAATGCCTGCCGGACGCTGATCGGGTTGGCGACAATCTTGGTGATAGTGGCATCGTAGTCCCGACCCTTGCGGTCGTAAAAAACCCCGTTACGGCCGACCATCAAATTGTCATCGTCACCCTGGGAAAAAATCGCAAGGATACTCATAGTTTCGCCGGTGGCCTTACGAACACAATCGCAGTAGGCCAGGTACGCCCCCGCGAGGCCAGCCATGACCGCATGTTTAGCCGCGTCCTCGACGGTAAGGCAGAGGTCGCAACTGCGCTGGTCGAGATACAAACGCCCCGCTTGAAAAATTGCGGGGGTCTTGCGGCTATAAAAATTCTGGAAGCTGACGAAATTGACGCATAACGTGTAAAGATCGCGATTAAAACGCACGAGCTTCTCGACATTCGCAATCGCGTTGGCCTCCGGTTCCAGCGCTTTGTCTTTGGCGATGAGCGCGTTGATGTCCAGCTGCGATTTGCCGGCCAGAATTTCGCGCACGCGTTTCAATCCCAGCTTTTCCACTGTCGCACCGACTTTGCCTGCCGACCAGTTCTCGAACGGCACGAGCCGGGCATTCAACAGATTCCAGTCGGCTTCGGTGAGAGAGTTTTTTTCACCGAGCAATGGCTTGGTGGCGGCGGACTGGAGAGTAGCCAGGGAGGCCGACCACGCGGGATTCACACTGTCAACCAACGGCAACGGCTTGTCAGCAGCGATCTGCGCGAGGGGGAAGCTGGCGATTTCCGGCGCGTTCAGTGTCAGTTCTTTCGCCGCAAGTGCGAGATATTCGGACTCCGGGCGGTTTAAGGCGGCGACGGCACGCGAATCAAAGGCGGCCAGCCGACACCGCGCGAAGAAATCGTTGACTTTGGCTTTGACCACGTTAACAGCGGCTGCAGCAGCAGCCGTGGCTTCGCCGAGCGGCAATATATTCTTGTCGCCCTCGGCCTGTTTCCACCAGTCAGAATGGGCCAGGGCCTCCTTGAAGAACAAATCTGCCTTGGCCTGGCTGATGCCAGGTTTGCCACTACGATCGTTCTCCACACCCAGGCAGGCCATGATATCGGCGACGACGGCCTTGGTCGTTTCGTCGTCCGCTGCATCGGCAGGAATGATGCCGTCGCCGTTGAACTTGGTGGCGGCAAATATTTTCACCGTGTCCGCCGCATCTTCGATACAGATGGAAGTAGCGTCGGTTTTGCCAAGATTGGCCAGAATTTGCCTGGCGGAAGCGAGGATCTGCTTTCCCTCGGGTACGGCGTCGTTGATGGCGGCAAGCGACAAAGCAGGCGAACACTTCAACAGGTCGTCGGGGTTCTTGAGCAAGACCGTTGCCCATTTTGCGGCGGTGACGATTTCGGGCACACGTACACGACCATCTTTGTCCGTGTCCACGAGTTGAAGCGTACGGCTGTCGAATTCCAGTCCACGGGTAGGACAGGCCAAGGCGACCCAAAGTTTTTGGTCGAGTTGATCCAAGTTCGCAAGTGCGGCTCCTGATTCAAGTTTGACCTGGTCAAATCCGCCTGCCCGAAAGAATTTCCATTGGTAGCTCATGTTGATTCCATCTTCTGAATTGTTGAAAATTAAACCACGAAGGGGCTCGGACACCAAGAAAAGTTTATGAATCTGGACAAATAGATTCCTGTCATCCAAATCCTGGGAGTACTTTCAAACAAACAGATGCCAACCAACACGACCGCGGACTAAGCCAATTGCGGCTCATCGATCTGCTTCGGCTTGGCGAGTGGCGTGCCGTCGGCGGCCTCGGGATACTCAAAAATCTTCCCTTCGAAGTTCCGAATGAGCACGCGGCCGGCATTACGACACAAAACATACTCAGGATTGACCGGAACTTTGCCGCCGCCGCCGGGGGCATCGATAACATATGTCGGCACGGCATAGCCGGTGGTGTGGCCGCGCAATTTTTCCATGATTTCCAGGCCCTTACGCACGCTCGTGCGCAGGTGCGCGGAACCGGAGATCAAATCGCACTGGTATATGTAATACGGCTTCACCCGGCACATCAAAAGCTTTTGGACGAGCGCTTTCATCACGTCCGCGTCGTCGTTGACATGCTTGAGCAACACACTCTGGTTGCCAAGGGGAATGCCTGCATCTGCCAATTGTGCAAGCGCATCGCGGACTTCAGTGGTCAGTTCAGCGGGGTGGTTAGAATGAATACTGACGAACAATGGATGAAATTTTTTCAGTACGGCGCACAACTCGGGCGTGATGCGTTGCGGCAGAAAAATCGGGATTCGCGTGCCGATGCGTAAAAATTCAATGTGCGGGATCGCTCGCAGTCGGCCCAAGAGATCCTCGAGCTTCTCATCGCTCAACAAGAGCGGGTCGCCGCCGCTCAACAGAACGTCGCGGATTTCAGGATGGGCCGCGATGTAGGCGATCTGCTTGTCGTGCTCGGGATGGAAATCGTAACCGCTCGCATTACTGACGAGCCGGGACCGAGTGCAGTAACGGCAATAGGCCGCGCAGCGGTCCGTGACGAGAAACAGAACCCGGTCGGGATAACGATGAACGAGGCCGGGCACGGGGGAATGTGAATCTTCGCCGCACGGATCGCTCATTTCCCAAGCCGCCGTTTGGGTTTCCTCAATGCGCGGGACAACCTGACGGCGGATCGGGCCATTCTCATCCGCCGGATCAATCAGGTTGAAAAAGTAAGGTGTGATGCCCAGCGCGAGCTTATGGTTCGCCAATTTGGCTCCGGCCAGTTCTTCAGGAGTCAGCGTAGGCAGAAATTTTTGGAGTTGCTCGACGGTGGTAATGCGGTGCCGTAACTGCCAGCGCCAATCGTTCCAGTCAGCAGGGGAAACGTTATGCCAAAAACCGCGCCCGGCGGATTTGAACTGCTTGAGGGATGGAAACGACTTACGCAATGGCGACTCGTCGCCGTTAGCGGATGAATTTTCAGCCTGCATTAGTTAGTAGCGCACTATAAATGCGAATCGTTTGCTGTCAAGTTGGCCGCTCATGGCAACGTGGAATGGACGTTTCGCGGCACAAATCTGAAGTTCATGCGGGCGACCAGATCATGGCGGCGGAGGTCGAGGGCATCCAGCTTTCTCAGGGTATCTCTGATCGTGGCACGTCGTGTGCCAGATTCACTTTTGTTGACAAGTGAAACCCTCGGATTGTTCAATTCACCGAGGAAATCCGCGATGGTATCGCGATACCCGGCAGCCAGCGCAGCGAATTGCGGCGCCAAGCGGAACTGCGCGAGCTCCAGATTGCGCAAAATGTTGCGCAACAAGTCATCCCGCTGCAAAGGGTCAAACTCCAAGATGGTCATTTGCAAAGAAATCTGCGCGTGTGACGGCAGCGAATTTGAACTACCACGGATTTCCACCGGCACGCTCAAAAGGCTGGCAAGCCGATCGCTGCTGTCGGCAGCAGTCCATTGCGAACTGGAATTATGAGCGGCGAAATAAATGGCCCGGAGCGACCACCATTTCTCGACTTCAAGAGGAAGATGAAAATCGTCCCGGAACGCCAGGAAAAAAGCCGTCTGCCAATTCAAGCAATCGCGCAAGCGGTCCAAAAACGCGCGCATCTTTTTTTGGCCGTTCGGCAACCCGAGCAGTTCGTGAACAAATAATTGGGCGCTGGCGAGGTACACGCCACCATCATCGCCGTTCAGCTGCTCATCGGTTGGCCAACTCAACTGGCTAAATGTGAGCGTGGTGTAATTCTGGAGGGTCATGCGCGCGGATGCGAGCGAGTCCAATCCGTGTTCTTTTTCATTAACAGAACTTACAGGCAGTTGGTTCGCGTCCGCCGAGGGCGCGGACAAAATTATTTTCGCCGCGCCCTCATCGAGGACTTGCGCAGCAAGGCCGCCAACCAACCAGGACGGTATTTCCGCCGATTGCTCGCCGGTGATGTTTTGGCGATTGGCGATTTCCATCAATAGCACGGAGGAAAGTGCTCGGGCGTAACGGGTACGCGTCAAAATGTCTGGGAGCGTCACGTGATAATCCCATGTCCGAAGCTGATAACCGGAAGTGAGCGTGACGTCATCTTCGGGCGAATGCGCCGGCTGCAGGTTAAGATAAATTTTTCCGCGCCAGGGGAAATCCGGTTTGAAGCCCAACTGCCGCCAGAGCAACCCTTTGAAACGCTCGGCAGCGACTGCGAGCAATGCCGGTTCGAGCCGGACGAAATTTGTGTTGGCTGCAAAATCAGGGAGATAGAACAACCGGGAAGAAGGCTGGCCGTCGCTGACGACGAACTGGCCGGAAACGCTGTGAGCCATCAGCGGGTCAGCAGTTGAAAATTCCGCATGCACCACCACTGCCGGGAAGAAAGCCACGAAAAAGAAAGCCCGGGCTGCAAAACGACGAAGCGTTGGAACGGCTCTTTCCAACGCTTGAATCCGGAATCCTCTAGCCGGAAACCTCATTTTTTGTCGGTTTTTTTGCGGGAGCCGGCTTGACTTCAGGTTTCGCCGCCGGTTTGGCTTCGCCACCGGCTGAATCGGTCTTCGCCGCCGACTTGTAGCCATCGCTGCGATAGTCTGTGATATAAAAACCGCTGCCTTTGAACAACAACCCGGCACCGGCGCTGATTTTCTTGATGAGCTGGCCACGACCCCATTTTTTCCGGATGCAAAGGTCCTCGGGACAAATTTTCAGGGGCGCAGCGGACATGGATTGCAGCGCCTCGAATTCGTGGCCGCACTTTTTACAAATGTATTCGTATGTCGGCATGGACCACTGCGAGCAACCGGGATAATTTCAGTGTGCCGTTGAATTGGTAACACCCAACGGCGGAATGACCTTCACGGAACCATCCGAGCCGACTTCGACATTTAGGTCGTAGTCAGGCGCGACTTTAGGTTTAGGCGGTGAGAGAGGCGTACGCTGGATGAGCAAGGCACCGCCTTTTTTGGTGCCGTTTTCATACTTTTCCAACTCCATACGGCGGGCAACGAAAAGTTCATCCTTCAATTTCCTAACCTGGGCCCGCACTTCATTCAGGTCGTTGAACTTGTGTTCCAAATCTGCTTTCTCGGCCAGTTGTTTTTGCAACTCGGCTTGAATGAACGCGTTGTTCGTTTCCGCGATGGCCAGCTTGTCGTAGGTAGCTTCGATTTGCACGTTTAACTGGGCAATGGTGTTGGTCAGATCCGAGGCACGCTGGTCAAGCACGTGGTTTTGAGACTGGAGGTCAGCGATCTGGTCGTTGAGGCCCGAAATCTGGTTGGTGAGCGTGACGACCTGATCCTGCGCACTGGCCAAGGAAGATTTAGTACTGGCGAGAGCCGTGCTGGTCGCGAACAAGCTATTGGACAGATCCGACGCTTGTTGTCGGCTCAGGGCGAGGTCATTCGTAAGCGAGAGGTTAACTTGGTTCAATGAGTCGATGTGCTGGTCAGCATTGACCACCTGATTGGAAAAATCGCCAATCGAGCTGACATCCTTGTTGTGCTGCTCGTCGCTCAGGCTTTTGGTGGCAATCAAGGCGATGCCCAATCCAACACAGGCTACAGCCAGAACAACAATTATAATTTTCGTTTTCATAGCTTGGAGAATCTATCGACTGTATTGGTTTTGGCAAGCCGCTTACTTGGCGGTACCGCTAGCTGGTCCGGCAACATCATCAGCGGCGGCGCTATCAGCGGCCGCGGCTGCGGCATCATCCTCAGCCTTGAGGGTAGGATCCAAAATCTCCACTTTGTATTCTGAACGCAATTGTTTGACATAGCCCGGGGCGAGCTTTTTAACCTTCTGATTGATCAGAGCTTCTCTGAGTTCCTCAGTGATGGTCAAGCCATTTGACGGTGACTTTTCGGTCAAAACGAGCTTGTGCGATGGTTTTTTGTCGATCAATTTGATAATATGAAAGCCATAGACTGTCGTGATGACATCGCTGATCTCGTTATTGGTCAATGAAAACGCGGCGGCCTCAAATTCCGGCACCATCTGGCCGCGCGGAAACGCGGGCAACTCGCCGCCTTCGTCCTTGGAACCGGGGTCTTCGGAAAATTCCTTGGCGAGCGTGGCAAAATCCTCGCCACCGCGCGCGCGCTTGAGCAAATCCTCAATCTGTTTGCGCTTCTGAGCGATGGTGTTGGTTGAGAGCGGCGTCGGGGGACGGGTGGACGCGTCAACGGTCATTAGCAGAATGTGCCGGACATGAACGGTTTCGGGCACTTCAAAATCCGAAGGGTGGTTGGTGTAATAAGTTTCCAATTCAGCATCGGTGACGGTGACACTCAGGATGCGCTTAAGCGCGGCGATGGCGGTGGCCTCCTGGGTGGCTTTGGAGCGCAATTCCGCAACCGTGATGCCCACTGCTTGCAGCTGGCGCTGGAATGCTTCCGGTGACCCAGCATGTTTAACCAAGAGCGCGTACTCTTTGTCAGCATCCGTCTGGCCGGCAGCGCGGTCAGCGTCTGTTGCCTTTTGCAGCAAAACTTGAGTGCTAATTAACTGGTCCAAAACACTGGCGTCAAAACCCGGCGGCAATTCTTGGCCCTGCGCGGCGGCATTCGCTTTGGCACCGGAAACCACTTCGTCCAGCTCACTGCGTTTGATCGTAAAACCGGTACCCTTGGCAATGTCCGGGTCACCAAATAACGCTTTCATTGCGTCATCCGTGTTGGTTGATGCCACTGCCGCCGCGGCATTTTCATTGGCCGCGCGCACACAAATCGCAATGGCCATTAGCGCCGCTGAGAGAATCAGTTTGAATTTCATTTTGGTTGATTTGACTTACAAGTTCCCAATCGGTTCAAAAACAGAACTACAACTGTACCACTTTTATATTGCTAATGTCAGCGTCTTTTTGCAGTTCATCCAGAACGTCCAGCGGCGGGGCGCTGTCGAGGCTCAATACCGTCAAGGCCAGACCGCCGAGGGTATCGCGGCCCAAACTCATGCTGGCAATGTTGACTTTGTGTTTCCCCAACAGAGTGCCGAGATGCCCGACGATGCCTGGCTTGTCCGTGTTGTTCAACAGCAGCAAAGTCCCCGTTACCGGAATTTCCACCGACTGGCTGAACAACCGAACGATGCGTGGATTGTTGGGTGAACCGAAAAAGGTTCCTCCCGCCGAAACGAGTTTCTGGCCATTGCTGAAGATCTGGACGTGAACCCATTCGTTGAAGGTCACGGGTTCATCCGATTTCTTTTCCTCGACAGTAATACCGATGCTTTGAGCAATGCTCCGAACGTTTACGTTATTGACATCCTTCAAATTGCTGGTGGACAAAAAACCGCGCAAAATAGCGCGCGTCACAGGGTCAATATTTGGCAACTGTCGCGCGTTGCCGCCGTATGTGATGTAAATGCGGTCGGCGGCGGTCGGGGCGAGCTGGGCGAGCAATTTGCCGAGCGCTTCGCCGAGCGGAAGATAAGGCTTTACCTGCTCGTAAGTCTTGGCGTCGAGATAAGGCAGGTTTACGGCATTTCTAACTTCACCAGTGAGCAAATAGCCTGCGATGACTTCGGCAACTTCAATGCCGCATTTCTCCTGTGCCTCTTCTGTGCTCGCGCCGAGGTGAGGCGTCAAAATCAGGTTGGGATGCTGGCGATATGGATGGTCGGCGGGCAGCGGTTCAACGGCGAAGACGTCCAGTGCAGCACCGGCTACCTTGTTCGAATCGAGTGCCGAAATCAAATCCGCCTCAGCAATGATTTCGCCGCGCGCACAATTGACAATCCTCACGCCTGGCTTCATTTTCGAGAAAGCTGCAGCATTCAACATTTCCTTCGTTTCTTTCGTCACCGGCATGTGGACGGTGATGAAATCGGCAACGCGATACACCGCGTCCACATCCACCGCAAATTCAGCGCCAATCGCCTTCGCGCGATCTTCGGTCAAATACGGATCGTAAGCGACGACGTTCATGCCGAACGCTTTTGCGCGCTTGGCCACTTCCGTCCCGATTCGGCCCATACCGAGGACGCCAAGGGTTTTGCCCTGCAATTCGACGCCCTGAAACAGTTTGCGGTCCCACTTGCCGGCCACCATTGTCGCACTTGCCTGCGGCACCTTACGCGCGAGCGACAGCAGCATCGTGAAAGTCAATTCCGCGGTGGTGACCGTGTTACCCCCGGGAGTATTCATCACCACGACGCCGTGTTGGGT
>JBEKMT010000200.1:0-8997 GCA_050008355.1 Verrucomicrobiota bacterium
CTTACGGCCTCGGCCTTTTCGCCGAGGCGGGAAACGGAGGTTTCTTTGCCAACACCGCTGGAATAGCCGTCTCTCGCTGGTTCAATAACGGCGGCTGGCTGATAAATGGACCCGTCACCAATTCGGGGACCTATTACGGTAAAGGTTCCGGCCTCACGAGTCTAAACGGCTCCCAGGTGACAAGCGGCACCGTCCCCGCGGCGCAACTCCCCCTGGCGCCCATTTCGATTTCGAGCACAGCCAGTATCCTCCCACTTTACTTGAGGCTATTTCGAAATTGGATAGCCCATTTCGGGAGCGAGCAGAGCACGTTATTCATGTTGAGTGGCATGATCAATACGACTACCACCCAATGAGCACCGGCTTCGCGCTGGTTCTTCGCGGTTATCGTTTCGAATTTCAGCTCAAGCCCAATGGATATGTAATTCGAGGACAATATACGACGAACGAGGTCTCAATCAGATGATATTGTTTTTCACTTTCGAGTCAGTTGAGGCTTCAAACAAACTTACCGCTATTTAGAAGTAAACTGGTACAACCGCGAATCTGGCGCAGAACTCGCCGAGCGCGTGTTCTGCGGCCACGGTGCAAGCCGTCCCCTTTCTGCGGTTCCCTGCCCTATTTGATATGAAAAGACCCTGATATATTTGCTGGAGCTAAAATGGACGGGCCAGTGGGAAGACTCCAATCTGGAGCTGGAGTCTTATCGGATGCCTCCTGCACTTGATGCGGTGTTATCGGAAAGGAGGCGCATCCAGAACACACCAGAAGAAGAAAACAGGACGCCGCAGCTAAGCCGCTTGCAAGTGAAAGAGAATTTACAACCGTTTTCATTCATTGGATGGTAACAGGCAGCCAATCTGTCACTGAATTACTAGTGCAAAATACCGTAAAACCAGCTGCATGCGCAGCATGTGCTGCGTGGTTGCTGGCAGGTAGCATAAAGGTGATGCTTACTTGATGCAATTCTGTTGTATATTCAATGAAGGGAGTGCCGTATTTGCTAATCAGATTTGATCTCGAATCACCAATGTTCACAAACGGTTGCAGATAGTCACGTGCTTGTTGAGATGGGCTATCAGATGGCCCGTCAGGCGCGTGTTTTTTTTGACCGCACGACGTTAATGCTGCTGACATGCAAGCAATAACAATCAAGCAATATTTATTTTTCATATTACCAAGCAAATCGTTCCTCTTTCGAAGTCCACCCACTTCCAAGAAGCCCAGGTTGATCGACTCTACGCCAACCAAGTGGCAGCGTCAACGGCGCTTTCCCCCTCTCCGGTCCCCCCCTACTCTGGTCCCTGGCGACGTCGCCAGCGTCAAACCGGAGAAAATCAGTACCAAATAAGCGGATATCCCCGCACGCACGCACGCTGCCCTGGAACTGGACCACTTGAACGGTTTGGACGGCTCGCAGTACACACGCCAGCAAAACGGTGCGGGCGCTGCCATGCGGCAGGCGCAAACTATTTTCTTTGCCGAACCCTGGCGCAAAGACGAATCTGACACTGATTACATGGCTTGGAGCGTGGACGGCCCGAACGGGTTCAACTCGGTTCAAATCAAGTTGACTCTCCTCACCACTTTCCCGGCCTCTGGTTCTATCATGGCTTACGCCCGCGTAGATTCTCCGATTGCTCCGGCTAAGGGGAGCGCGCAGAGCGTCAAGAAGGTGTATCTGCAACAATTCCCGGCCTCTGGTTTGTCCAACGATTTGACCACGTTCGACAAGCCTGACGGCTACCAGGTGATCGCCCTCAAACACCCGACCGGCTCGTTTATCCAATACGCCACGCTGAAATGGGGACCGACGATTGATTTTGAAAACGTCAACCAGCAAGACAACGTCAACGACGTGATTAACCTGGAAATGAACCAGGCGAACTCCATTCGTGCAAGAAAAAGACTGATGGCGGACTGGAAATAGGACTTGCAAATCTGCGCAGCAGGAAGAGAATCACGAAATCGGTCCAGGCAGGTCGTGGGCGATAGGCCAAACGTGAAATTCCAAGCCAAACAGGCAGCGTCCTTATGCGATGCACCGCCTATCAAAAGGACAAAACCGGGGAAAATATTCGCGGGAAAAATCGCAAACTTAATATGAAAACCAAACTCAAATTCTTAGTCGTCGGTCTGTTCTGGCTGGTGATCACTCAATCTGTACAGGCCCAGGGCACAGCGTTTAACTATCAAGGCCTCTTAAGCAGTGCAGCCAATCCCGCCAATGGAATTTATGATTTTCGTTTCCGGTTGGCGTCGGATCCCCTGGGTAACAACTTCATCGGCGGTCCCTTTCTCACGAATGGCATCGTGGTCACCAATGGTCTTTTCCTGACGGCGGTAGATTTCGGTACCGGGATTTATAATGGGAGCAACTATTGGCTTGAAGTGGACGTGCGCACGAACGGTGCGGGCGCCTATACAGAATTATCCCCGCTGCAAGCGTTTACGCCGACCCCCTATGCGGTTTTTGCCGAAAACGCCGGCAACGCCGTGAGTGCCGCAAATGTCGTGACGTACACCGCCGGTCCGGGACTGGAGCTGGCTGGCTCACAATTCGAAGCGGACTTTAGTACCAATGGTGTTTCAACCCTGGTGTCACGCGACGATCACACGCATTTTGCGGCCAACTGGTCAGGGACGACGCCGGGTGCCGGACTAACCATCTATAATCAAGATGCCAGTTCCTACTATTCATCGGGAATATACGGAGTGGATTCGTCCACCTACGGCTACGGAGTTTATGGCCAGCAAGGGACTGGCAGCGGTTATGCCAGCCGCCCGGCCGGCATTGCGGGTAATGGCACCGACTGGTACGGTGTTTCGGCCAGCAGCCTTAGCAACAGCGCAATTATCGCAGATAGCTACAACGCCGCCGCGATTTACGCCTGGTCCCACGGAGCCAGCGGGGGGTATGGCCTGTATTCAACCTCGGACTCCTCGGACGGAATCGTTGGCAACTCTTCAGCCACCAACGGTTCGTTCTATGGGATCTATGGCACGGCCAACTCCACAAGCGGCCGTGGAGTTTATGGTTACACTTATGCCGGGTCAGGATCAACCTATGGCGTATATGGCGAGGCAGCTTCGTCCAGCGGGGTGGGTGTGTTTGGGGTGGCTGATTCCGGCAGTGGCACAACCTACGGTGTTTATGGCCAGGTTTACTCTCCCTCGGGAGAGGCGGTTTACGGGTTGAATGGTTCTGGCACCGGGATTGAAGGCGACGGTCAAACAGGAGTTTACGGAATATCCGCCGTTACCGAAGGCAACGGCATTATTGGGGAATGCGACGCGGGTCCTTCGGCCTACGGTGTCTGGGGCAAGAGCACCAGCGGTTACGCCGGCTATTTCTCCGGCAACGTTTACGTTAACGGCAATCTCGGCGTTTCCGGTACCCTCTCCAAAGCGGCCGGCAGTTTCAAAATTGATGATCCGATTGATCCGACGAACAAGTTTCTTTACCACTCCTTCGTAGAATCGCCGGACATGAAAAATATTTACGATGGCATCGTCCTGCTGGATGCCCAGGGTGAAGCCATCGTTAAACTGCCTGCCTGGTTTGGCGCGCTGAACCAGGATTTTCGGTACCAGCTTACCGCCGTCGGCAGTCCCGGACCCCAGTTATACATTGCGCAGGAGGTGCAGGATAACCAGTTCAAAATCGCAGGCGGCACGCCTGGCGGCAAAGTTTCCTGGCAGGTCACTGGTATCCGCCACGATCCCTACGCCAATGCACATCGCATCCCGGTTGAGCAGGAAAAGCCGACCGCGGAACGCGGTACCTATCTGCACGGCGCCGAGTATGGCGTTCCCCAGTTAACCACACACGAAATAAAGCCGGCTAAATGAGAAACTGAATGAAAAGGGCTGGTAAATTGCTTCGTCGTTAGTGGGGAGACCGAGAAGCAGACCGATGAAGTCCGAAGGCGTCAAATCAAAAACCGGCTGCCATTTGATCGGAGCTTTCAGGTTCGTTGCCGACTCAATCGTATAGTTCGTCCCGGAAAAACCGTACAGCGTGATATAATCCAGTCCATTGGTATCGCCTGAAAGGTGGAGACAAGATTGTCTATTCAACACGACCACGTAGCCATCCTGAATGCTGGAGAGCGGTGCGTCCGTTATTCCATCCGCCCGCAGGGCTGTCCCGTCGGCGACCCGGAGCGGCAAGTAGGCTGAAGGTCGGTTGCTGACAGCCGCAAAGGTGAGTTGGCCTGACTGCTGGATGGTTCCCAGGTTCAACCCGTCAGGTGGCAAATTGGAGTTCACATAAAGGACGCTTTTGTTTGAAGCCGCGACGAATCCCTGCAGGGGTGACTGGGCCTGAACCGACCAGTTCGTCAGCAAAAGAGAATTTTGCGGAACATCCACGGCAAGTGGATTTTAGCTTCGATATTGTGGTTGGGTCGGTGAAGGAGATTCGCGAGGCGGTGTATCACTTGCACGCCAGAGGGCAACCGTGACTCAGCTTGTTTCATCCTTGATAATCATCGGCTTCTAGTGTAATCCGTTCGCGTCGTGCCAACCCGCTTCGGCGGCAAGTCCAATGTCTCACCGGATTTGCCGCCGTCAAAGTTTTGCGGGATCAACTGCTGAAAACTCAAACTGAAGTCAGAACCATTTGCCTTTCAGACTCAATGGCTGGTTGGGTATGTAGCGAGCACCGTCAGGCACAACAACTTGTGGAGATGGAAATGATCTCTTCAAATCCGGCGCGACCATTCCTGTCTGCTGCGTCAGCCGCTGCTCCTTGCCGGTTTCCACAGTAATATGTTTGCCGTTGGATTGACTCCGGGCTCGTTCAGAAAGAAGCTTCGCCGGCGTTTTTACTTGTGGGTCCGAACCTTCTGCGTTCGGGCCGACAACAGGTTCGCTTCCATATATCATTTTTCTGACCTCTTCATCGTCGTAACTTGGTTTTGCCGGAATTTCAACCAATCGGACGCTGGATTCACTCAGCAACTGATGAAGCTCCTGATCGCTCTTGATACTGTCCGGACGTTGGCGGGAAATGTCGTTCAGTTCAATCACTGTGAGTATCCGGCTGGTCTTAAGGTCACAAAGCACAAAATCAACATGTCGCTGTGAAAGATTCTTTGCGTAGCCGGTTTCAATGATATCGGCTTGTCTCACTTTCGCGAAAACTGTCTCATTTTTGCTCACGACCTTCTTGAGCACGTCGAACAGGGTTAATTCAGTTTCCGAAAGTAGAAATTCCTTTTCCCGGTATCCCTTTCGATTCAAGCCCAGATAATATGGGCTTTCCTCCCATCCAAACAGGATTACGGCTGTTAACACAATTCCAACAATGAGTACTAAAAGATACACGGGCACCCAATTGCACGAAGTGTGCCGGATTTGCTGGGTTTCCGGCGACGCACCGTGAAAAATGGGGGTGCTGTCCTTGCGGAGTATGCGACCTGCCCCAACATAGCTTCAGCGAAAATAAGAACGAGAAGAGGCGCCGATCATCAGCCAAATAAACTCTTGCCTACGGCATCACCTTATAAAACACAGAAACAGGTAGAACAAATGCCATGCACACCTGCAAAGCATAAACCGAAATGTGATACCAAAACCAGACCGGCTCTTCTGCGCGCAGACAATACCCGGAATCGGCTGGGCTCGTGGCCAGATTCCGCTTAAACCGCCTGACCTCTCCTCTAATCAAGGCATAAATGACCTGGGCGACGGACCAACCTCCGACGGCGCAAAGCAAAATGAAAGCTGACACCGTGGGAATGCTCCCATTGCCGCACATCATTAGCAGTACGGTAAAAGGAATGAACAAATCAGTAACCGGCTGGATTTTTAGTGCCGACCGGTATGGCCGTAACTCAAGGCGAAATGTTGCGAAGCTTACCCCGATGGTGAATAGGAATATGCCCAAAGCAAATATGAATGTGTGATAATTCATCCGACATTACCGAATTCACTTCCGGCCCACTTTCAGCGTGGCCCTTTTTTGCGATTGTCTTCCGGCTCCAGCGTCGTTCACAGATCCTGTCAAGGCACGTATTCCAGCCGGAAAAACCCGGCGGAATTTGCGATGGGAATGATTTGCGTGCCAATGCCATTGGTGGAGTTGAATAATCCGCAGTTCCAGTTTTCCCAGGCTCCTGCGGGGTTAGGCGCAAATTGAACCTGATAGTTGTCGTAAGGGACGAGGCCGGATGAATTCAACTGGATACCGGGGGCAATCGTTGGCAATAGCGCCGTCGCCGGCGGTGGATCAATCTGCACGGTAACCAGGTTGGTATAATCGATACCGGCGTCGGTAATGGTTATGGCGGTCACCACCCCGCCACTGACGCTGGCCACCGCCGTCGCACCGTTGCCAACGTCTCCAATGATGTTGACGGCAGGCGGGGCCACGTAGCCCGAGCCGCCAGCGGTTACGTTTGCTCCCACCACAAACCCATTCAGGGTTTGAGCCGTCGCAAAGGCCTGAACCGGCACGGGATTGAGCGCCAGCCGATATTCCCCGGGACCGGCGCTGTATGTAAACGCGGTATTGGTGGCAACAATGCCGACCGGCAGGTTGGTCCAATACCACCCTTGAAATTGTTGCAATTGGTAGCTGTCATTCACCGTGAGATTGCTGAAGATCAACAACGAGACAGGTGCGATGTTCAAACCGGGATTCGGAAAAAACGGAGGGTCAATGACGACGACTGGCGCATTGGTATAGCCGGCTCCGGCCGAGATCATATTGATGGCGATCACCATCCCGTTACTGACCACCGCGACCCCTTGGGCGCCGCTGCCTCCGCCTCCGATGAATCGAACCGGGGGCACATTGGTGTAGCCACTGCCGGCGTAAGTGACAATTGATTGAACAACGAAACCGTCGGTCTCATTGGCGACCGCCGTGGCAGTGGTCGCCATCAGCGGCGCGGCTTCAAGCGCGTATAATTGCGACATTTCGGCTGAAGACAACGGGCGATTATAGATGCGTACGTCATCCATGAGACCATTGATGTAGGAGAACCACGCACCGCAATGCATCAATGTCATGTCTTCAGCGGAGCTGAGAGGATGCGTGTCGGTCACCGTGTTTTCCAGGACGCCATTGATGTAAATCTGATAAGTATCATTGGAGATGACTTCTCCAACGCAAAACCAGACGTTGGTTTCGGTTGGCGGGGCTCCGACGCAATTATTAAGATAATAATCGGCAGAGACGCAGCACACTCCATCCCCGGTATCCGGCCCGTTGGCAATAACGCCTAAATCCGGCCAACCGGACCCAACATATGACGTTTGTCGTTTGCTGATCAGGACATCGACCGACGGCGAAACCGGTTCGTAATCGCCATTGCGAGAAAGAATATTCACCCACGCGGTTTCGGTGAGGTTTGTGGGATCATTTCCTGCGGGGCTCCTGATATCAATGTAACCATCCACGCCGTTAAACAAATAGGCAGAATTGTTTGATCCAAACCGGTCAGGTGCCAGCGTGACCCCGCCGTAGATAACGCCGTTGTTGGTCCCCACCGCATCGTTGGCAGTTCCCTTGAATGGATAGAATGCGACCAGGCCATTGGTGACAAAATCCTGGGCGCCTGCGGTGATGGGGAGCAATACCATGACGAAAAGGCCGGTCAAGAGGGTTATTGT
Organism: Verrucomicrobiota bacterium; assembly: GCA_050008355.1. Classification (GTDB taxonomy): domain Bacteria; phylum Verrucomicrobiota; class Verrucomicrobiia; order Limisphaerales; family UBA11358; genus UBA11358. Next base: position 7,624 of record JBEKMT010000200.1, read on the forward strand.
CTTCATGGGGTTAAATTTCTAGTCGAGCATTTTTCAGAAATAAAAGCCACGGCCGCGCTGCTGAGGTTTACACTCTGACTGGAGCATTTGTTCTGTTTGTTTTCAAAAGCTCTCCAGTAACAATCTTTTCAAAAAGATATGTTCGTGGCAACCGGATTTTATCACCTTCATTTGTCTCATTCTTCGCAATAAGTGGCTGGAATTTGCGTTTGAATTCAAGCAAAGATCCCCTGCCCCCCTGCCCAATTTTCGTGCCTTCACCGAACCCGGGTTTCATAGAAGAACACTCTTCGAAATAAAGAGCCGCATCGAATCGTGGTTCCTTCTCCCTTGGGAGCAAGGTCAGGAAGAGGCAGGGCAACGAAACAAACTCGGCCTTGAAACACGAGGCAGGGATCACCAAGCATCACAGTTTGATGTTGACAAACATCACGCTGATAGGTATGATGCTCTCAATGAAGAAAACCAACCCCGTTTTTTTGAACGGTGTGCCGGAACTGCTGGTGCTCCGGTTGCTCTCCTCCCGGGAAATGTACGGTTACCAGATCGTGGAGGAAATCCGGAATCAAACCGCGGAGGCTTTGTCCTTCGGCGAAGGCTGCATCTATCCCTACCTGCATTATTTGGAAGCCGAAAAACAAGTCAGCAGTCAGCGCCGCGAAGTGGACGGCCGAAGCCGCAATTACTACAAACTTACGCCTCGTGGGCGTAAGCGCCTTGCGGAATTGTCCACCGAATGGAAACGCGTCACCAGCGGCGTCTCGCTATTGTTGGGGGTGGAATATGCCTGAGCATCCCGATTCCATTGAACAATTGCGCCGGCGGTTGCTCGAACTTGGCTGCCCGACCGGACGGTTGCAGTCATTGGTCCACGAAGTTGCCGACCACCGCGAGGACTTAAAGCAAGCAGCCATGGCAGAGGGCCTATCCGAGAGTGATGCCGGGACCCGGGCCTGTGCCCAACTGGGCAACCCCGTCGATTTGGCCGAACACCTCATGTTAACACTCCGACGATCTTCCTGGTTGGGTCGCCATGCTTTCCTTGCTTTCTGCGTGTTGCCTCTGCTGCTGTTCCCGGTGATATGGAGCCTTATCCTGGGCGCCTTATTGACGCTGGTTTTCGGCCTGTCTTATGGTTTGAACGATAAAGCAATCCACGCTGCGCTGGGTAGCCCGGTCGTCTCCCACCATTTTACGGTGGCGGTTTATTACGCTGATTTGGCAGCTGTTGCCTCGGCCACACTTATCTTTTGCTGGATGGCACGCCGGGCAGCCGTGCGACTCACCTGGAAATTGGTCACCTGTGGCATTTGTTCTTTTTATGGCTTGTTCACGTTTCTCTATTTCAAGTCCTACTCGCTAACCGCCGGTGCT
>JBEKMT010000201.1:0-15682 GCA_050008355.1 Verrucomicrobiota bacterium
GAAAGAATCCGTGCCATTATGCAGTATTGGCCGGAGGGCAGGCTTTTCAAAAATGTCCGTGAGGCCCGCACGCGAAAGCAACTGGAGGCGATCCGGCGACCACTCGACACCCTGCAAGCAGCCCGCGATTTGAAACAAAACGGTCAAATACCTACGGCAGAAAATCTGCGTCCATTGTTTCACAAGAACATCATGGAGCACATCAACGACACGCGCGACGAACTACCGGGCATCGTGGTAAAAAATCCAACAGGGGAAGAAATGGGCCTTTATACTATGGCAAGCGTTCAAGACCAAATGATGGGAAAATCACCACCCCTCGTGACCTTTGATTTGCGCGCACCGCAGAATGGACTTCGCCTACGGACATTCCGAAATCGTCACCCACTCAAACATCCACAACAGCGGCAAATCGTGGCAACGGTTTATGGAGTTCGGGACAGCATCCCCAGTATTGACGAAAAGCCTTACACTGGTAAAACCCCCGTGCCAATTTCCAAATTTTCGGAAAATTCGGACTGAAAATTCCACAGGCGGGACTGAACTTCGTCCGCCAGCAATTCTTGCTCTGACCGCCGACGTTTGATTCAATCGTCAGCGTTCTGGCATGAGTGAAGACCACCCATTGAATAAAGGCGAAAAGCACAACAGTTTTCCGTTAGTAAGCAGACCATCCAGCGCGGTTGAAAAAGCCGCGCCCGGCGCGAAGCGTATCATTTCTGGCATGGTTGCCGAAACGCTCGCCCTAGCAAAAAGGCAGTCACTGAGAATCGTCATTACAGATGACGAACCAATGTTTTTGGAACTCTATGAGCTTATTATTCGCGATTTTTGTAAAGAGGTTACGTTTTTGAAATTCGGAAATGCCGAGAAAGCGTTGCAGGAATTGTCGCGTGAAGAACCCGATTTGCTAATCGCAGACGTGAATAACGGCGGCAAGTTAAGTGTGCATGAAATGCTACGGTTACTTGCAGACAGGAAGGCCAAATTTCCGATTCTTGTCATTTCTGGAACTGCTAGTGAGGAGGATGTGCGACAATGTGCTGGCTCTGAATTAAATGTTTCATTCATGTCGAAGCCGTTCCAGCCCAAGGCATTGTGGACGGTTTTGGAAACAGCGTTGAAAACCAGGCGCGACGCCGACACACCCGCGATTGGGGAAAAAAAGGATCAAGTCAAAAAAGTTTTCTCCGTTTTGGTCGGTGGTGGAATTATTGACAACCATGCTGAACTCTATGGGCTATGGCTACAATCTCAACTAGCTGACCAATACGATTTGCGAGTTGCCGCGCGAGATAATGCAGTCGAGTTGATCAGGCTTGCAGAGCAGCAGCCTTTTGATCTCTTCATGGTGATCTTAAATAACGTCTGGCAGGACTTGGATAAAATTGAGCTGGAGCCAAGCGATGGCGGCTCTTGGGGGGATAGAATCATGCTACTCCAACGCCTAAAATCGCAATTTGGAAAACCAATTATTGCTCTTAGTGGTCGGTGGGAAGAAATGGAAAGCAGGACAAAAAGGGCAGGAGCAGATGCTTTTCTCCCTCTGCCATCCAGCATAGATGCAATGCGCTCAGCCTTAATAGCTTGCCGAATAGACCTCAAAAATTAGAGAAATGAAACCAATAAACCCAGCCATCTATGTCAGTCCAGAACTGGAGCGGCTACGTCAGCTTGTGGCTGCCGCTCGGTCGCAATTGGTGGAATTGGAAGTGGAATACACCAAAGATAAATCCCGCGTGGACGTGGTGCAGGCGGCGCTGTTCCGGCTTTTGCGCGAGCATTATCAATTGCGCGACCGGTTACAGATCACGTTGAATTATCGGCGGAGGTTTTTGGATTCCCTCACGCGCGGCGACAGGCAGGAAGGGATGAAGGCCGCAGAAGATTACGAGCGCGCCCAAACGCAAACGGACAACGATTACGAAGAACTGGCGTCAGCAGCGGAGCAAAAAAAACAGTTAAGCGCCGATCAGGAAGCGGAATTGATGCAACTCTGGAAAAAGCTGGTGAAGCTGTATCACCCTGACCGCTTCGCCAACGAGCCGGACAAATTGGAGACGTATCACAAACTTACAGCTGCGATCAATCAGGCGAAGGACACCGGTGACATTGAAACTTTGCGCGTCATCGCGGAAGACCCACACGGTTTCATCCTGCGTCAAGGTTGGGCGAAGCTGGATTTCCAGGACGTGGAAGAACTCGATCAATTGCGCCAGTTGCATGAGACGTTGCAAAAGGAAATTGCCTCCGTCACAGAATTGCTAAACAATTTACGCAAAAGTCCCGACTATGAACTTTGCCAGCTTGTGGAACAAAGGCCCGTTGTGCTGAACGAACTAGCGGCGGAGCGGGCGAAGCAACTTGAAGTTGAAACTGCTGAGTTGGAAAAACAGGCTGAACAGCTTGCCAGCGAAATCGAAAAACTGACAAACCAGTGACAGACCGCCCGCCTGTGAACGAAGCGGTCACTTTGCCGTTTGTCAACTCACAAGCGTGTGCAATATCTCCCCCGGTTGGACAGGCCGAACTGTCTTCAAACTATCGATTTAACAATTTCGGTCTCTGAAGGGTGTTGATAATGTGCTTGCCCCAATGAGCTACAAAGCTTTTCGAAGGAACGGTCTGTGTGATGAAGATTCATGAAACGATTCCACTCAAGAGCAATAACCGCGAATGCGGAAACGATAGCGTTATCGGCGTTGGCTCCGGCGACTTAGGCCAAGTCAATCTCATCTGGTCTCAATTCTTGGGTTCAACCAACCATAACCTCGCAGCCATGTCCCATCACAAACACTGGCAACCTGCTGCCCATCGTAACCAATAACTAACCTGTGACGGCAAATCGCACCATCGCGCTGCCAAGTCTCGACAACTTTCTCCGGCCAACTGCTCACACTTGGTGCGCCGGCCAATCGCAACACATCGTCGCGGCTAAGCCCGGTGTGAATCTGCGCCCAACCGACTGGTGCTGACGGTGTGAATATCCCAAGCCACGCGGCAAAAACGAATGCAATGAATATGAATGCGAGTAGCAAAACCGCTATGGAAATCTTGCGACGCATAGTAGTGGCCCAACATGGTATTATACCGCACTTTTGCGGTATATCCCGTTTTTCATAGAGATGTTGTATTTCAGGCGCTCAACATTGTCAACGCGAGTCTCCCGAGTGTTCGGGTATGTCTGCATTCACGGCAAAAGCAAAGCTTGGTAGAATTTATTTCCGGCAACGGGGTTTAGGTCAAACCAAAGATAGGGGCTTGATGTCAAGAGCACCGTTGCCCGTGTCGTCCAGTTGGTCAAATCTGATGAAGATTGAATTTGATATGTGCGTCCAACCAAACCGTTAATCGTAATGCCTGCATACGTGTTCAACGCAAGATTTGCAGGCGTGACTAATTGCGGCTGCGGATTAAATGAGATTTGCCGGATTCGCTCGTTGCTAGAGTCGGCCACAAAGATCATACCGCCTGATAAACAGACCCCGTCCGCGTTGGAGAACCTTGCTAGCGAACCAGCGCCATTCGCGTAAGAGGATTGCGTAAAGCTTCCTGCTAGGGTCACAACGTTAGTCGTGGCCGTCATCTTGCGCACACAATCGCCGCAGGCCATAATGATGTTGCCTTGATTGTCACTGCACATCGCGGAAACGAACGAGAATCCGGTGTTCAGGCCGACGCCGTCGAGATTGCCAGAGTTGCCGCCGGCAATCGTCGTAACGTTTAAACCGGAATCAATTCGCCGAATTTTGTCACTGCCACCATCGTAAACATAAATGTTGCCTGCTTCGTCGACGGCCAATGCGCCCGGTTCAGCAAAGCTGGCATATATTCCGTTCCCATCGGTCGAACTCTCGCTTGTGTTGCCTGCCAACACTGCCAAAACGCCGTCGGCTGAAATGCGAAATACCTGATTGCCTGCCGTGTAGTAAATATTGTTGCCTCTATCGGTACAAATACCACTGGCTGAGTTGACGCCGGTATAAGAAAGAAAGTTTACCGAGCCACTACTTGTGATTTCTTCGATGCCGCCATTTACTGTCACCCAAATAGTGCCGTTGCCGTCAATCGCCATTCCACCAACGCCTCCAGACATATTAACGGAGGCGAAGCTGGAAACTGAGCCGTTTGGCGTAATTTCTCTAATTAAATTATTGCCAAAATCGCAAACGTAAAGGTTACTGGAAGTGTCGGCGGCGACAAATTTTGGATTGCTAAAAACGGCTAGTGTGCCTTGAGCGTTCAGCAATCCGCTATTTCCAGAACCCGCAAAGACTTCCACAACATCGTCATTGGTATCGTAAATTTGTGCGTCGGCTCGCCAGACGGACGCGGCCACAATTGTGGAAAGGATAAAAAAGGATTTAAGTTTCATGGCTTTGGTCACTGTCGAACGCTATTGAGGGAGGCTGCTACGTTTGCTGTGGAAAGTCAACCCACCGGAAATTTGGGTAGTGCCCTAATTTGCTTTTTCCGGCAGTCGAGGGATTGCTTTCTCTCCGGGCTGCTTAAAATTGACGTATGCAGGTATAAAATTCAGATTCTGGCGAGTTTTGTCATTATCGTCGCAGGAATTACCAGCCAGTGTTCCGTTGAAGCTGTTGAGATCATTCATATCCCAGCAAAATGTCGTCCAATGGTGTATTCCGAAAATGTCGTCATATTTAACAACCCCATAAACATATTCGTGAATTCCGTTGGTACGCAGACATTCTATGAACCCTGCATTAAGGGCTTGGGCGCCTGTGTCCAAAGTGTGATCGCCATTAGGGAAAATCGTTGTAAAACACTCGTTTGTCGCATTGGAAGTAAAAACCGTTCCATCGGGGAGATTGCTGTTATCAAGCCAAGTTGTGCACTTCAGTGCGGGGGTTTTTCCGAGGTTTCTGAATTTAATGCTGAAATATTTTCCTATTTCATTAGTTTTTACTTCCGTGGAATATGGTCCCACCCAAGCCCTTTCATCCAATTCGGCGGCGTGTTTCATTTCATCCAATTGGCCACGCATGATGACGGACTGGTTTGTCATTGCCTGCCACTGTCCCTGCATGACGGAAGTTTGGTTTGTCATAGCCTGCAATTGACCTTGCGCAGTACTCACAGCATCCTTAGTGGCGTTCGTGGCTATAACCATTTGTCCATATTGCTTCCAGAGGAAGACAAGGCCGACGATGCCGCCACCAATGCCGACCAAGCCACCCAAAATCCCAATGATTTCGATATATTCTTTTATACATTTTGGTGTGCAGCGGCGCTTTTTTGTGGTGCGATTTTGGTTGCCATCGGATGGATTGGCATGCGTAAGACTTTGGATACCGGAACCCCTTGTAGTTGCTGGTGTCCGATTATGTTCCTGGCTGGGAGTTTTATTTTTTTGTCTGGATTTTTTTGCATTTTCTATGGCATCGAAAATGGAAAATTCTAAAAATGCGTTAACTCGCTCACGGGAGAAATCTAACTTTGGCTTCCAAAAACGAACAGCTTTTATAATTGAATACCTAATTGTGCGGGCGAATTTCATTCAGTTTTGGGTGTGTAAGTTAACTGGCAAGCCCGTGGATTTTACAGCCCCGGATTGCGGGTTCGAGACTCGCCGCATCCACCACAGAACCGCCAATTATGAAACTGGTTTATCACTTCGGGCCGCGAAAAGCAATGCGTTGCGTATCCAGTCGGATTTCTTAGAGCGGGACACCCACGAGCGGGCACCGAGCGCAAGATCCTCCATACCCCCGGCAGGGTGTGGAGACGGGTCGCCCAGCAAAATAACGGATTCCTTAAATTAATCCGGATGCCTCTCCCCACACGATGCCCGGCCAGACTCGCCAGACCTGATTTAAACGACTTTGATTGCCTGGAGGTCGATAGATGCCTATGAAAGCTGAGTTTATGCGGGTTGAAGTATTCATGAACTGAGATATGACGCGCGAAGGGGGCCTATACGTTGCTTTTCACCCTTTGCATCCCCGTTTGCATCCCGTTGAATGGTTTTTGGTGTCAAACCATGTCACGACGTATCACTAACATGGGATAGACGGATGAAGATTGTCCAATGAAATCAAGCAAAGCAACTAGGTGTCGAATGGTATGAAATACCTCTTTGGATTTTCAGTCCTCTGCTCTACCGACTGAGCTATCCTGCCATCGCCCTCTAAAAAAGGCTTTTTCGCTATGCCAAATCCCCGCATTGCCCGCCGACGGATGATGCAGCGCGACATCAGGGAAACCCAAGATACACGAAAATTTTTGACCAACGCAAGCGAAGAGTTCGCCACTCGATGGAAAGCTTAGGGCGTCTGCCAGCGGACAAGCGGCAAATTAAAGATTGTTGGACCAATCGTTCGCTGGATTTCCACCAGCCGGTCAGGTCAGGCTAACGTCCCGATCTGATGGCAGCGGAGATCGAGCACCGCTGCTACTATCCGGCTTTGAGGAGCTGAGCTGAGCCCAAAACATCAAAAAACCGGCACTGTTGAGATCCAAAAATCTCAAGGTGTATTCATGTAATTGGTCTTGATCGTTCCAACAGTCCAGAATTCCCAGATCACTTCCTGGCCAGATGGAATCACGACTGGATTGCTGGAAACGAGGCCATGGGAAATGCCGATGCCGGTGAAGGTACTGGTCAGCGCGAAGGCAGCAGCATTGGAGATTTCCAGCGTTCCGAAATTGACCTGTCCTGCCACCGCCCCGACGATGTTGGTGATCGAGATATTGCTCGTGGCAGTGTACACCCAATAAGAATTATTGGTGACACCAAACGAATTGGTGGGTCCGAGCCAGGTGAACAATTGTGTGACTACGTTCGTGCTGCTGAGGTTCGTCAATCCGCTGCCGTTGCCGCTAAAAGTGCCGGAGAGGGTCACGCTCGCACCATTGGTCACCACGGAGGTGGGGAGTTGCGCCGGGGAGATCGTGCCGGTGATCTGACTGCCGCTCAAACTGGTCAACGCGCTGCCATTGCCCGTGAACGAACCGGTAATCTGATTATTAACATTGGTCGCGATCACCACGCCCGCAAAGTGATTCGTTCCCGTGAAGTAATTCGTGCCGTCGAGCAACGCCACGTTGGTAGAGAGATTTGCAATTGGCACCGTACCCACCAGGTTGGTGGCCGTCAGGTTCGTCAATCCACCGCCATTGCCGGTAAAGGTCCCGGAAAGGGTGACGCTGGCTCCATTGGTGACCAGGGTGGTCGGCAGTTGTGTCAGCGGAATTGTGCCACTGAGCTGGCTGGCGCTCAAACTGGTCAACCCGCTACCATTGCCGGTGAACGCGCCGACAATCTGATTGTTAACATTGGTCGCGATCACCACACCCGCAAAATGATTTGTCCCTGTGAAGAGGTTCGTGCCCGCAAGCAGCGCCACATTGGTGGACAGATCCACATCGGGCACCGTACCCACCAGGTTGGTGGCTGCCAGGTTCGTCAATCCACCGCCATTGCCGGTAAAAGTCCCGGAAAGGGTGACGCTGGCTCCATTGGTGACCAGGGTGGTCGGCAGTTGCGTCAGCGGAATTGTGCCACTGAGCTGGCTGGCGCTCAAACTGGTCAACCCGCTACCATTGCCGGTGAACGCGCCGACAATCTGATTGTTGACATTGGTCGCGATCACCACGCCCGCAAAATGATTTGTCCCCGTGAAGAGGTTCGTGCCATTAAGCAGCGCCACATTGGCCGACAGATTCGCATCCGGCACCGTCCCCACTAAGTTGGTCGCCGTCAGATTCGTCAATCCACCGCCATTGCCACTGAACGTGCCCGAAAGCGTCGCGCTGCCCCCGTTGGTCACCACCACAACTGGCAATTGCGCCACCGGAATCGTGCCCGTGATCTGACTGCCGCTCAAACTGGTCAGCGCACTGCCGTTGCCGGTAAAGGTGCCCGTAATCTGATTGTTGACGTTGGTCGCAATCACCACGCCAGCAAAATGATTCGTTCCCGTGAAGAAGTTCGTGCCGGCGAGTAGCGCCACGTTGGCAGAGAGACGAGAATCGGGCACCGTGCCCACCAAGTTGGTTGCCGCCAGATTTGTCAAGCCGCCGCCGTTGCCGATGAATGTACCAGAGAGCGTCACGCTGCCGCCATTAGTCACCACCACCGCCGGCAATTGCGCCACCGGAATCGTACCCGTGATCTGGCTGCCGCTTAAACTGGTCAAGGCGCTGCCGTTGCCGGTAAAGGTGCCCGTAATCTGATTGTTGACGTTGGTCGCAATCACCACGCCCGCAAACTGGTTCGTACCCGTAAAGCCGTTCGTGCCGTTGAGCAAAGCCACGTTGCCAGAGAGCTGCGAGTCAGCCACCGTGCCAACTAAATTGCTCGTGGCGTAATTGGTCAAGCCGCCGCCGTTGCCGCTGAACGTGCCAGAGAGCGTCACGCTGCCGCCATTGGTCACCACCACCGCCGGCAATTGCGCCACCGGAATCGTACCCGTGATCTGGCTGCCGCTCAAACTGGTCAACCCGCTGCCGTTGCCGGTAAAAGTGCCCGTAATCTGATTGTTGACGTTGGTCGCAATCACCACGCCCGCAAAATGATTCGTACCCGTAAAGCCGTTCGTACCAGCAAGCAGTGCAACATTGCTCGAAAGGCGTGCGTCCGGCAACGTCCCAACCAGGTTGGTTGAGGTAAGATTCGTCAACCCCCCACCGTTACCGATAAACGTTCCGGAAAGCGTCGCACTGCCGCCATTGGTTACCACCCCAACCGGTAACTGCCCCACCGGGATCGTACCAGTGATCTGGCTGCCACTTAAATTCGTCAATCCACCGCCGTTGCCGGTAAACGTACCCGTGATCTGGTTATTGATATTGGTGGCGATGAGCACACCCGCAAACCGGTTTGTTCCCGTAAAGGCATTCGTGGCATTTAGTAGCGCCACATTGCTCGAAAGGTGTGCATCTGCCAACGTCCCCAACAGGTTGGTCGCACTAAGATTCGTCAACCCGCCGCGTTGACGCGTTGCCCGCCGAGGTTGCGTAAATCGCGTAAGGCGTCGGCGTGATAGCCTGCCGAGGCGTCAGAGTGGTGAAATCGTCCGCGCCGTTCGTGCTGACGGCGATCTGCAGCCAATAATTCGTGCCGGTAAATACGTTGCCAAAATCAATGGTCGTGGTGAACTGGCCATTGGTTACAGCAGTTGCACTGTTCGTGACCGGCCCGGCCACAACCGCGCCCGTGAGGTTCGTGGCGTAAAGCGTAAATACCAAGTCGTAGACGCCGTTGGCTTCGCTACCGTTGTTGATGAGTTGACCTTGATATGTGAACGCGGTGCCTTGGGCTTGGGCCGTGTAGAGCTGCGAAGTGAAGGCGCCTAAAAGGTTTAACGCCAGAATAGCAAAGAGTTTATTTTTCATGGTTCTCAGGCCGTGGCAATACTGAATTTAAACCGTCCTCACAATTGCAGGTTCACGGCTGAGAACCTGAAACTATGAAAACTTGATCTAATGAACTGTATAAAAATTAGGCGCATTTGGCAACGGCATTTTTGGGACGTTGTTCTGCAGAAAGCAGACATTAAGCGAAGGAGGCTAGAAGCGAGGCGTGGGGTGCGAATCTTCGCTGTTAGGCAATCTAGTCACGCCTTTTTGTTGCTTTGTTTGTTGTAGCTAATCCCAAAAAAGTTCCCGACCATGAATTAAAGGCCCCGGAGATTTATTAACGATTGATCACAAGTAGCTTCGTTCATGATCCTAAAGCAGCGGACAATACCCAATTGACACCTGTCTGTGCCAATCAAGGTTTCGGGGCCAGCGAACGTGAAACGACAGAATCGGAATTGAATGCATAATTTAACCACTTCCAATGTCGGGAACATGGGCTGAAGGGAAATTATTTTTCAACTTGTTTAATACCACAGTTTAATGAAACATGACCTCAAGCATTTACGCCCGCAGAACCTGTTTTGCTCCCGCGGAGGCGAGATGCCAGGAAGCAATCGCGGAACAAAGACCGGCTGGTTTGCCGCAAATAATTATTGGAGTGACTCTTGGAGAAGCTGATGGGGCAAAATTGAACTAAATATGCCCAACCTCTATGAACAAATTTGCACCACAATACCTCCCAGTGTGCCGTATCTGGCACTATGCTGAGTCACCCATAATCGATTCTTAAACGCTACTATTGGCACGAAGAGGGTACTGATTAACCTAGCCATATGGCGCTGGGTCGGGGCCGGAAGCGAATATACATTATTGCTCCAGAAGCTATTGCGCATCGGCAAGCCAGCAAATATTGCTTTCGGAGTCGAGTTTCCATCGGGTGGGCCTCGGAGTGCCAAACGTGGAATTGCTCGCCTTCTTTAATGGCACGCTTCGACCAAAACCGAAGCTCGATTCCATGTTCGATGTCTGAATTGAAGCAAGGTCGTTTCTCCGGAGAGATTTTTGTTCTTTCTTTGGACGGAACTGATTTCTTTTTGCTCACTTTCGTGACAATCGCTCTGAGCAATTTTTCAATCGCAAAAGAAATTGAACTATTTTGGAAAAAGTTTGGTTGTTTTGGAATGTTGGCACTCCATATGCGACAGGACGGATTATGTCTGGCGCTGTGAAATCGACGTGTTCGAACCGGTTTGTTTTACCCATATTCTTGTGCTCAGTTTGCGGGATGCTTTTGGCGTCACCAGCGATGGCTGCGCCGAGCCTAACGATAGAGTGGGATCGAAGCCAGGATACAAATGCCGTGGGGTATGATGTTTATTACGGCACCGTGAGCCATAATTACACCAATGTCATCAATGCGGGCAATGTCACGAATTTAGTTGTTTCCGGAGTTGTGCCGGGGACGACATATTATTTCGCGGCAACAACTTACACTGCTTCAGGGGCGGAAAGTGATTATTCAACCGAAGTTTCTTATGTCGTTCCACCTGAAAACATTTTGAATTCAGCGGCTTACAAATCAAGCCAATTCAGCTTTGCGGTAAGCGGAATTGCTGGTTCACAATATGTTGTCGAGGCCTCCACCAACCTGACTGACTGGATACCCCTGCAAACAAATAAAGCTCCATTCACCTTCACCGATGCGAACGCTTCAGAGTTTGGCAAACGATTTTATCAGGCACTCATCCTTCAATGAATTGTAAGCCAGCCTTTGCTTTGGTTGGGCATAAATTTCTATGCGGAGCGAGAAGGTTCGGCGGAATACCGAAGAACTGGAAAATCTGGAATTTTAAGCCATACGATTCCTGTTTGCCGGCAACTGGAGACAGGGGACAAGACACTGATCACCAGAGGTCATTTTTCGATCAATGGAGCCCCACTACACAGTTCGACTGGCTCAGGTTCGGGTTCAAACGAGTTTAATCTGATGTCCGCGATCTCCCAAAAGACTTGACGGCACAAAGACTAAACGGCAGCACCAAAAGAATCGTCGCGACGATCATGGTGGGTGCCTCCGGGAGTGATGTTTGACTCAAATCTTCAACCGGGATTCCTTCAGCCATGCTCGAGTTCGGGGCTGCCACTGTCAACCCCGCGGCCTGCGCCGTCGAAGAATAACTGAGTGTAAAAACCACCAGGCTCGCTAAAAATAGGAATTGTTTTTTTTGCATTAGATACCCCTCTGATTATGACCCTGCACGAACGAATATAATCTATACTAAACCAAAGTATTATTTCCAGCCCTGATTAGGACGATTACATTCGCGATTGGGACAATTACACAGTCGCTTCTTAAGGAGCAGCTTGTGGATCCTGAACCGCGATCATCTTCTCCAACTCGCTGATAAGGGCCAGGCGGGCCCGCTGCGGGTCGTTGATTCCCGAGATGATAAATTCAAAAACCTTTTGCCCCTGATTGCCCCGGCCAGCCCAAATCCCGCGCACAAGGTTCATCCGCGCGGATTCATTTCTCACATAAGTTTCCTGATTCGCACCGGCTTCCCAGCGGCAATGGAAAACCTGCATGGAAGCGTCACCATCCGCAAAGACATAGCTTCGTATGGGCAAGTCCACGCCATGGATATTAACCATGGTCAATTGCGGTCCGGATAGGAGTTTTAGGCCGATCGCTGGAAGACAAATTTCCGGAGTATGCCTTTTCGCGAGATATCCAGCCACCCTGCCTGGCCGCCAATTGAAATAAAATGCCTGCCATTGTGTTCCATCCGGGCCAGTCCACAAGGCTTCTTTGCCTTCGTCATAACGCAGCAGGTTGCGCGTACTTTCGTCGATCGGGAAAGTTTTCAGCGTCGGGTTATCCTGCGGAAAATTTAAAGTCCACACGAGGCCGGGTTTGAGATTCGACTCGCGAAAGTGATACCAGAATTGAACGCCCGTCTCCGTCGCGATGAGCCAAATCAAAAGACAAAAAGCAAGCCGGTTGAGATAAGTTTTTGAAGTTAAAGAATTTTCCGACCGATCTGCTGGTGGTTGCCCTTGGGTTTCATCAGGATAAGTGATCGCAGAATTAGCCAGCCGGGAGGTTTTTTTTCCGCTTAAGAACAAAGCCAGCCCCCAGAGAACGATCGTACAAAAAATCGCGGTGGAAACACCCGCCGGATCATGATATTGGGAAATGGCCGCCACACCTTTTTTCGCGGCGACCAAGGTTAAAAAGAACATCCTGCTGATGTTGAAAATGATTGCCAGTCCAAACCCGATGGGAATGAGCAAGCAGCGATATGCCAGGCGCAACCGGTAAATCTCCCCAAAGAAGAGGCAGGTCATGAGGCTGGTTTGAAATGATCGTATGCCACTGCAGGCTTCCTCTACTCCGACAAAGCCGGTGTCGATCTCAATAACGTTACCGTGGGCGATGGCTGGCACACCCGCCAGGTAGAGTAATTGGGTAACCGTGGCAGCGCTCAACTGCGTCAAGGTTTGAATGATGGGCGCCTCGATGAGCGTCGGCCACGGTATCGCGACCAGAAAGAAAAGAATGGGAAACATTAATTGCCACAACCATGCTCGTCCCTTGCCCAGACGAATCACGCATAACGTCAACCCGATGGTAACGATGCCAAGCAGCCACTGGATGATCCTCCATTCCGGGGTGGCAGCTTCGACCAAACGGATCGGCAGGTAAAGGGACGCCAATAGTGAGAATAAGAACACCACGGGTGTCCGTGCTCCGTCCCTGAACGGGTGGTTTTCAAGTTTTTCAACTGCGCTCCAGCGGCGGATGAAAAGGCCAATGCAGAGAAAGGGAACGAGTAATCCATAGCCATATTGCGGATCCGTCATCCACTCCGGCAGCAAACTGTCGATCAACCGGAACCAGAGGTAACCGATGGATAAAAAAAACAGCATCCAATACATTGCAATTTTGATCTATTTAATTGAGCGTAACCAGCGCCAACAGGACCAAGCTAAATATGGAGCTGCGGTCGCCGGTTGCTTTGAGACATGCCCTTTTGCGGGTACAAAATCTAAAAAATGCTTGGGTGCGCTGTTGATCCAGGAAGGCACGCGAGCCAACCACCTCGGTCCGCGAGGAAAAGCGTTCCACCAGTTCGTCCGGCTTCTTACCCAACCGGATACGCTCGACCTCTGCTTCAGGCGGAAACTGCTCGCCCACCGCAACCAGGAGCAATCCGCCGGAATCGGGGAGATCAAAATTCAGAGTATGATTTTCCGCAAGAATTGCCAGAAAAGTCTTCCTGCGGTTCCCGCAATCAAACTGGAATAACGCTGGCTCAATCTCTAGATAACCATCCAGTGTGGCGCGCAGCGTGCCGCAGCCGGTAATTAAATGTTGCCGGTTACGTTCAAAGTGCAACCGCCAGGCATGCTCATTCTCGCTCCCGCAAGGAATGTCTGCGTGAGCGAAGACACATTTTGACGAATCACCCATTGCCTCAGCCCAAAGATGGGCTTCTGGCGCCTCCAAGCGCCAATTAGCCAGCGGCCCGCCCCATTGGATTTCGAGATTCGGCATATCCTTTGAAAGTTAACCACGACGAAAGGAAATGCCAACGCTGAACCGAAGCTCAAGCAAGACCGCCAGAAAGACGAGACGCGGCCTGTTGCAGGCCGCGTCCAAATAAACTAAGGATTAAAATTAATCAACTGCGGGATTTTCCGAATGACTTCAAACTGCACACCCCAAATGAAAGCAACAGAAGTGTACCAGTGATTACCGTGGAGGCTTCAGGCACTGGTGTGGGCGCCAGAGCTTGCGGCGTTGGCATTACTACCAAGAGCTCCTGTGGCGGTTCACCATCGGGATTCGAGCCGTTTGCGGCGGTGGCCGGACTTGGAACCAGCAAGCCGACCGGAGAATCAACGTAAGAACTCGACGTTGGATTCACCAATCCTTCCAGCCAGTTTAGAGCAATGCCGCCCGCGGTACTAGCGACATTAAAACTAAAACGTGAACCGGTTACATCAACCGCCCCTGCGCTGGTGGTGTCGTAAAGTGCAGTCCAAATAGCCAGCTGAAGAGCTGCTTTCTGGTCTGTCGTACCAGAGGTCAAGACGCCGATATTATGGTAAAATAATTCGGCGGCGTTATCGAGACCGTAGGTGGCTGAGGTCGTGTCCGCAGTACCCGACGTTTTACCGGCATTGTCCGCTCCCCAAGTTGGGGCGATTCCCGTCAAACCGGGGCTGGAAATGCTGACCGGGCTATTATAGGTGTAGGTATTTCCCAAATAAAGGCTCCCCAGAAAATCTGTGCAAATCGAAACGAAGCTGCTGGATCCGCCGCTGCCGCCGGTACTGGTGACTCCAATTCCTCCGGCAAGGATGCCGTTATAGCTGGTGCCATCAAATGTGACATTCGCCGTTTCCAGCCCTGCATTTGAAATCTGGTAAGAAAGTGTTGCCTGCGCCTGGGTGGCCAAACCGGCTGCCAACGCCACTACTCCTGACATACAATACTTACGATTTAGGTGCTTCATAATGTTCCTACGACTAGTTCTGCTGCTCGTCATGTTTAATTAATGCCAGATCGCACTTTTTTCCTCTATCTCAAATTGGGACATATGCGTTCGGATTTGGGACATCACCAAAAAACGGCTCTGGAACCTGCAATCAGCCGCCTCCGGTTTCAATGACTAGCTGGGCCCGCTGAGATGATCATTCTGAAAGATGCAGAATAAAAGGGCATAAACATTGTCAAGCTGCTTTCTTACATCCATTTAAAACGGCTACTGCAGGCTGAAATCGGTACCGTGAATGTCTTGAAAACAGATGGAGAACCGAGGACATTTAATATCACAATATCCTGATCATTGGCGGTTATTTTGATCAGTATTACTTATTTTGTTTACAATACATATTATCAAGACATGAAGCGCTATGCCGCTCCGCTGGCATTTGGGTCCGGTCGAGCCGGCTTATTATAAGCCTTGTTTTCAGCTGTTTTGAGAAGCAGGAGTACGTTTTGGAGACATTAATTAAGATTGTCGGGAGATGGACGTCTGGAAGTTGGTGTTGAATTGCTGCAATTCTGATTTGATTTATTGCCAGATGTCACAAAAAGTCCTTTCGGGCAGGAATGAACAATTCTTGGCCATATAAGGCAACAAGACGTTGCTTTTAAGTTATTTAAGCATCAAGCATCGCCGGGCGTTCCCAGATGAACTTCTCTGGAAATATATCCAAAGCCTCAATTCCAAGCTCCAGCCAGGGAGTATCGCTGCTTCAGACCCGGGATTTATGGCGCAATCAGCACAAAGAATTGGCTCCCGCTGCGGTCGTTAATCGTTGTGGTATAATTTGTTCCGTTGAC
>JBEKMT010000202.1:0-10392 GCA_050008355.1 Verrucomicrobiota bacterium
TAAAGGCTCAGTCATCACTGCCACTACGAATTGCGTTACCTGATTTCCCTGAAAATTAGGAACTGGATACAACCGATAATTTTTAAGCCACGTCGTCCCTATCTGGCCGACAGGCGGCGGCAACCCAAGAGCTGGATTTTCCGGCTCTTTTTTATTTCAAATTGCGATCAGGATGCGTGAGCAGTCTTACACCATGTATGCCAAATGGTGCGATAGGCGGACTCGGTCTGTCGCGCGAATCGGTTGGCATCCATCAACACTGAACGTTCCAATCTTCCACGGAGTCCGTTGCGCAGTTCGCGCAAACGCCCATGGTCCTTTGCCAAGGCAACCGTCAACGACACGTAATCGGTCTTGTTTTTCACGGCTAATTCAGTCAGCCCCAGGTTGGACAAAATGCTCAGGCTGCCTCGGGAAACAACGGTCGGCCCGGCCAGCGTGACCAACGGCACCCCCATCCATAAACCATCGAGCGTGGTGCTATGGCCCGTGTACGGAAACGGGTCGAGCGCGAGGTCAATGCGGTGGTAATATTTCAGATATTCAAGACGGGATTGGCGTGGCAGGCCAATGAGTCGGGCCGGAGCGACTCCCAGTTTCTCGCGCACCCGGCCGGTAATTTTTCCGTTGGGCGGCAAGAAAATCAGCCGTGAGTCGGGAACGGCGGTAAGGATTTCACGCCATAGTTCCAGCGTAGCGTCGTTGACTTTGACAAAACCGTTGAGACATCCAAAGGTGACATAGCCGTTCTTGTCCAGTGGCGAGGGTCCGACGGCGGGACTGCCGGCTGGCGGATCAAAACACCAGAACGTTTCCAAGCGGATGGATTGCTCGGTGTAAAAATGGTCGGTTTCACCCGGTGGATCCAACACGGGATCGGTGAACCGGTAGTCCATGCGGCTCAGGCCGGTCGAGCCGGGATAAGCCATCCAAGCCACTTGGATGGGTGCGGGTTTTCGGGCAAACATGCCCGGACGCGCTCCTTCCGTATGCATCACCAAATCCACCAGCACATCAATCCGGTCCTGCGAGACTTGAGCGGCCAATTCCGCGTCAGACAAACCGGCCGTATCGCACCAGACATCGGCGCGCTGGCGAAACAAGGCGGTCAGGTCATCCGGATGGGGTGTATCGGAGTAGCAATAGATTTCAAATTGCGCATGGTCGTGTTGTCGAAAAAGCGGCAGGAGATTTCGCAAGCGCCGGTCGGGCGAACGGTCGTTGCCATGTCCAATGGCCGCGGGCACCGTCGCCTCCAAGGCCAAGCCCCATGCGGTATGCTCGGCATGAATCTGTTCGGGGCCGTGAGCGGGATCATAATGCAGCGCTAAAAGATAATTGCTAGATTGACATATTTCCTGCGGAAAGAGACGCGCGCCTTCGCGATACACAGCGATGGCTTCTTCGATACGGCCGCTGTTTTTGAGCATGTTGCCAAGATTCAAGTGAAGCCCGGGTTTGCGGGGAGCCAGTTCCATGACCTTGCGGAAATACTTCTCGGCAGTTTCGGCATCATCCCGGGTGGCATGATGGATCGCCAAATTCCAAAGCGGCTCCATTGAGCCCGGCTGCAGCACGGCCAGGCGTTCCCACAACTGGCGGGCGCGCTGGGTGTGCCCGTAACGGTTGAAAACTAAGGCGGCATTGAACATAACGCCGGGTGTGTTCGGACCCAGTTTCAGCGCCTGGCCGATCAGATCCAGCGCCAAATATTTCTGGCCGGCATTGGCAGCCATGATTGCGCTGGACGAGAGAGCGCGAAGATTTTTGAGATCGATTAGCTGCTGGCCGACCAACTGACCCGCATTGGCATGGTTGCGTGCTTTCGTCGGTTCCATGAAATGAGCTTGGGCAAGCAAAAAATGGAAGTCAAGGATGTCCGCCCCCCGGCAATATGAACGACATCTAATTATTTTATTTATAAAACGACCGCTTAAGTTGTTTTTATTCCGGAGCCACAGCAGACGACCAAATTAATCAGTAACATCCTGATTTTTATCAAGTCGAATGAATATTCCTCAATACATTTATATTAAACATATTGCACATATTTTATGCGATGATCCAAACGCGTAATTAATTCCCATACCTCACCTGTTTTGCGACTATTTTTTTCTTGATGACCGATGCTGGCTTAGTATCTTAGCAGAATGACGACAAAATCAATCGCTATTAAGCTGATGATTGGCCAGTTGGCCGTAACATTCTTATTGATTTTCGGACTGACTCGCAACGCAGAGGCGCAGAACACGAACGCCAGTTTACAGGCAACCGAGACCGCAGCGGAAAACGGAGACGTCCAGGCCCAATATGAGCTGGGTCGCCATTTCTTGAATAACGGCGATGCACAAGGCCATCATTTTTTGAATGGCAGCAGCAAGGCGAACGGGGATTACGTCAAGGCGGTTCACTATCTGCGTTTGTCGGCCGATCAGGGCTACGCCGACGCCCAAGTAACGCTCGGTTCCCTTTACGGCAGAGGTGATGGTGTCCCCAGAGACCTGGCGACGGCGGTGTCGTGGTATCGCAAAGCCGCCGATCAGGGGAACGCGCTCGCCCAATATGCCGTGGGCAATTTTTATTACAATGGCCAGGAAGTCACCAATGACTTTGATCAGGCCATCGCCTGGTGGAAAAAAGCCGCGGCACAAAACCAGGTGGATGCAGAGGCGGCGCTGGGAGGATTGTATTTGATCCCAGCCCCGCCTTATCGCACCCGATATGTGAACTTGCCGGAAGCGGTGCGCTGGCTCCGCAAAGCCGCGGATCAAGGTTCCGTCGGCTCCTTTAATAACTTGGGTGTGGCCTATGAAAACGGATTGGGCGTAAAGCGTGATTACACTGAGGCGGCCAAGTGGTATCGGGCTGCCGCCATCCGGGGAAATGTCCGGGCCCAAGCCAATTTAGGCCTCCTTTACCGGTTTGGCCGGGGGGTTAACCTGGATTTGGTGACGGCTTATGCCTGGCTCAAGTTAAGCGCCAACCAGGGAAACCCTCTGGGCAGCGCCAACATAGCAGAGATGAAAGTCATGGGCCAGCTGAGTCCGGCACAGTTAGATGAAGCCGAACAGAAGGTCGCGGATTTCAAAAAGCAAATCCAGACCCAGTCTTGAATACTCTAATTCGAGTGTTTTCCTGAAAACTCGCCAGATCATTTGACACTCAACCCGGCAGAATCACTGACCGAATCTTTGACCGGGAGGGACCACTTATTGGCGAAGAAGAAGCAGGGTGGACGAGAAATCACCCTAATCGTGGACTTTTAACGCGGCGAACCTGACCTTGTCCACGGTTTCAAAAGTAGTTTGCCGACGCGACATGAAAACGGGCCGACGCGGCTTTGACGGCAGTATTCCAATTATTCTTCAAGGCCGGTTTTCAAGGCGGCGTCTTTCCACCCGAGTTCGCTTGCGCCCCTGACAGGACCGGTTCCGAAGAAGCGCCTCCGGTCGCCGCAGACGTGGCCGAACCAATGCCGGGAGGACCATCCGGGACGGATCCATCGGGAAGATTACGTCGGTGAACACGCTGCCATAAGGGCACGAAGCCGTTCGGCAATCGCGTTGTCGAGGAGGACACTCCGGTGGTGACCGCCTGACCATCGGCCGGAGAATTGCCCGTGATCAAAGGTAATTCCTGAATAGTTCCGTGATTGTCAAAAATAATGATGGCGGACTCCATATTTATCTTTTGCACCTCAATGCCGTCTTGGCTCTCGCCTTCGCCCAGAATATAGGACTGTTCGGATGATGCCGGCTGGCCGGGAACTGGCGAGGATAGAACCTTGAACAAAACCTGCGCGCCACCGAAAATCGTGATGATGCCATTGGGCGTGATTTTGGCCGGCGGTGCGATCAACGCGGCATTAACCGGCGGATTGGTGGGGATTGGCATCAGCCCGAATATATTGCGCGCAGCGATCGGAGAGTAAGGATTATTTCCTGACGTGAGGTTCGCCGGTAGTGACTGGCCGTGCCAACACCCTGCCATGACCATACTTTTGAAAAAAAGCCGTGATAAATTCATATTTTAATATCCCATCCGCTCAAGTGACTAACCAAGCGAGACAATCAGGCCGCCAATCCGGTTAAAGACCACCATACCCGCAACTAGCAGTGGTCCCTGATTATTTCATTTTGCAAAACCTCTCCGTGACCGCGGGCGCTTTGCGCCTCAATTGACATTAATGAAGTAACGGAACGGACTGGTGTTCGACTAAAGCATAAGCTCGAACACATTGCCAATATTTAGTTCCGGTGCCTTTGGCACAACATTTCCCGGGTCCATTAATTCAAACAAAAGGCTCGAACGCCTGGTGACGTTCGAGCCGTGTGATGGCGGATAATTTTTTATCCTAAGTGAGATTAAATACCATTGTGCAATGCAGGGGTCGGAAAACCACTGTCACCGCTACGGCTCACCTGCAAATACGTCTCTGGAATCAATGCGCTTTGGGCGGTATATGTCGGACCAACCGCTCCGGTTGCCGTTCCTGCGCCATTGGTCAGAAGTACTGCCTTGAGTCCGTTATAAATGGCCAGACCCGTCTCACCTTGGATGCTCGTGGGAGACTGGTTATGGCTGCCGTATAGATTTTCGTTACCCCAGAACGTATAGGTGCCGTTGATAACACCTTGGTCGGATTCATATACACCGTTGTAAGACAAGTAGGTCGGTGCACCACCACCAGATGGCGGCGATGTGTGTACAGTGGCCGCATCCGGAACCGCCAGCGGTTCAATCAAGATTCCGCCTTCACCTGTCAAGTCAAAGGCCAACTGATCCGCCGCTTGGCCAGACGCATTGAACCCGTCGTTGCCGACGTCTACGAGCCCGAGAGAAGGAGAGGAATAAGCTGTGTCGGTCCCAAGCAGGCCCGGCGTGGTGTAATTTGGATCAACTGCCCACTGATCAACAGTGGCATTAAGATTAACTTGCGCAGTGAGCAATGCGTTTACCCGCGTGCCGGAGCCATAATTACGACCAGTGATGACAACAGAATCATTGGTATCAGCAGTATCCAACTTGCCAGTGACAAAGTTGGCCGGTTGCGGACCCGTGTAAATAGTGTTGATTTGCGCTGTAGTAACGTTAACAATGTTAGTCCAAGGTGCATCTGGAGTCTTCTCGTATCCTTTCAAAAAGCTAAAAGGCACGACTGCGATTGCTCCATATGTAGTCAGCGGATACGTCGCAGCCGGCGTATATGAAACCGCCTGGGATGTATCGTCCAACGCGAGGTCAGCGACCGAAGGGGCGCCGGGAATTGATGACAGCGGGACGAGAGCCCCTGTCCACGGGGTGGGGGTTGAGTTCGGGTTCAGGAACACTCCCGGAACGCCTGGCAAATTCCCGCTATAAGCAGGGGTGCCGAGTGTAGCGTTAGCAGGGATTGTCTCGGTAAGCTGGTGGCCAGCCGCGTCCGCGATCGCGGCTTCGGCGCCCGCCCAGTAAGCATCGATATCCACCAGATTCCCGTTGATGTATCCTTCGTAAACAATGTTGGCCGCACCAGAGGTGGTTCCAGCCGGCAGAATTATACCAGCGGGTTTATCGGCGTCAAAGATGGCTCCTGGAATCTGGGCGTATTGGTAAATGGTGCTGCGAAGGGCTGAGGCACCGACCAGATACACAGTCGTATTAGCTTGCGCCGCGCTGGCAATGGAGACCACGCCCAGAGCAAGGAGTGCCGAGGTAATTGAATTCGTTTTCATATTTTTTGATATTAATTTAAATTTTTGGTTGCAGTTATTGTGTTTTGTTGGGGAACAAAAGCTCAGCTGTTTTTCAAGCTGAATTGACGACGGAGGGCAACTGCCAGAAGGCCAGCACCCGCAAACAGACCAAACGTGGAAGGTTCCGGAACGGCCGACACGGAAGTAAATTCGACTGTGTCGTTGTTCAGATTGATGGCAATCGTGCCATCATCAACCCAAGACCCAGCCGACGGATGTAAACCACCGGTTTTAGTATCATCCCAGAGAGTGAGATCAAGCACACCTGAGTTGAGCTGGCCCAGCGGGTTACCATCTTCGGAGGCCACGCTACTCGACACAGAAGATCCCGGCAGCCCCGGCGAAACGGCTACTTCAGATGACCAGCCACCCGCGGTAGCCGAACTCTGCACGCCAGCGGCAACTCCTGATGCATCGCTATTCGCAACTCCTAATTGTTGAGCGCTTTCGCCAGCGAACGGCGGATTGCCTGCCAAACTCGTTTGAAACGTGTAAGTCAAACCACTCACAGTATTGCCACCGGCTGAGATTACGCCGGCAGCCACATCACTCAACGCGTTACCATCGTTTCCAAATGCAGCCGCAGAATTGAACGTACTGATAGAGAAGCCGCTGCTCAGGTTGTAAGTCCCGTTGTTGGCCGCCGCGTCCGCAAGCAATGCGTTCCCGGTCAAACCCAAATCAACAGTGTAGTCATTCTGGGCATTCGAAGGTCCAGCCGCATCGTTGAACCCGAGTATTAGGTCTTGTGCTTTAACAGTCGAAACACTTGCCAGCCCGAGAGCAATCAGCAAGGTTACTTTATATGTATTTTTCATGTTTTTTCCTTTTTCGATTTTTTGTTTGTTTATGTTTATGCTTCCTTACATACAACATAACTCAAGCTGACAAGTCGTTAATGCATATATGCAACATGACCATTTAATATTATTTAAAGGTGGCCGTCAACAGGTTTTTTGCCGCATAAAAAGTGCGCATGTAAGTTTATAAATGACTAATTCTAAGAAACTTGCATATTATTAAAACTCCTTAAAATATCCAGCGTCAAAACTTTTTTTGAATAAAATTGCCGAAACAGCTATCAAATTTGTCGTATATTATAATTTATTTTGTTGATACACTACTCAAATAATCGTAGTTTTAACCATATGACTCGGGCTGAACCTTTGATATTTATGGGCCCAGCCTGCTTTTGTATTGATCATCCGGTTCTTGCATCACGGAATCGGGACATTGAGATCCGCGAAATATTGGATTAAGCGCAAGCTTGGGCGGGAAATATTACCTATGAAAAAACTGAAATATTGATCTGTTTAACGAGAGGCGGGAATGATGGCAACTCCACTGGGTTCCCAATCCCCCGCCCGTTTAATCAGCGTGCGTTTAAGCCAGAAGGATGTCCCAAAAATTGCAATGGAAAAACTAAATGGTAAATGTTTGGCAGTATTCAGACTTGTCTTTCTGATGAGTTTGATGGCCGCTGTGTCCTCAGCCAATGCGGGGAACAAGGTCATTGCGTGGGGGGCAGGAACGGTCAACGATCCTTCGGATGGCTACGATTTCGGACAGTCCATAGTCCCCGCCAATTTGACGAATGCGGTCCAACTGGCCGGCGGTCGCTGGCATAGTCTGGCCTTAAAGGCGAATGGTACGCTGCAAGGTTGGGGGGACGACGATTCGGGGCAGATCGATTGTCCTTCCGGAAGCAACTTCGTGGCGATCGCCTGCGGTTCGATACACAGTCTGGCCCTTGAATCCAACGGCTTGGTTGCCGCATTCGGCGATGATATTTATGGTGAATTGGAAGTGCCGGAAAGTTTGAGCAATGTGGTGGCCATAGCGTGCGGCTTTTACCACAGTCTAGCTTTGCAATCAGATGGCGCGGTGGTGGCCTGGGGAGCGGGCGAGGATTCAACGTCGATTGGGGTAGTCCCGAATTATGGTCAATCTATTGTGCCCGTCGGCCTTTCCAATGTGGTGGCGATCGCGGCCGGAGGATATCACAGTCTGGCGCTGAAATCTAACGGCACTTTGACTGAATGGGGCGATCAAACCAATATTCCATTAGGGCTTTCGAACGTGGTGGCCATCGCCACCGGAGCCGAAAGCAATATTGCCCTGACTACCGACGGAACCCTGATCGTCTGGGGAACGAGTACTTACGGGGAAGCGAACGTCCCTGCCGCCTTAAGTAACGTCCTGGCAATCACCGACGGAAGCTGGCACACTCTGGCACTAACCAAAAGCGGTACCGTCGTCGCTTGGGGGGCCGGCACCGGCGACAATACCTATGTTGATTTTGGACAAAACGTCGTGCCGACCGGCTTGAGCAATATAGTGCAAGTAGCGGCTGGTTGGTACCACAGCCTCGCTTTGGACGGAAGCCATCCACCCACAGTAGAGGTTTCGCTAGCCGTCAACAGTTTCATCAACATCTCATCACCCAGCAGTAATGGCCGGGTCTATCAGTTGGAATATGCAAATTCCCTGACCGATCCAATCTGGACCGCTTTGCCACTTCAATTTGGCAACGGTGGCGCTTTGGAACTGAATGATCCCTCTGCTGCCAACGCAACTCAAAGATTCTACCGTTTGAACCGGTGGTGATATCTATGATAAAAGACTATTGCAAAGAAAACTCGAAGGATGCCCGAACTATGTTTGGCCTTCGCTGCGTCTCCGGTCGGGAGAGGAATTACGCCAGCCTTTGCCTTTTTGTCAATTTTGGAACCCAAGTCATAAATTCCGATGATATCCATTAAACGAGTCAACTGATTTAAACTTAATCAAAACCGGCATATCCATGAATCCATTGAAAATATCTCTCAACTTTTATGAGGCCTGCCCGGCAGGTTTCAAAAGCGTAATTTGAACAACCCCATCAAACCATGAAATATTGCTTGAAAAGATGGACAGTAATTACGGTCGCGGCTTGGGCCATTTACCCGACGGGCAAGGCACATGGCGATGAAGTTTCTACCAATTCCCCCTCCGGTCCGGTGTTGCAATTGTTGAACCTGATGCTCGACAAGGGCATTATTACTGAAGGTGAGGCGTCTAAGTTTCAGGCTCAGATGGAAGCCAATCAAACCAATTCGGCGGAACCACTGCCGCCGTCGAAATGGAAAATCAGTGACGCCGTCAAAAACATTGAGTTCTTGGGAGATATTCGGGTGCGCTATGAGGATCGCTCGGCCAAGGGTCCCAGCGGCGGCAGCATTGATTTGAATCGCTTCCGTTATGCCGTGAGATTTGGTTTTCGGGGCGAAATGTTCGATGATTTTTATTACGGTTTCCGCTTGGAGACCGCCTCCAGTCCGCGCTCAAGCTTCGTCACCATGGGCGGTTCAAGCCCCGGGCCATATGGCAAATCCGCGTCAGTCATTGCCATTGGTCAGGCTTACCTTGGCTGGCAGCCGGAGTCCTGGTTTGATTTCACCGTGGGTAAAATGCCCAATCCACTTTATACCACCCCGATGGTATGGAGTCCCGGCATCAATCCGGAAGGCTTGGCTGAACGTTTCAAATACACCGTGGGCCAGGCAGACTTCTTCGCCACATTCGGCCAGTTTGTTTATCAGGACGAAAACCCGGTTTCTGCCTCCAGCGGCTTGGGTATCAATGCAGGATTAGGGCAAACCGTCGACAATATCTTCCAGGTCGCCTGGCAGGGGGGCCTGACCTACCACATTACACCCAATTTTTCTGCCAAGGTTGCAGCCACGATGTACCAATACTTCGGACTACAACAGAACAGCACGACCGCACCGAATGGATTATCGCCGTATTACGATGATCCTTTTGTAGGCGAGGGCGTATATCCTCAAACGGGCAGTGTGAATGGCAATAGTGGTTACTCGTCAACCACCACGTTAGTGGGATCGGGCAACTACCCTAATAATCAGGTCGGTCTCAACGATCTTTTGGTCCTGGAAGTTCCCTTTGAATTTAACTATAAGTTCAAATACGTGGATGCTCGTATCTTTGGCGATGTGGCTTATAACTTCGAAGGTCGCGAGCGTGCCGAGGCTGCGGCTACGGGTTACCAAGAATATCTGAATAATCTTGAACTGCAGCCGATCCCAACTGGTTTTGCCCCGCAGACGGGGGACAACAAGGCGTATCAGGTCGGTTTGGCCATCGGTAGCAGTGACAGCCTCGGATTGGTGAATGGTTCAACGTCCAAAAAACATGCTTTCTCTGCGGCATTGAACCTGCAGGGCTACTACATAGCCGGGGCCTACGGTTTCACCGATAATGTCATTGGAACTGTCCGTTACGGTCATGCCAGCCGTATTAATGACCTTTTGGGTACCGGCGGCACGGGCGCGGATATTCCTCAAATAAATCCGATTAGCGACTTTGATTTATTCCAGGTTGATCTGACATTGAAATTTTAGGTGACGACGAGCTCTAGCCCCGCGGTACGGCCGCTAATTTTATCTTGTACGAAATTAAACAGGCTTGGGCTGGACGGCAACGCACTGTGCGCGGCAAATGTTTGCCGTGTACCGGCTTTTTGGTGATCGGGACGATTTTAACCAATGCGTCCGTCCACGCGCAACAAGCGTTGCTCAGCGCGCTTTCACTTGATTCCATTGTGCAGTCACAGCAAACAAATAGCACGGTCGTCTCGCACCCGGATGTGCCTCACCTC
>JBEKMT010000203.1:0-8807 GCA_050008355.1 Verrucomicrobiota bacterium
TGGGGTGAATGGTCGGACGGTGGCGGCAGCAGTTTGGAATTGATGGACCCCCATTCCAATCATCGCCTGGCGGCGAATTGGACGGACAGTGATGATACTTCAAAGTCGGTCTGGACGAACATAACCTGCACGGGCGTGCTCGATAATGGTCAAAATTATGATCCGTCCATTGATTACGCCCAGATCGGACTGTTGGACGCTGGCGAGTGCCTGGTGGACAACGTAGAGGTGGTGGGCACCGATGGAATCAATTACGTCAGCAATTCCACTCTGGAAGCGGGTTCAAACGGCTGGTCGTTTCAAGGGGACCACGTTCGCTCGAGTTTGGATAGTCCGGGTTACAATAGTAATTACGCGCTGCACATACGTTCTAGTGACAAGATTTGGACCGGTATAAACTCATGTCAAGTGGCTTTGACCGCCAATACCTTGGCTGCTGGCCAGACGGCAACCGTCAGCTATGAAGCGCGCTGGTTGCATGGCTGGCCGGAACCGCTGATGCGTTTGAATGGTAATTGGCTGGAAGCCACGGCCACCCTTCCCATACCCAATAATCTGGGCAGCCCAGGACAGCCGAACAGCACCTACATCACCAACGCCGGTCCGGCGATTTACAATGTCACCCATATTCCGCCGTTGCCAGCCGCCAATCAACCGGTAGTGGTAACCCTGAATGTGAGCGATCCCGATGGCGTGACCAACCTGATGTTGTATTACCGGCTGGATCCGGCGACAACTTACAAGGCAGTACCGATGCTCGATAATGGCAAGGGCGGCGATGCAGTCCCAGGCGACGGTGTCTTCAGCGCTACTATTCCCGGAGAGGCGGCGAACCAAATCGCCGCGTTTTACATCGCGGCAACGGACAAGCTGGGCGCGACGACTCGCTTTCCGGCGATCCGTCCCAACGACAATGAACCAGTGCGCGAGTGTTTGGTGATGTTTGGGGACGGCAATCCGGGCGGCAGCTTTGGCGTTTATCATTTGTGGGTAAACCAGACCAACGCGACTCGCTGGGCTAACCTCGGTAATTTGAGCAATGAAGGAAATGATTGTACCTTCGTCACCGGTAATCGCGTGGTATATAATATGAAGGGTCAGTTCGCGGGCAGTCCTTACCATCAGGACTTCAACACCCCTTATGGAAGCCTTTGTCATTACAAATGGATTTTCAACGACGACGACAAGTTTCTGGGCGTGACGTCATTCAATAAAATTCACCAGCCGGGAAATGGTCCAGGTGATGACGCCAGCTTGCAGCGCGAACAACTGGCGAACACATTTTTGCGTGCCCTGGGCGTACCGTGGCTCAATCGCCGCTATGTCGTGGTCTATGTGAACGGCAACCAGCGCGGCTATTTGATGGAAGATGCCCAGGTACCGGATGGAGATTTGGTGAAGGAGCATTATCCGAATGATTCCGACGGATTTCTCTATAAAATGCAGCCATGGTTTGAATTTGCCCCACAACTTTCCGGTGAGTACATGAATTTTGACAACGAATCCTGGTGTACTCTCAACAGCTATACCACGACTGACGGGGCAAAAAAAATGGCGCGCTATCGCTACGACTACGAAATCCGCCGCACACCGGATTCGGCCAATAATTTTACCAATGTCTATGCACTCGTTGACGCCGCGAATTCTTATGGCACTTCGAATTATATAAGCAACATGGAAAATCTGGCGAACATGGAAAATTGGATGCGAGTATTTGCCGCCAACCATGCCGCCGGCAATTGGGATTCTTTTGGAGCACAAAATGGACAAAATCTTTATGGATATATAGGCACTTTGGGGACAAAGTACTCCTTGTTGATGTGGGACTTTAATATTGTGATCGGTAACAGCGGTTCCTGGGGGCCGGGTCAGGATTTATTGACCTTAGACGCCACTGACCCCTACTTGATTGATATATATAACACGCCAGTCTTTTTGCGTATGTATTGGCGTGCCTTGCAGGAGTTGGTCAACGGCCCGCTTGCAGTTGCCAACAGTGGTCCCTTGTTGGCCGCCAAATACAATGCTTTCGTTGCTAACGGTTTTACAGGCGTCGAAAACCCTGCTCTGAACATTGAACCGTGGCTTTATGAAGCCCAGGCCAGTATTGCTTCCCAACTGGCCGTGGTAAACGCGGGCAACTTCGTGGTCAACCCGGCGGTGACAACTAATGGCGACCAAGCTTACCTGACCGGGGTGGCTCCAGTGAATGTAGATAGCATCTGGATCAATGGAGTGGCTTATCCTCTGACGTGGATGACGTTGACCAACTGGAGCCTGACGCTGCCACTGCAACACGGGACAAATCTGCTCGACCTCACCGGGGTTAACCGCCAAGGTCAACCGATCGCTGGTGATACCGGCAGCGTAAGCGTGGTTTATCAAGGAACCAATCCACCATCCCCGGCTTACATTGATTATCCGCAGGCTGGCCTGGTTTATACCCAAAACTTTGACAGCCTGCCCGATCCGGGGGCCACTTCCGTGGACAGCGGTAACACGGTGACCATCAACGGCATCACATATTCGCTCGCCAATCCCTATGATTTCGCCGCCCCGGCGGTCGCCAGTGGTTCCGGCGGCGGGTTGGGCATCTCTGCCTTGGCGGGTTGGTATGGCACGAGTGTGCTGGAATCCCGGTTTGGCGCGTCATCGGGTGACCTCACGGCGGGGGGCCAGAACAGTTTCGGCCCGCCCAGCGGTTCCAACCGTGCCCTGGGTTTGCTGGCTACCAGCACCACCGGCGGCACCGCCGTTGGCGCCAAATTCATCAACGACACGCCCGGCACTTTGAGCCAGATAAACCTGCAATTCACCGGTGAAGTCTGGCGCCAGTCCAATCTAGCCAAGACGCTGCAGTTTTATTATGTCGTTGATCTTACCGGCACCAACACCTTTCCCGCCAACGCCACGGCGTTTATTCCGGCGTTGAATGTGAACTTTCCGACGGTCGCGGCCGATACCGGCGGGGCGGCTGTAGACGGCACCGCCGTGCTCAACCAGACCAATCTGGGGGTCCTCAATCAGACAATCACCAACTGGCCGCCGGGCGCCGCGTTGTGGTTGGTCTGGCAAATGACGGATAGCACCGGCAAAGCGCAGGGTTTGGGGATTGATAATTTGAGCTTCTCTGCGAACATGCCGCCGCCGGAGCTGAGTGCTCAGATCTCGGGCGGTAGTCTGCTGCTGAGCTGGCCAACGGTGATCGGACAGACATATCAGCTCGAATACAAAAATAACCTCAACGATCCAGCCTGGATACCTCTGAACGCTCCGCTTGACGGAACAGGAGGAATGTTGAGCCTGACCAATAGTTTCAGTGGTTCAGCTCAACGATTCTTCCGATTGCAGGTTGTAAATTGAGCATAATACCAGAGCCCCGGCCCGGCGTCTTGAGGCCCTGAATCAGTTTATTTTATTTGATGATTTGAGATGGTCTGGCGGTCGGAGGACAAGCACCGGTACTTGCGGGGAAAAGGGGAAGCTGGCAGCTTGGATAATAGTGATCTTTATTCGCGCAACTTTCTTTGCATCACGGTTTTTAACCCCACAAGATGGAGAACCAACCTTCAGATTGGCGTGAATCGGTCTGGCGGCGACCGTTGACGGATGCCGAAAAAGCCGCCTTGATCGGTCAGCCGGATTTGGAACTGGAGGCGCGCCTGACGCAATCGCTGGCAAAAATTCCCGACGTGCCGGTGGCCTCAAATTTCACCGCGCGAGTGATGTCAGCCATTGAACGGGAGGAAGCGCGACCGGCGCGGCGTTGGATTTTTGATTTGAACTGGAGCGGCTTCCTGCCTCGCCTCATCGCCACCGCCGCCATTGTGGCATTTGCCGGGGTGGGTTGGGAGCGATATGAAGTGAGAGTGCAGCGTGTTTTGCTTGCCAAAACCGTGGCTCAAGTGACTACGGATCAGCCTGTTCCAAGCGTCGAGGTCTTGAAGAACTTCGACGCCATCCAGCGCATGAGCCAGCCGGTGACTGCTGACAAAGACTTGCTCGCCCTGATGCAATGATCCGGCCACGCCAGTCGATTCTTTGTCTGGCCGCAGTGACGGTGGTTTTTGCGGCCTGCTCACAAAATATGCCGCCGGCAGGGAGGATTCCTGTTGTTTCGCAAACCCTCGCGCCGCCACCAACCGTGTCTTCACCAGTGGCTTATTTTCGCACCCTCCTCGCGATGACGTCCAAGGAACGCAATGATTTCTTGAAAAATCGTTCACCGGAAGTTCGCACGCGCATTCTCATCAAAGTCCATGAATATGAAGAGCTTGGTCCTGATGAACGCGAACTGCGGCTGCGGGCCACGGAATTGCGCTGGTATCTGATGCCGCTGTTGCAATCCTCCCCGTCGAATCGCGCCCAACAATTGTCGCGTGTGCCCGAGGATCTGCGCGGATTGGTGAAGGACCGCCTGACGCAATGGGACATTCTGCCGCCGCCATTGCAACAGGAGTTTTTGCAGAATGACCGCGCCATCTACTATTTTGCCCGCATTGACCCGCCGGGCAGCCCGGCGTTGAATGATGTGGCCGATGCGCGGCGGCAAGAGATTTCCATGCAGTTCAGCCAGTTCCTCGAACTGACACCCGAAGAAAAGAAAGCGACTTTGCAAACGCTGTCTGCCGCCGAGCGCGCGCAAATGGAGAAAACCTTGCAATCATTTGAACAGATGCCCCCACAGCAGCAGGCGCAATGCGTGAACAACTACGCGAAATTTGCGGGTATGAGCACCGCTGAGCGCGCGGAGTTTTTGAAGAATGCCGAGCGTTGGTCGCAAATGTCGCCCGGGGAGCGTCAAACCTGGCGTGATCTGGTGCAGAACGTTCCGGAATGGCCGCCGCTGCCTGCCGCCATCTTCCCGCAAAATTACAATCAGACATTGTTGGCGACAAATTCCCGCCCGGGCATGGCGACAAATTGATTCCGAACGCCCGACGCTTGATTCGCTGTTTTCAAATTTCCATTTCCGCCGCAATGGCTTAACTTCTCATCGTGCATCCGATTGCGTTTCACCTCGGCTCCCTGACCATCCATTCGTATGGCGTGATGATGGCTCTCGCCTTCCTCGCCGGCCTGTGGACGGCCACCTTGCGCGCGCGTCGCGAAAAGATCTCCGGGGAACGCATTGCTGACGTAACGCTGTGGCTGATGGTTGGCGCCATCCTTGGCGCCCGGATCGTTTATGTCACCACTTACTGGAAACAGGAGTTCGCCGACCAGCCTTTTTCCGAAGTCTTTATGATTCAGCACGGCGGACTGGTTTATTACGGTGGTCTGATCGGCGCCACGATCGCCGGCATGATCTATATCCACTGGAAAAAAATGCCATTGTGGAAGACCGCCGATGTTTTCGCGCCCAGCATCGCGCTCGGGAGTGTGTTCGGGCGGATCGGCTGCCTGCTCAACGGATGCTGCTACGGTCGGCCGACCGATTTGCCGTGGGCCATCACTTTCACCAACCCCCAGGCCAGCCAATATTCGGGAACTCCGCTCGGCGTTCCCCTGCATCCGACGGAGATCTACGACGCGCTGCTCAACGTGATCCTCTACGTCATCCTCGCCTGGTTGTTTCGCCGCAAAAGATTTGACGGCCAGGTTTTTGCAACGTACTTGATTCTCTATGCCATCTTCCGCTCCATCGTGGAATATTTTCGCGGCGATTACCCGACCGACCACATTCACGCCGGCCTGACTTCGGCCCAACTCGTCAGCGTGCCCATTTTCATCGCCGGCCTGATGTTGGCGGCAATTTTATCGCGGCGTAACCAGCCCAAAGCGACCGCGGCGAAACCAGTTTAAGCCGCGGGCCTGCGCGTGAAGCCGTCCGAACCCATTGTGAGCTCTGGAAAGTTTGCCACCGACTTTGCTCCCGTTTTTCTTGCCGGGCCAACGGCGGTTGGTAAATCTGAAATCGCCCTGGCCCTGGCCGGGCAGATCGGCGGCGAAATCATCTCCGCCGACTCCATGCAAGTCTATCGCGGGCTCGATATTGGCACCGCCAAGCCATCGCCCGCCGAACGTGCCCGCGTGCCGCATCATTTGATCGATATCTGTGATTTGCGGGAATCCTTTGACGCCGCCCAATTCGTCCGCCGCGCGCAACAGACAGTCGCCGCCATTCAAGTCCGCCGCCGGATCCCCGTTTTTTGCGGCGGCACCGGACTTTATTTCAAGGCGTTGCTCGACGGTCTCGGAGAAGCGCCGGCAACCGATTCGCAACTGCGCGCAGAAATCGAAGCAACTCCTTTGCAAAAACTGCTGGAAGAATTGCGCACCCGCGACCCGGTGACGTACGAAACTATTGACCGGCAAAACCCGCGCCGTGTCGTCCGTGCCATTGAGGTGATCCGGCTGACCGGAAAACCCTTTTCTGCTCAACGCGCGGAATGGAAATCGATAGTGCCGTCGGCTCCGGCCAAGAACTTTTTTGTGTTCACCCGCCCGTCCGCCGATTTGCATGGGCGCATCAACCGGCGCGTGGATGAAATGTTCCGGCTGGGTCTGGTGGCTGAAACCAGGCAGCTTTTGAAAAGTGGTTTGACGGAAAACAAAACAGCCATGCAAGCCATCGGCTACCGGCAGGTGGTGGAACATCTGCGAGGCGAGTGCGGTTTGCCCGAAACGATTGAGCTGGTAAAATCCCGCACACGACAATTTGCCAAACGCCAACTCACCTGGTTCCGTCGCCACGCCAATCCACAGTGGATCGAATTAAAAACCAATGAAACTGCCCGGGAAGCCATGGCAATGATCAGTGCCGGACTGGCCCGTTGAGCGGTTTCTCATTGTGCTTCTTTCCGGACCGCTGGACGGTTAATTTATCCCGGTGAATCGCATTCAATCTGAAAAACTCTTTAGCGAAGCTTTGCGCTACATACCCGGCGGGGTGAATTCGCCCGTGCGCGCGTTCCGGGCGGTTGGCGGACAGCCATTTTTTGTCGACCGGGCGAAAGGCTGCCGGGTCTGGGACGTGGACGGGAATGAACTGATCGATTACGTCGGCACCTGGGGACCGGCGATTCTTGGCCACGCGCATCCAAAAATAATCGCTGCCGTTAAAACCGCCGCGGATGCCGGCACGAGCTTTGGCATCCCGAATCCGTATGAAGTGAAGATGGCCAAACTGATTTGCGAGCTGGTGCCAGGGGTGAAGAAAGTCCGGATGACAAATTCCGGCACGGAGTCATGCATGAGCGCGATCCGGCTCGCGCGTGGGTACACAAAGCGGGACAAAATCATCAAATTCGACGGCTGTTATCACGGGCATGTCGATTCGCTTTTGGTCAAGGCCGGTTCCGGCGCGTTGACGTTCGGGCACCCCGACAGCGCGGGCATACCGCCGGCATTCACGCAACACACCATTGTTCTGCCTTACAACGATGAGGACGCGGTGAAGGCGGCCTTTGCCGCAAATAAAAATGAAATCGCTGGCATCATTGTCGAACCCGTGCCCGGCAACGCAGGGCTTTATCTGCCGAAACCGGGCTACCTCCAATATTTGCGTGAAATCACGCAGGCCCATGGCTCGCTCTTGATTTTCGACGAAGTAATGACGGGCTTCCGCCTCGCGAGAGGCGGCGCGCAGGAGCGCTTTGGCATTGCGCCAGACCTCAGTTGTTTTGGCAAAATCATCGGCGGCGGCTTGCCCGTGGGCGCCTTCGGCGGTCGGGCGGAGATCATGGACTTGCTGGCCCCACTCGGGCCGGTTTATCAGGCGGGAACCTTGAGCGGCAATCCGTTGGCGATGGCTGCGGGGATCGCTGCCTTGGAGGAATTACACTTCACGAATGCCTATTGCGCGCTGGAAGAATCGGGCGAACAGCTTGAAGCCGGGATGAAAGACGCGGCCAAATCCGCTGGCGTGCCGGTGCGGTTTAACGTTTGCGGCTCAATGTTCTGCGGCTATTTCACCAGTGAGCCAGTCCATAATCTGGCGGACGCCATGAAAAGCGATCGTGAACGGTTTAAGCGGTTTTTCCACGGCATGCTCGAAGCCGGTATTTACCTGGCCCCGTCACAATTTGAGGCAGGTTTCCTCTCCACCGCCCATACGGCCGCCGACATCGATAAAACCGTCAGTGCGGCGGCGAAGATAATGGGAAGCTTGTAACCTTTAAAGGTTAATGACGTCTTTCCCCTTAAGCGTCCACGGTTACTTAAGACCGTGGTTCGCTTACCGAACACATTAAAAACAACATGAAACTGAGTAAAATACTAGCATTTGCGGCACTGGTAGCCGGCAGCCTGCTCGCCGGTGGCTCTGCTGTCCAGGCGCAGGATTCGACTCCTGCTCCCACCAACGCTCCGGCTGCCAACAACGGCATGAGACCGCGCGGCATGATGAATATTGATCGTTTGTCCCTGGCGTTAGCCTTGACCGACGAAGAAAAGACGAATGTCCAGGCGGCTCTCGCGGATCAACGCAAACAAATGAACGAACTCCGGGCTGACACCAGTCTTTCCCAGGACGACAAACGCGCCAAGTACCGTCAGTTGCGTGAGAACCTCAATACCAAGCTCAAGGACATTTTGACACCTGAGCAATACACCAAATGGTTGCAGATGGCGCCGGGACGCCGCCGGCCCGCTCCGACGCTGCCCCCGAACAGTACGCCTCCGACCGCTCCGAATTCGCCAAATCCTCCGGCGCCGACGAGTCACTAGGCCTGGACAAAATTAATTTGTGGGGACAATCGAGGGATGGCCGCAGGCCATCCCTTTTTTATTTCTTCGACGGGTGAGCTCAAGGCGCTCACGCTTGGCTTGCAGGAAGGAAGAGGGAGGGAGATTTAAGCGGGTTT
>JBEKMT010000204.1:0-8772 GCA_050008355.1 Verrucomicrobiota bacterium
TATTA
This sequence comes from Verrucomicrobiota bacterium, assembly GCA_050008355.1. Classification (GTDB taxonomy): domain Bacteria; phylum Verrucomicrobiota; class Verrucomicrobiia; order Limisphaerales; family UBA11358; genus UBA11358. The sequence continues at coordinate 6 of JBEKMT010000204.1, forward strand.
TCACTGCGACTTCCTCGGGAACGGACTCCAACTATGTAAACAGCTCGGTGATGGAAGTGGGGGGCGTTGCCTCGTTCGGAGGGATGAGCTATCAAATCGCGCAAACCAATACGATCAGTTTCACAGCTCCTGGGGTCGCTTCAATCAATTCCAGCAACATTGTCGTCAGCGCGGCGGCGGCCAGCCAGTTAACTTTAGTGACGCAGCCTTCGGCGACGGCGGCGGCCGGGATCAATTTTGCCCAACAGCCGGTGGTCCTGGTGCAGGATGCATTCGGGAATCTCATCAAGACAGATACCTCGACGGTGACCGCTTCGATCGATCAAGGCTCGGGAAATTTATTCGGAACGCAAGCAATCAAGGCTGTTAGCGGCATTGCCACGTTCACCAATCTGAGCTACCAGATTGCCGAATCGATCACAATTGATTTCTCAGATGGGAGTCTTGCTATCGCCACTTCCAGCGGCACCACGGTTGGGGCGGCACCGGCCAGCCAGTTGATAATTCAAACGCAACCTTCGGCCGTGGCCACGGCGGGCGTCCCGTTCAGCCAGCAACCGATCATTCAATTACTTGATCAATTCGGCAACCTGTGCCTCACCAACAACAGCACTGTTATCACTGCGTCACGCGATGCCGGCAGCGGCACCGGCAGTTTACAGGGCTCGGTGAATGTCACCGCTGACAACGGCGTGGCAACTTTTGCCAACCTCGCGCACGATGCTTCCGGCACCATCTCGATTGATTTCAACAGCAGCGGTTTGACTGGTGCAACCTCGGGGAGCGTTTCAATAACTCCCGCTTCGGCCACAGTGCTCGCCTTTTCCACCCAACCTAGTGCGGCCGCAGTCGGTTCCATTTTCGGAACTCAACCAGCGGTCATTACCCAGGATGCCTACGGTAATAATTCCACGTTGGGTCTGGCTTCAAGCGTGCCCGTGAGTCTGGCCCTCTCTTCCGGAACGGGAACTTTGATTGGCACGGCGAATCTCGACATCGGCAGTTCCGCCGGCGATGGAACTGTCTCCTTCACTAATTTGGAAATTGATGTTGTGGGCGGCAAACAACTGACGGCGAGCGCCAGCGGTCTCACTAGCGCACTGAGTGCGGCTTTTACTGTCGCGCAGGGCGGGCAGATCGTCACCTTCGGTTCATTGTCGAACCAAACTTACGGCGTGGCGCCGTTCGCCTTGAACGCGAGCGCCTCTTCCGGTTTGCCGGTGTCGTTCAGTATTGTTTCCGGCCCAGCGAGCGTCGTGAACAGCAACCTCAGTATTCTGGGCACCGGTACGGTCACCGTTGCTGCCAACCAGCCGGGAAACACGAATTATCTTCCGGCAACAACCGTGAATCAGTCCTTCACAGTGGCCCCCAGCGTATTGACGGTGACGGCGAACAACACAAACCAGGTCTATGGCGCGGCCATTCCGGTGTTCACCGCAAGCTACAACGGCTTTGTGAACGGTGATAACGCCACCATCCTAAGCGGTTCGCCCGCGCTCAGTACAACGGCCACATCAGCCAGTAGCGTTGTGGGCGGCCCGTACCCAATTACCGTTACCAATGGGACCTTGAGCGCGACGAATTATTCCTTCAATTTTGTGAACGGCCTGTTGACGATCCTCCCGGCAAATTCGGCTCTTGCACTGGTCTCCTCCGCGAATCCGTCGCCAACCGGTTCAAATGTCACGTTCACCGCCGCCGTCACCGCGGTCACTCCCGGCGCCGGCACCCCCACCGGAGCGGTCAACTTCCGCATCGACGGCACCATTTTCGATTCCGGCACCATGTCCGGCGGAGTCGCCATCTGGACGACCAATAACCTGGCGCACGGCTCGCATACCGTCGTCGCCGAATATCCTGGCGATTCGAACTTCACCGGGACCACCAATTCACTTGCCACCAGTCAAGTAATCAACACCCCGCCGGTCGCCGGCAATGCAGCCCTGTATCGCAATCCTATGTTGGGCGCCAAAGTCCGGCTCTCGTCGTTGATGACAAATGCCTATTCGCCCGATGACGACACCCTGACCCTCAGCGTCAGCGCCACCAGTGCCAGTAATACCACGATCACCGTCAACGGTGGCTGGGTTTTCTACACGCCACCTCCAGGGTTTACCAATGCCGACTCCTTCACCTACACCGTCACCGACAGCTACGGCGGCAGTGCCAAAGGCAGCGTCGCGGTAGCGTTTCTGATGGACAACAGCCAGAGCCAGAACCTGGTGGTCACTGAACTTGGCGACGGTTCAGCGGTGATCAGTGGTAGCGGCATTCCCGGTTACACCTACCGCCTGCAATACTCGGTTACCGCCGGCCCGGCTTTCGCCTGGCAGGACTTGGCCACCGTGACGACGGATTCGTCCGGCCGATTTAATTTCACCGATACACCTCCGGCAAATTCACCAGCTCGATTTTATCGTTCAACCAGCCCATGACTATGAGACCACTAAAACAAATCTTTTTACTGATGCTTCTGGCAGCAGTTTCGCCGCTGTTCCTCGCGGCCCAGACCACAGAGTCATTCACCTTTACGACGAACCGTCTCGTGCCGGACGGCGAGCTTTCCGGCCTGAGCGATATGCACAATGTCGCATCGGCGATAGGCAACATTTCGTCGTTGCAGGTGCGACTTAAAATCATCGGTGAATTCAATGGCGATCTATACGCTTACTTGCGCAACACTAATGGTTTCGTCGTCCTTCTCAACCGCGTGGGTGCGACGGCATCCAATCCTTCCGGCTATGGCGACAGTGGATTCGACGTAACTTTTCAGGCTAATGCGGCGAACGGCGACATTCACGTTTATCAAAACATCACGAATCCCGCCACCGGCTCGCCACTAACCGGGATTTGGCAGCCCGATGGCCGCACGAATGATCCCGCCACCGTCACCGACCTTTCACCGCGCACAACTTCCCTGACCAATTTCAATGGTTTCAGTGCTGCGGGTGAATGGACGCTTTACTTGGTCGATCTGCAATCTGGCGGAACGAATATGCTTGCGGAATGGGGGCTCGATATCAGTGGCGCCGCTGCGCCGACCCTGACCTGGACCAATCCGGCAATCATCACTTATGGTACGGCTTTGAGCGCAACCCAGTTGAATGCAACGGCGACTTACAGTTCGACCAACGTGCCGGGCACGTTCAACTATTCGTTCCCTGCGGGAACCGTTTTGAATGCCGGAAATAACCAGACACTTTCCGTCACTTTCACTCCGGACGACACCAACAGCTTTTTGCCGGAAACGACCAATGTGACAATCAATGTGTCGCCCGCGCCGTTAGTCATCACTGCGGATGACACGAACAGCGTTTATGGTGGGGTGTTACCGGTGTTCACCGCCAGGTACAGCGGCTTTGTCAATGGAGATGGGGCTTCGAGCCTGACTACACCGGCGTCCCTTGGAACTACCGCCACGGCGGCGAGTCCGGCTGGCACTTACCCCATCACGGCCAGCGGTGCTGTGGGAACGAATTACAGTATTGGTTACGTGAACGGCTCGCTGACCGTCAATCCTGCCCCGCTGATCATCACCGCCAGGAGCACGAACAAAGTTTATGGCGCGTCACTGCCAATATTCACCGCCAGCTATAATGGATTTGTTAACGGCGACACTGCCGCGAGCCTGACCACTCAGGTGACCCTTGGCACCACCGCCACGGCGTCAAGCCCGGCCGGGACTTACCCCATCACGGCCAGTGATGCAGCGGGTGCGAATTACAGCATTAGTTACATCGATGGCGCGCTCACCGTTGGTGCTGCAACAATCACCGTCACCGCGGACGACCAGACCAAGGCTTATGGCCAGGCTTTACCAGAATTGACTGCGAGCTACTCCGGCTTCGTCAATGGCGACAACACGAACAGCCTCACCGTCCTGGCGACTTTGGCGACCAGCGCAACGCCGGTGAGTAATGTCGGTGTGTATCCCATCACTGCCAGCGGCGCCGCTGGTTCAAATTACTTGTTTATTTACATAGCAGGCTCACTCACCATCACAAACTCATTGACTTCCGGCTCTCTCGTGTCCTCCGCCAATCCGTCGCCGACGGGGTCAAACGTGACCTTTACCGCGACCGTGACGGCAGTTGCGCCCGGTGCTGGCATACCCACCGGCACGGTGAACTTCCGCATCGATGGCAGCATCCTCGGTTCCGGCCTATTGTCCGGCGGACTAGCGACCTTTACCACCAATAACCTGACCCATGGTGCACACACAGTGGTGGCCGAATATCCGGGCGACGCAAACTTCATCGGCACCACCAACGTGCTGGCAGCCGATCAAATTATCAACACACCGCCGGTGGCCGGCAATCTCACCATCTATCGCAATCCAGTATTCAGCGTGAAGGTCCTCATCTCGACGCTAATGACCAATGCGAGCTCCCCGGACGGCGACGCGTTGACCCTCAGCATCAGCCCAACCAGCGCGAGCAACGCGACGGTCACCGTGAGGGGTAGCTGGGTCTTTTATACGCCGCCAGCAGGATTCACCAATTCCGACTCGTTCACCTACACGGTCAGCGACGCTTATGGCGGCAGCGCAACGGGCACCGTCACGGTGGCGATCCTTTTGGACAACAGCCAGAGCCAGAACCTGGTCATTACTAATCTTGGCAACGGCTCGGTTTTGATCAGCGGCAGCGGCATTCCCGGCTACGCTTACCGCCTCCAATACTCTGACACAGCTGGTCCGGCTTTCTTCTGGCAGGACCTGACCGGCGTAACGCCGGATAACACTGGCCAGTTCGAATACAGTGATACGTCCGGTACTCCGACACGGTTCTACCGCACCGTATATCCTTAAATGCGGAAAACATGAGACGCGGGGCTTAGCCCGTTGAAAAATCGGCGAAGTCCCGCAATAAGAATAAATAATAATCTATCCAGATGAAAAAGTCGTTTTCGAGGTTTGTGTGGCTTGGGACTGCAGGCTTTTTTCAATGCCTATGCACCACAAATGTTTTTGCGCAAGCAACAACCAATTACGACTTCACCGTTTCCCCCAATACGCCCGTGCCGGATGGCAACTCCAGCGGCTTGTCACTAGCGACTGACTTGACGGGCATCGACGGCACCATCAATAACGTGACGGTGTCGTTGGACATCAGCAGTGGATACAACGGCGATTTGTATGCTTACCTCCGCGGGCCGGAAGGCGGTTTTGCCGTGCTGTTGAACCGCGTCGGGGTAACCAGTGGCAATTCATTCGGATATTCAGACGCGGGCTTCGATGTGACCTTCGACGATTCCGCGAATTACAACAACATCCATTTTTATCAGGACTCCGTATACACTTTGAACAGCGAAGGACAATTGACCGGCAATTGGTCATCGGACGGCCGTGCCATCGATCCGCAGTCCGGCCCTTCGTTGTTTGGCACCACCGAGCCTACGGCAACTCTGGCATCATTTGCCGGGATCGATCCGAACGGAACGTGGACTTTGTTTCTGGCAGATGTGTCCAGCGGTGGGCAGAGTACTGTCATCAGCTGGAGTTTGGACATCGAAACCGTGCCTGAACCGTCCGTCTGCGCTTTGCTCGGAATTGGAACAATTCTTGTGGCATGGAGGCGGATGAAGTGATCACTGTGAAATTGCATTTGCCTTCGATTCTTCTTTGCCGGGAACGGCCGCTTGCGGAATCGCTTCAGTGATTGACGACCACGCGGCATCTAACGGACATCCTCGCTGACTGGAAAGGGTTTTGGGGCTGACGACGCAAACGGCATGTCTTCGACATCAGTATCCGCAATTTTCAGATGTGGACAAATGGCTAAACTTTCCGTGCTTGGCCTTTGGGAGATGGACTGCTAAGAATGGAAGAGTTCTATGCTGGAAACGACATCTCCCACCACCCCCATTGAGCGTGTGCCGATCGCAATTTTGGGGGTGCCTTTCGATAACGTCACCGCCACCGAGGCGCTAGCTCTCATCGGAGGGATGGTGGAGTCACGTTCGTCGCACTACGGCGCGACGGTCGGTGTGGATTTTCTTATGCAGTCGCGTGAGGACGTGGAGTTGCGACGGATCCTGTTCGATGCGCACCTCGTGCTGGCCGAAGAAAAACAAATTCTTTGGGCTGCAAAACTTCTCGGTAATCCATTGCCGGAGATCGTCACCATCGAGAATCTGATTCCACGATTGCTCGCCCTCGCGGAGAAAAAAGGCTGGTGCGTTTTTTTTCTGGGCGGCGCCTCAGCGGAAGCCACCTTGATCGACCAGGTTCTGGCCAAATTTCCAAAATTGATAATAGCCGGGGCTAGTGTGCCGCCCGCAAAGCCACTTTTGGATATGGACCAACGCGATACTCTGCGCCGTTTGCGCGAGGCGAAACCAGACATTTTGCTGGTTGCGCTCGGATTTTCAAAACAGGAAAAATGGATTTACATGAATGCCCGCGAGGCGGGCATTCCCTTTGCGATCGGCGTGGGTGAAAGCCTTGCTTTTCTTTCCGGCCCAGTAACGCCGCCGTCACGCACGCAACATGGGTGGAAGTTCATCCTCGCCGTTTTGAACCAATGGTGGCGGTTAAGCGCCAAAAAATCGGAAGCGCCGGCAGTTGGCGCCCATCCCGCGCCCGATCCGTTCGGCAATCTTGTCGTTCGCGCCCCAGCACGTCTTGGGGCCGCGGAAGTCAAGTCGGCCCAGGCGGAATGGCTGCAGGCCATCGAACGCGGCCACGTCATGTTTGATATGAGCGACACCGTTTTCAGCGACAGCACCGGCGTCGGTCTGCTGATCCGTCTGCGCAAACGTGCGCGCGAGCTCGGGCATCAATTCTTTCTGATCACACCGCGTCCGCCGATTGAGGCGGCGTTGAAGTTGATGAAACTGGATGAATTCTTCAATATCCAAGCCGACCTTAACAGCGCCTATATCCTTATGGAAAGTGCCGCCGGCACCCCGGTGGTTTCCAGTGGCGTACAGCAGACGGAATTGAAAATTCGTTGGGTGGGCGAAGTCACCGCGCTCAATGCCACCGAACTCGGAATGTATACGGAGTCCGAATTGTCACAAATTTCGCCGGGCATGAGTGTGGTCATCGATTTGGCGCGGGTGCCGTTCGTGGATAGCACTGGGATTGGATTAATGGTGCGCTTCAAAAAGAATCTCCTGCGCCGCGACCACCTGCTCAAATACACCAACGCTTCCGACTCCGTCCGCGATGTCTTGCGGCATACCCAGCTCGAAGAATATTTGCTTGGGGAAAAATGAACCATTCGCTTCAACGTCTTCCTTGGAAAAGAAATGTTAAAAGATGGCATTGCGGATCTGCGCTTCCTCAAAACGGGCCGATCCCTTCCCGTTTCAAGGATCACTCTGGTGATATGAAAAGTCATGCCAATCAGTCGTCAAAGATTTCCCAAAAAGCACCAGAAACGAAACCGTCACTATTTAAAGCAGACACGCTCAACTTTTTTGAATCCAGGACGGCCGCCATCTTTCTAATGATCATCGCTGCCTGTTAATTGTTTCCTAACGATTGTGTATAGTGACAGGAATCGCGCCCTTTTTTCACAAAGCGCACTAAAACAAGTGCTTATGAGCTTGCAGTGAGTTGTGTTTTATCGCATAAGTTTGCGATGCTCGCTCGCATTTGTTCGGCCGCGGTGAATGGGATTGATGCCTTCGCCGTCGAAGTGGAAGTCAATTGCGGATACGGAGATACTTTTATCGCCTTAGTCGGCTTGCCCGACGCTGCCGTTAAGGAATCCAAGGACCGCGTTTCTACCGCCATGGCCAATTCCGGCTTCAAGTTCCCCATGGGCAAGACCACCGTCAATCTCGCGCCCGCCGATATCAAAAAAGAAGGGCCGAGTTTCGATTTGCCCATCGCGCTGGGAATGCTGGCGGCCAGCGAACAAATCAAGACCGACCAACTCGACCATTTCACAACTGTCGGTGAGCTGGCGCTGACCGGCGCCGTCCGCCCGGTGAAAGGCGTTCTTTCAATCGCCCTGCGCGCGAAGGCTGATGGTAAATCGGGCATCCTCGTTCCGGCAGAGAATGCCGCCGAGGCCGCGGTCATTAGAGGATTGAACGTCATTCCCATTCAAAATCTTCGCGAAGCCACTCAATTTCTGGAAGGTGAAGTGAGGATTTTCCCCGCGAAAGTGGACTTGGCAAAATTGTTCGAGCACGAGTCGGAGGACGAAAACGATTTCTCCGATGTGAAGGGTCAGGAAAATGTGAAACGCGCATTGGAAATTGCCGCGGCGGGCGGCCACAACGTTCTCTTGATCGGCCCTCCAGGCACCGGCAAATCCATGCTGGCCAAGCGGCTGGCCACAGTTTTGCCGCCGCTGAGCTTGGACGAAGCGCTAGAAACGACCAAGGTTCATAGTATTGTCGGCCTGTTAAAACCCGGCCAGGCGTTGGTTACGCAAAGGCCCTTTCGCGCGCCGCATCACACTGCGAGCGACGCCGGTTTGCTGGGAGGAAACGTCAATCCTACCCCCGGCGAGATTTCCCTCGCACACAACGGCGTTTTGTTTTTGGACGAGCTGCCGGAGTTCAAGCGGAGCGTTTTGGAGACCATGCGCCAGCCGCTCGAAGAGGGGCGGGTCACGATTTCGCGCGCAGCCGGAACAATGACTTTCCCCTCGCAGTTCATGCTCGTCGCCGCCATGAACCCGACTCCGGACGGAAAAATGCCAGGTGAATCAAGAAGTTCACCGCGCGAGATCCAGAGTTATCTGGGCAAGATTTCCGGACCGTTGCTGGACCGCATCGACCTGCATATCGAAGTACCGCAGGT
>JBEKMT010000205.1:0-8754 GCA_050008355.1 Verrucomicrobiota bacterium
TTTCAATTTGGCCTCTTGCCGACTCCGCTGCGCCGCAAGTTGGGCGGGCGATAATGATGCGCGGGGGATTGGCAGACAACCAAGAAAGGCAACGCTGAAAATCAGGCCAAGGCTGCTTCCAGAAAAAAATAATCCGCCCAGCAAACGTTGTCGAAAAGTTTTGAAGCTTCTCCAGGCAAGTCCAAATCCACAAATGAGACTGCAAGCAAAGATGATGGCGAGTTTGGCCCATAGGGATTTACTGCCCGCTGGCTCCATGGCCGAAATAAAAAGCCAGGAAAACACCGGCGGCAAAATCCAGAGCCAGAGCAAATTCATACCTCTGCTGATTTGCACTGGATACATCAGCCCATGGTTATTGGCATTCATGTTTCAAGCAAGCAAATCTGCGTGCGGCGAGACTGCGTCGAGTTCAAACCAAAGACGGGATTTTGAAGGTCTTGGCTCTTTTCAAATCCGGCATGCCACAGATCCAAATGTTCCATAATTTCAATTCTCGCATTTCTGTTTTACCCATTTCGGCTGATGAGCGTGAATTGATTAAAAAATGAGAACATTGATAGAAATGATGCAAATCTGTGACCGGTCAAGCCCGCCTTTGCCTAGACTTCCGCGTTATCATTCGCTTAGGCTCGACGAGCCGGCACGGCATCGCATGACCAATTGGTTGAATCCGTTGTGCTTGATTTCGAACAGATCGAGGCTTGACTGGCGCACGTGAAACGAGTTTTGATGCCTATCCCGCCCTGGATGGGTTTTTTTACTTCGGTTGTTTGATTTCTAATCTTGCGCGCCGAATGGCGCTTGGGAGGAATATTTTGAAACCACGGATGAAAACCAACCTGACGCTGCAGCACCTTAACCCATCACTTTTGCATCAACCGTGAAACCCTCGCCGTGCCGAAGCCCAGACGAAGGCTAGAACCTTCGAACTCTGATATGTTCGCTGCAACCTCGATCCCGGTTACCCCGACATTTATTTCGCAGCTATCATTCCACTCTTGCGGGCGTAATTAAACAGCCCGCCGGCATCCACAACCGGGCGGACGTCGCCCAACGGTTTGAAATGATAAACTTTGCCTGTGGTCTTCACGGTGACGGTCGCCGCATCCAGATCCACGCTGACAACGTCGCCGGTTTTCAAGGTGTCGCAAAGGCGTTCGGTGAGTTCGCACGGATACAATTCGCCAGTGGCGACGGAATTACGGAAGAAAATGCGCGCAAAACTTTCCGCGAGGATGATCCGGCCTTTCGCTGAACCGAGAGCGATGGGTGCGTGTTCACGGGAACTGCCGCAGCCGAAATTCTTACCGGCGACGATGATCGGGTAATCACTGTCCAGCTGGCCTTCCTTGACATAGCGGACCGGGTAAAGTGATTCGGGCAGGCCGGCGAGGGCGTAGCTGCCGAGTTTCTCGTATTCCTCGGGAATGGTGGGTACGAGGTTCAGAAATTGGGCCGAAATGATCTGGTCGGTGTCGATGTTGTCGCGGACGACATAAACGGGGCCTGAAAAAACAGTTTGCATAGCGAGCTTAATGTGCCGCGAGTCGGCGCATTTTTCAATCAGATTTCGATCTGGCTTTGACCATTGACCACCAATGGAATGGAAATGGATAAACGCAGCTGGGAACCGCTTCTGTCAGGGGCGAGCACGCGGCTTTGACTCATTTGAAGAGGCCGAGCTGTGCTCAGTTGGTTTTGGATTCTTACGCTACCGCTGCTTATAAAACCGCGCTTCCGTTGTTGCCAGGAAAATTCAAGCTCCGTCTTTGCCGGTCGGCAACGGGGGTAGCGATCGAGGCGGCGAGGGTTGCGGCGGTGCCATGGTGCGTTGTTCACGGCGGCGGACGACGATGACGGCGATGGTACAGGCGGTCCAGGTCGGTAAATCGTCGAGGACGGGGATCAGTTCCACCACGAACGTGGGCAATAACAGGATATGAAAGCCCAGCAACCAACTGGTCAGAGTCATGGCCACAAAATCGATGACCTGGTCCGGCCCCTCCCAGCCGAACATGCCCGTAATCAATTGCAGTCCATCGGCACCGACAGAGATAGCGAGGGCCACGCACGCGCGCACGACGGTTAATCGCGGCACGCGCAAGAGGCGCTTTAGGGTATGTTGCCAGTTCATCGGATGAACAAATTGAAACCAATCGGCTTGCCGAGTCCAAGCCTGTTTCTATACTTGCTGCGTGCTCGACATCAAATTAATCCGCGAAAAGTCTGATTTTGTCCGCCAACGCCTCGCCACGCGCGGGGCAGGGGACGAGAAACTCATCGACGGCATCCTGCTGGCCGACGAGCAACGCCGGAAATTCCTGGCGGAAGTGGAAACGCTCAAATCCCAGCGCAACCGTGTTTCCAAGGAAATCGGCGCCCTGATGGGCCAAAAGAAGATTGCCGAGGCGGAGCCCAAAAAAAACGAAACCCGTGAACTGGGCGATAAAATCGCCGAACTCGAGAAACTGGTCGCCAAGGCCGATGCCGACCGCGATCAATTGATGCTCCGGGTGCCCAACCTCCCGCACGAAAGCGTCGTCACCGGCAAATCCGCGGAAGATAATCCGGAGATTCGCGTCCACGGCGCGAAGTCGAATTACGCATTCAAGCCCAAATCGCATATTGAGCTGTGCGACAACCTTAAACTGGTGGATTTTGCGCGCGGCGCGAAGCTTTCCGGCAGCGGTTTTTTGCTTTACACCAACTGGGGTGCCCGGCTGGAGCGGGCATTGATCCAGTTCCTGCTCGATTTGCACGTTAACGAACATGGTTACACCGAAGTCTCGCCGCCGTTCATTGTTAACGAAAGCTGCATGTTCGGTGTCGGGCAGTTTCCAAAGTCCCTGGACCAGGCTTATGCGGTGCGGGAGGGTTTGGACGATGCAACTCTGGGTAAATTATATTTGGTGCCGACGGCAGAATCGCCCGTGGCAAACATTCATCGCGAGGAAATATTATCAGAAAAACAGATGCCGACATTTTATTGTGCGTATAGCCCCTGCTTCCGTGCGGAGGCTGGCGCCGCGGGTGTCGGAACGCGGGGAATGATTCGCGTGCATCAATTTGACAAGGTGGAACTGATCAAAATCGTCAAACCGGAACACGGTTATGACGAATTGGAAAAGCTGGTGGCCAATGCGGAAAAGGTGCTGCAACTGCTGGGGCTGCATTATCGTGTCATCATGCTCTGCACCGGCGATATGGGATTCACCAGTGCCAAGACTTACGACATCGAGGTTTGGGCGCCGGGGCAGGGAAGTTACCTGGAAGTTTCAAGCTGTTCGAATTGCGAAGATTTCCAGGCGCGGCGGATGAATCTGCGTTTCAAGGCTGACACCGGCGAGAACCGGTTTCCACACATCCTCAATGGCAGCGGCACGGCGCTCGCGCGTCTGTTTGTCGCCCTGATTGAAACGCACCAGCAACCCGACGGCAGCGTCAAGATTCCCGCGCCGTTGCAGCCCTACCTGAAGACGGACAAAATTACCGCCTGAATAGCCGGGCTTGTAAATTTTGGAGAATTCGATTTCTGTGAAGTATTGCTAAATGAAAATTCTGCTCGCCAGCAGCGAAGTCCATCCGTTTTCAAAAACCGGCGGCTTGGCTGACATGGTCGGCGCGCTGGGCAAGGCTCTGGCCAACGCCGGCCACGAGGTGGCGATGGTCACGCCGTTGTACCGCGGCATCCGGGAGAGATTCCCGCAGTTGCAACGCGAGGACTGGTACTTCAATCTGCCGCTCGGCCAGCAATGGATCCAGGGCGGCTTGTGGTCGGTGACTTTGGAGCACGGCCTGAAAGTTTATTTCATCGACCGCCCGGAATTCTTTGACCGCGCCGGAATCTACCACGAAAAAAATATCAGCTACCCCGACAACGCGGAGCGGTTCATCTTCTTTTCCAAATGCATCGTGCACCTCGCGCGCTATTTGCCCTGGCGGGCGGAGATCGTCCACGTGCATGACTGGCAGGCTGGGCTGGTGCCAATGCTTCTGATGCAGCAACGATATGAGGGATGGAGCAACCCGCCGCCCGTCTGCCTCACCATTCACAACCTCGCTTACCAAGGTGTTTTCGGGCCGGAAACGTACAACCTGACCAATGCGTCGCGCGAATTCTTCATGCCGGACGGCGCGGAATTTTATGGGCTGCTGAATTGTTTAAAAGCCGGCATCGCATTCGCTGACATGATCACCACGGTGAGCCCGCGTTATGCGCGCGAAATCACGACGGAGGAGTACGGCTGCGGGCTGGACGGGGTCTTGCGCCGGCGCCGCGAACGGCTGTTCGGAATCCTCAATGGCGTGGATTATGGCGATTGGAACACGACCAGAAACCAGAATTTGTTCAAGCCGTATTCCGTGACCCGCCTGGCCGGAAAGAAATTCAACAAAGTTAGGTTGCAGAAAGCAGCCGGCCTGCCGGTCGAGGAATCCACCCCGCTGTTCGGCACAATTTCGCGACTCGCGGATCAAAAAGGCGTGGACATCCAGCTCGGCGCACTGGCCGAAATGTTGAGCGCCAACATGCAATTTGTTTTGCTCGGTAGCGGCTCGCCGGAGTACGAACGCGGTTATCACACGCTGGCGCGCCTTTTTCCCGGCAAGGTGTCCGTGCGCATTGGTTATGACGAAAAGCTGGCGCATCGCATCGAGGCGGCCTGCGATTTTTACCTGATGCCGTCACAATTCGAGCCGTGCGGATTGAACCAGATGTACAGTCTGCGCTATGGCACAATCCCGATCGTCCGGGCCACCGGTGGATTGGATGACAGTGTGATCGACTGTTCTCAGGATCCCAAACTCGCCAACGGCATCAAATTCCATGAGTATTCCCCGTACGCACTGGCCAAGGCGATTCGCAAAGGTCTCGCGCTTTACGGTCAGCCGGATTTGCTGCGTCGATATCGTCAAAACGGGATGAGAGCAGATTTTTCCTGGGAAAAGACCGTGGATGAATATGTGCGGGTTTACGAATTGGCCGGAAACTATCGGGGAGGAAGCAGCTAAGTCCGTTGCCACCACACTAAAAGATACAATACCGGAGTGATCAGGAGCAGAGGAAACAGCCAGCCTCCGGGAAACCTCTGGAAACCGCTGACGGCAAAATCGGTCAAATAAAAGCCGGCGGCGCCGATGATGCCCAGCACGCCACCGGTGGCCTCCGCGCGCAAGGCAACGAGCAAGCCCAACAAATTCAGCAGCAATAAAACCGATTCAATCGTCTGCAGTGACAAGGGGAAAAATGGCGGGGGTCCTTCGCCAACGATGAATTCGCCGAATAGTAGAATCAGCGCCACGCTCAATCCCCGAGCGATCCAACGCAACACTCTGATCGCGCTCTTCATCACTTCCTTTTAAGCCCGTCCCGCGCAACCGTCAATCCACTGTTCTTGCTGCAAAAATAACAACCAATGTGTTAAAGCGCTGAGTGCCAACCTTCAAGCGATTGCGAATCTCCTGATTTCATACCGCCACTGCGTCAGCCTTCACGGAGAGGATATCAGTTCGCTGCTCAATGGAGTGAACACCAGAGGCATCGCTGGAGGCGTCGATAATTTTGCCGAGCCCGGATACTATTTATGGTAAACTCCAAGCCGAATGGTCCCCGTTAATGAGGTCTTTCCTGAAACATTTAAAGGCCTTGCGGCCTATTTTACGGGCTGCACTTGTAGCCTTACGAATCGAGGCCAATACAGTCGGGGATCATTCATCAGATCGGATAATTCGTATGAATTGGCGGCATAGGTGATGACGAGTTCATCCGGCTGCGTTGCGAGCATCGGGTGGGCCTTGGCGGCGTAGCAGAAAACGTTTTTGCCAAATTTCACATCCGGGCACTGATAGACTACTTTGGCGTCACTCCACGGTCCCCATGGGGCCGAAGCCGTCCGCAATTGGATTTTATCCGAGAGTCCATCTTGCGTGCAGATGAGGACATACTTTCTCAGGGCTGCCAACCAGGACACGGAATACTCGCTGGCCATACGACCACACAATTCCGCAGCCTCAATGACATTGGTGCTCCAGGCGTTCCGCGCACGAAATTGCCATGAAGAAAAATCTGCGAGTGTCGTTTCAGGCGCACGAGCGAGGATCATCTTTTTGCCATGCCCCTTTTCCCAGGTGCCAAAGATGTAAACGAACCCGTTGGTGGCCAGTACCGCAGAGCCGAAGCATCGATTCCCACCAGTCCCGAACTGCGCAAAGGGAATCCTGGTCTGGGCGATCTGCCATCGTGTGGGCGGCGCAACCGGATTGGATATTTCGGCGAGCCAAACGGCTGTCAGGCGAAAACCAAATGCTGAATCGCCGCTGACCCGTTCGATCTGAGGCAGGAACAGGAACAATTTTCCCTGAACTATAACGGCATCATAGATCCAGAACCAGCCATGCCCGTCTGCCGGCGTGATCAAGGACTCGGGTTTTCCTGCGTTGGAACGGCGATAGAAGAACTCCACCTCCGCATTTGTCGGCTGCACACCATGCTGCCAGGCGGCGGAATTGTTGATCATCTTCTCCGGCTGCCGATGGTGGTCACTGACCTTTCCGATAAAACTATCGCTGTACAGCCAGAGGGTGACGCCGTTCGGCAAAAGCACGGTATAATCGCCGTCGGCACCGATCCAGCCGTTTGTCGGCTGAAAGAGCCCGTCGCAGGCCGGCAGCGGGCCGCTGGTCCAGATCAAGTCACTGGCAAAAACGACCGGGGCAATGCCAAGCAGGGACAAACAAAATCCGGCCAAAATTGCGGGGCCGGATTTGCGCTGTATCCGATTGAAAACACCTGATTTCAATCGGGATTTCTGGTTTGATTTCTTCTCCACGGCAGGCCAGTGAGGCTGTTTCTTGATTGTCCTTCTGCCCCTCAGATTAGCAAGCCCTTTTCCAGGTTAGTACCGGGAATTTCGTGGACAAAGGCAGCCTTTCTTTGACATTTGTGCTTGTTATCACGTTTTACCACTCTAAGTGAAGGTTCCTTCTCCGTGGTTCCCGGTCCTGGGTGACAAGCCCAATCAAAATTAATTAACTTGCTGTAGTAACGAATTTTAGTTAGTATTTCTTATTCAAATGAGCTTGTGGCGTGTTTTGAAAACGGCCTTTCTAATGTTGTGTTTGATTTTGCCTCTGGCGGCCAGGGCTCAATACAGTTATTCGGATAATGGCGATGGCACGTGCGTCATTACTGGCTACGCCGGTCCTGCAGGGCCGCTCAGCATCCCTCAAACGATCAATGGATTAACCGTTACCAGCATTGGTGATCAGGCTTTTTATCAGGATCTCTCTATCACCAGCGTTTCCATTCCCGAGGGACTGACCAGTGTCGATGATTATGCCTTTTCCCTGTGTGGAAATCTGACGCAGGTGAGTTTTCCCAATAGTTTGACCAACATCGGCGCATTTGCATTTGGAGTCTGCACCAATCTCTCGAGTGTCTCAATTCCGAGCAACGTCACCTCCCTATCCGTTCAAGCATTCGACTTTTGCTATCGCCTCACCAACGTTTACTTTCCGGATACGCTGACAAACATCGCCAGCCGAGCTTTCGATTCCTGTGACCGCCTGCCGGGTGTCATTATTCCACGGAGTGTCATAAGCATTGCGTCCGACGCATTTTCTGCCTGCACCAATTTGGTTGCGATTTCTGTTGCTCCCGATAACGCCTATTATAGTAGTACGAACGGTGTCTTGTTTGACAAACAGCAAAAGACGCTGATTGAGTGGCCGGCGGGCAAATCCGGGGATTACACCATGCCCGAGAGCGTTACCGGCATGGAGGATTATGCCTTTGTTCAGGCTTATTATCTGACCAACTTAACGGCCGGCAGTCACTTGACGAACATCGCCAACGATGCGTTCTCCGCCTGCATAAACCTCGCAAATGTAACGTTGGGCGACGCAGTGGGAGTCATTGGCACCAACGCTTTTGAAAGCTGCTACGGCCTGACAAATATTACTTTTGGAAAAGGACCCATCAGCTTTGAAGACGGCGCTTTCGACGCCTGCGAGAGTTTGCAGACCATTTCTCTGCCGGTAAATTTGCTTTCCATTGGAGACTACGCGTTTGAGGCATGTCAAAGCCTCAACAATATCATTATTCCCGGTAGTACAACCAACCTTGGCTACGGTGCGTTTGAAAACTGCGCCCAACTGACGAACGCAGTTATTCCGGCGGCGCTCACGGTCATCGGGGATGAATCATTCGGTTTCTGTAACAATTTGAAGTATGTTTATTTCAAGGGCAACCAGCCAATCATTCGCGACATTTTTGGGTACCCACCGGTTTATATCTTTGAATACGATGCTAGCGCGACCGTTTATTATCTGCCCGGAACAAAGGGCTGGACGAATACTTTTGCCGGTTTTCCCGTCTCGGTTTGGAATCCACAAGTCCAAACCGGAGACGGGCATTTTGGGGTCAGCTCGAATTCATTTGGGTTCAATATTACCGGGACGACCAACCTCCCTGTTCTGGTTGAAGCCGCCACTCAATTGACAGCACCGTCCTGGGTGTCTTTATTTAGCGGCAGTGTGACTAACGGAGAGATTTATTTTAGCGACCCGCAGTGGATGAATTATCCCCGGCGGTTCTATCGCATTCGATCCCCGTGACGATAAAATCAAGTTTGCTCTGTATAAACGGCTCGACTCTTTTCTGGTTTCTTTGGGTTCTGGTGTCGACTCTTCCCGGTCATTCTAGCAGGTAATGTTTGATGATAGTCGTCGGGATCGCTGCTGGAGGACATAAAA
>JBEKMT010000206.1:0-8703 GCA_050008355.1 Verrucomicrobiota bacterium
ATCGACGTGAACGTGCTGCCGTGCGGCGGCAGACCGTTTCCTGGGTTTGCAGTGTCAAAGCCCTCTTCAAACAAGGTGTTGGCGTAGTTGTTCGTCCCATTGTCAATCGAGGCGGAGGTTACGACGGTAAGTCGAGGTGTTGCATTTGACTCGACAATGACGTCAGCGTTGTAGCTGCTGCTTGTGAGGGCAATGGGGGTGTATGACGCTTGCGATATGCTCGCCAGCGCCACCATCATCGCGCTTATGATTATTCTGGATTTCATAGGTTTTCTGTCGACTTGTTTTGGTTGGTTTTCTGGTTGTCAGACTTGCTGTTCCTTGCTGATTCAGGGTTTTGGCCGGCGCCAGCAAAGAAATTATTTATACTTCAGTCTTTTCCACTGACATTTGAGCAATGGTTGCTTTCAGGCTGCCTCAATATTTCACCGCGAAATTCGAAGCACATAAAATAAGCGGCTGACGGGGTTACCATCTTACATTATTTCAGGCATGTAGTGTTTTGAGCTAGATAATTAAAACCCTCGACGGCAGCGCTTCCCACATCGGCATTGGATTTCGTTGTAAAATCGGGGTGTCATTATGGTGCCACCTTATTGTGCGGGCTGCGGAGTATTCTGCTGCTTTTCGATCGCCTGCTTGAGCAATGCGTCAACATCATCGACGACATTCTTCTGTTGGGTGGTCAGACTGGGGTCGCTGGCGATCTGCTGCAAAGCGACCGAAGCGCCGGAGTAGTCAGCATAACGGATGCTATGGTTCACACCGTGGTAAAGATTGCTTTGCACTTCCGGACTGGCGGTGCTGAGGGCCGTACGCAGGCGCGCCATGCCTTCCTCAAGTGTTTGTGGCCGGTCACCCGCCGCATCTTTTTTGTGGCATGCGGTACCACTAAAAGCCAGCAGGGCAGCGATGGCTATAGACAGTATACAGGTAGTCAGTTTCACTCGGTAGGGAAGAGTTTGATCAGGGAACCGTGCCGGTGACAGAGCTTCGCGTTGCGTGCCACGCCCACCAGACCCAGTCGCCGTATTCCAGCCCTGGTTTCGCGGTTGTTGAGCCCGGGTCGCCCGTGTGAACGAGCACTTTGCTTTTCCATGCGTGAATTTCAGAATGGCCGTCGGCAAATGCGAAGCCGGTTGCGTTACGGTGCAGCACGCCGCAAAAATCTATCCACTCGGGTTCGGCGGCAATGACCGCCATCGCGGCATCATTGATGGTCCACGGATCATCATCTACGTAACTCCAGATGTCCGAAGGGCTGATATTCTTGAAACCGCTGGACTTGCCGAAGGTCGCAAAGCGCGAATAAGCTTCGCTATGACTGCCAGTCAGCCACGGGCCGGGCACAGGCGCCTGCGGCGGGCCAGAATGGGCACCACCATGCAGCCAAGAAGCATCCACGGTGCCGTAGCCTTGGTTGCACGAGTAACTGCGGACCACAGGAGTCGTTTTGCCGGCGATGAGGACCAATCGCGGATCAGCGGGGCACTTGAAAACTGCAGCACTTGAGCCTAGGTAAGGAGCTAGCAGACTAAGGTTCGGATCCGTCAAGTAGGTCGAGTCGGCTGCTTGGATATTGCCGCCCGCACTTGGATTGGGCATCCAGCCGGTAACATCGCCTGCCACCCAGGTGTAACCGGGTATGGTATTGCCGTCATCAGGGTTGGGAGGTAAGTAATCGTGGTAATCTGGACTATACATTAAGCAAGCCTTCTGCAGCTGGTTGAAATTGTTCATGCACTGCATGGCTTGCGCCCTGGACTTGGCCAGCGACAGCGCCGGCATCAGCATGGCAGCGAGAATCGCGATAATGGCAATGACCACCAGCAATTCGATCAATGTGAAGCCACTAAATTGTTTGCCGAGTTTGTCAAAATCCGTCCGCCGAGACCATGATTGGCGGAAAGTTCGTTTTAAGTGATTGGTTTTTAAGCACATAATGCCTATTTCATTTGGGTTAAGCTACTACCTGATGATTAAAAAAGTGAGATCGAGGGATGCAGAGAACTCCCACGAGTCATTTGTGCAGGCGCCAGTTGTTTTCAATCCGCATCCGAAAATTGGGTCCGCCACCCGCCACGTGCGGGAAATTGTTTCAATTTCAAAGTTCATCTTGAGTTCGAGATATTAGGCAGTTACACGATTACACGTCTTTCCTGTCATCCTCACTAAAATGCTCCCGCGGCATTCATTAACTTTTGCTGAACTCATTGGGTTTATTAAGCTCAGCATTGCATGTTCAAAGCCAAGCTGTCCATTACACGTTCGTGTAGCCCCAACCCTACGGCTCGTGCTGGGCGGTACAAAAACACCCAAATGGCAATTGCAAACGGGCCGAAATCCCGTGTAATTTCAATAAAAAGCAATGAGCGGCAAAAGGTCGCCTAAGGCTTTCACTGCCAAATCAGGGGAATCTCGTCTTTTGTCTCATAGATGGCAATCGGTGGAAAGCAAAATCCACTTGTTTTGAAAAAAGACAGCGAATGGCTGCCGAGGCGTTTGGCAACGCAAAGATTAGGATCAATAAATGGCCGGGTTGGCCCAGTTTATTTAGCAAGCGACTGTTTCTGAAAGCTTTAGGCTTGTATTCGAGATCGATCCATTGGCATAAAACCGAATACAGCGTTTTTATTTGGACAAAGCAAGATTGCAGTCGAGAACACACACTTGCCGCTGTCTAGATGTGCAGGTATGCTCTCTTCTGAACACAAAACAACGTCGAAGAAGACAAAAATGTCGCGTTTTATGGTATTGCCGGACGATTTGCCATGGCCTGCTCGTGAATCTCGAGATGGAAGCCCGTTGATTCATGACTAATTTACTTTTTAACCGATATCTGCGTTTCTCGGGTGCGGCTTTTCTGTCCCGGTTCAGAAGTTGTTGTTGGTTCGTTGTCGTTCTGTGCTTGAGTTTGGTCAATATTTCAGCGGCGCAGATCGCCAAGGTGATCGAACAATATGCGCTGACTTCGGCCAACGATTTTCCACAACGCGACCCGCAGGACTGGAGGTTACTGGCCTCCAACGACGGGGGCAGAACCTGGACCACTTTGGACGTGCGAAAGGGTGAAATCTTTCAGGAGCGGCAACAGAGAAAACTTTACCACATTGAAAACAAAACAGCTTTCGGGATTTATCGGCTTCAAATTGACAAGGTCCGCGACCCCGACGAAGTCAATTCGGTGCAGCTGGCCGAGATTGAATTGATGGGGGCAAGTGAGAGCGACCTCGACCCGACTCCAGTGTTTATGGACATTATTTCCGCGCAGGGGGACAACCCGCCCGCGGAAACGGCGGCTAATTTGTTTGACGGCCGCGTCGAAACCAAATGGCTGGATTGGTCAACCAACATTATCGATCGCTCGTCCTGGATCCAGTGGCAATATGCTGAGCCGGGAGCAACCGCCGTGACCAACATCAGCCGGTTACTGGCTTTACGCACGCGTGCTGCTGACGGTTATCAGGTCCGGTTCAACGCTGTGGTCGCCGGTCGCTCCAACCACGGAAACAAATTATGCCTCATAGATGGCACCGGGTTCATCGAACTGGATGGTATTCAAGGGGCAGAAATTCTGGGCTCCGGTCAGCAAGTCACGATTACTGGATTGAGTGTGTGGACCGGCAAACAATCCGGAGTCAAAGCCGGGCGTGCCCTTCCTCTGCACCCGGCTCCAGCAACAGTCCCTAAGCGAATGCTGCTGGATCATCCTCTACTTGCTGGCGAAGACATGGAGTGGGTGGAAGCAGAGGGTGAAATCCAATACCGACATTCCCTGGATAATGAATTGGTTTTTGACCTGCAGCAGAAATCCTCGAATATACGCGTGTTTTTGTTGTTGCCGGAAGCGACTGCCTCATTGCCTCCACCGGGCTCGATGGTCTCCGTTCAAGGAATCTGCCAGGGGGCGTTCAACGAGCAAGGGCAGTGGGTGGCGGCCTATCTTTGGGCTGTGGGATGGAAATCCGTGAGCGTCACCGATCTCCAAAAGCGCCTTCCATTGGCGACCCTTCAACAACTTCAAACCAGCCATCCGGCGGCAGGCTCAACCGTGCTAACCAACATCGCGCAGATCCGCCGGTTATCCCCGAGTCTGTTGCAAAGTCATCCCCGGGTAAAAATCCGGGGAGTCATCACCGGATTACTTGGCGGATTTATCCAGGATGACACCGCTGGCATTGAGGTCGATTTTGCCCAACCAGAGCGCCGGAAACTCAATAAGTTGGGAACCTACATCGAGGTGGATGGCTCGGCTGAGCAAGGTGACTTTGGTAGCCCGATGATCTCGGCAGAGCATGTTGTTGTGCTTGGACGAGGCAAGTTGCCCGAACCTCAAAAATTGTCGTTGAGCCAACTAATGAACGGACGTATTGACGCTCAATGGGTAGAGGTGCAAGGCGTGGTGCACTCGACCGACGGGTCCCATTTGTCGATCGTTTGTGACGGTGGCGAGTTGATGGCCTCACTTGGGGAGGCGGTGAATGGCGAAGTGAACGGACTGGTTGATTCGGAGATTCGGGCGCGCGGAGTTGGCATCGTGGCCATGGATGACCAGGGCAGAATACAGGGTATGCATCTGCTCATCCCCTCAATGGAGCAAGTGGATGTGTTGGAGCCCCCGGCGGACCCGGCCAAGCTCCCCATCCGGACAATCGGAAGTTTGCTCGGTTTGAGCGAGCCGCAGGCATCCTTTCATCGAGTGAAGGTGGAGGGGGTGGTGACCTTGCAGCAAAACCACAAGATTTTCATCCAAGACGACACCGGCAGTGCGATGGCTATCGCGCGGCAGAACGTCGTGCTCGATGCCCGGTTCGGGCGCTCAAGGTGGTTGTATTGGCGGAACCCTCAGGTTGATGATGCCTTTAATCCAGGCATGAATCTCCCACCCGGTGAACGGGTTCAAATAATCGGGTTTCCAGAAGCACACCGCTACTCCCCCGTGTTGACGGAAGCGATTGTCTCCCGGCTCGGCGTTCAGCAATCATTACAACCGGTTGAAGTCACTCCTCATGGCATCCAGGAAGGCGGACTCGACTCCACTTTGGTCACCCTTGACGGCATACTTCGCAGTGAAAATAGTGTTGCTGGCAGTACCCTCATGGCTCTCGAATGGCAGGACCGCACGTTGCAGGTTTTTGTGCCAGGACCGGCGAATGATTTGTTGAAATTCGACTTGGGCAGCCGGTTGCGGGTTACGGGTGTGTGCGAACTCGACCCGTCACCTTACACGGAGCTGGGTCTCGGCGTGGAAGTGGTACGAATTCAGACTCGCTCGCCCCTGGATCTTGAAGTGCTGGAAAGGCCTTCCTGGTGGACGGTTCTACATACCCTAACTTTGATGGGCGGAATGGCCTTTATGATTCTGCTCGCTTTGATTTGGATTAAAGAATTGCGGCGACAGGTGGGAGATCGAACCCGGCAACTATCTGCCGAAATCCGTTTGCGCGAACAGACCGAGCGCCGCCATGCCTTGGACCAGGAACGGGCCCGTATCGCCAAGGACTTGCACGATGACCTGGGAGCTAATCTAACCCAGATCGTCTTTTTGAGCGAGCGCGTGGAGGTCGCCCGTCATGACGGCCAGGAAACTACGCCTTGGTTTGACCTCATTCCCGCAACCGCGCGTCGCACCATCCAATCGCTTGATGAAATTGTCTGGGCCATTAATCCGCGGCACGATTCCCTGGAGAGCCTGGCCAATTATCTCAGCCAATTTGCCCAAGAGCATCTGGCGCTGGCGCGGGTGCGTTGTGTGCTGGATGTGCCCACCGTGTTGCCGGGCGTACCATTGAGCGCCGAAGTTCGGCATAACCTTCTACTGACCACGCGCGAGGCCCTCCAAAACGCGGTCACCCATGCCAGGGCGACCGAGGTGCAACTCGCCCTGAAGCTCAATGAACACGGGTTGATTATCACCATCGCCGATAACGGCAAGGGTTTCAATCCCGTTTCCGTTTCGCCCGAGAGCAACGGCCTGCAAAATATGCACCGCCGGATGGAGGAAATAAACGGTCGTTTGGAGATCAAGAGCCACCCCGGCCAGGGAACGACCGTATTCCTAAAGCTATTACACAGTCGTGTAATTGGCGGGAATGGCGCCTCTAGTCAACAATCATGAGAATGCTGAGCCCCAAAGTTGAAAGTTTAGACGTCGCCCCCACTCGTCCCGTACGCGTTTGTGTGGTCGAAGACGACAGTGTGGTTCGCGAGCAGTTGATCCATCAGATCGAGAGGGCTCCGGGATTCATTTTGCTCAGCAGCCATCGGTCTGCGGAGAATGCGCTGGAGGAGATACCGCGCCAAAAACCGGACGTAGTGCTCATGGACATCAATCTGCCAAAGATGAGCGGGATCGATTGTGTGCGCCAGCTCAAGGGACAACTCCCGGGTACCCACTTCGTCATGCTCACGGTTTATGAGGATGCGGATGCCATTTTTAAATCATTGCTCGCCGGGGCGGTGGGCTATCTGCTCAAAGGCCGTTCCGGTTCCGGCGTACAAGTTTTGGAAGCCTTGCGCGATGCCAGCCGGGGCGGTTCGCCGCTCAACAGCCTCATTGCCCGGAAAATTGTCCAGCATTTTCACCATCAGCCGGTTCATTCGGGAGCCGAACATCCTCTTTCCGCTCGCGAACGCGAGGTGCTGGAACTATTATCCAAAGGGCTTCCCTACAAGGAAATTGCCGACATGCTCGGCGTCAACATCGAAACCGTCCGCAAGCACTGCCACAACATCTACGAACGTCTTCAAGTCAGTTCGCGCACCGAAGCCGTAGTAAAATATCTCGGGCTGTGAAACAGTCGGTGTTGCCAACCGCAATCTGCCGGGAATTGACGCCAAAAATTTTTCACGCGACTTTCCCGTGGTGATCTCATATTTTGTGCGCCGAACCAAAAACCGAACCCAATATGGCAACCTTCAATTCGTCAGCTCCTCAAACATCCGGTTCAACTTCAGGCTCCGCCCAGAATTACCGCGGCCCTTTTGCAATCATGACGGTCCTCTTCTTCATGTGGGGATTCATGACCGTGTTTAATGATATCTTGATTCCCCGATTCAAGGAGGCGTTTACGCTGAATTATTATCATGCAATGTTTGTGCAATTCGCCTTCTTCGGCGCCTACTTCATAGGTTCGCTCGCTTATTTTATCATCTCCGCCAGATTCGGTGATCCCATAGCAAAAATCGGCTACAAGAATGGTGTCGTTCTAGGACTGTTGATTGCTGCGGCCGGTAGTGCTTTGTTTTTGCCGGCAGCCACAATCCTTTCCTATCCACTGTTCCTAGCGGGATTGTTTGTGGTCGGACTGGGCTTTGCAATGTTGCAGATCGCGGCGAATCCTTACGTGACCATTTTGGGTCCGGAGCGCACCGCTTCCAGCCGGTTAAATCTGGCGCAGGCATTCAACTCGGTGGGAACCACCATCGGGCCGCTGATCGGCGGCTTTCTAATTTTTAAGTACTTCGCCCGTACCGGCGCTCATGGCGCGGAATCAGTCAAAGTCCCCTATCTCATTTTCTGCATCATCTTCGTGGTGCTCGCGGGAATCTTTTTTTCCATCCGATTGCCGCATGTCGGTGAAGGTAAGGTCGAGACCGGCATGGGTGCGTTGAAATACCCGCACGTCGTGCTGGGTGTATTGGCGATTTTTATGTACGTTGGAGGAGAGGTCTCGGTCGGCAGTTCCATTATTAATTTCCTGGGTCAGCCGGGTGTGGCCGGCCTGGAACCCGCCGAGGCCAGCAAATACGTTTCGTTGTTTTGGGGCGGGATGTTGATCGGCCGCTTCATGGGCGCGGTGGAATTGAGCGAAATGAAGAAAATCAACAAACAACTTTTCCTGGTGGCCATTCCCATCGTTTGTTTTCTGCTCTTCTGGGTTTTGCGCAGTTGGAACGGGGACCTGAAACAATTCGATTTTGGCGCCGGTTGGGCCATTATGGCAAATTATTTACCGCTTCTCGTGCTATGCTGGGTGCTCTTTCAATTCGGCCAGGCCCTGGCCGGACGCACCCTGTTTGTTTTTGGTGTGACCATCGTGGTCTTGCTCGGCGTGGCCATTGCTTGCGGTGGCAAGATGGCCATGTGGTGCGTCGTTGGGGTGGGCTTGTTCACTTCCATCGGCTGGCCAAACATCTTTTCGCTCGCTTTAGATGGAGGCGGGATTTACAAGAGCCAGATTTCGTCTCTACTGGTCATGGCCATCCTCGGGGGCGCTCTATTGCCACCTTTGCAAGGCAAGATCGCGGATCTCTCCAGTATCCAGATCTCTTTCATTGTACCTATGGTGGCGTACGCCTATGTGGCCTTTTATGGACTGATCGGCCACAGAATCGGACGTGGGGCCATTGCCATACCGGCTGGGGAATGACCAGTAAAACTCGGAAGAAAACACCTGGCAATCCACTGCTGGCCGTGTCTTGTCTTGCCGAGCGCAACTGGGCAACAACTGGGCTGCTTCATTGCTGGCTCAAATTGTCTCATCCAGATACCAATCAAATCAGCTTGGGTAACTTTGGAATTTTCCTCGGGTAAACCAATGAAAATATGGGCGCAATTTTTTCACCGCGATATTAGACGAAGTATCATTCCAAGGAGAATCATGTGGCAAGGTTCTTCTTAATGTGCTAGATTTTTGGGTGTTAGCTGGTGCTGAAGCTTATCTGGAGTCAAGTCCCCGATTTCGAGGATGGCAAAACCCG
>JBEKMT010000207.1:0-8663 GCA_050008355.1 Verrucomicrobiota bacterium
AAAACCATTACGAATTGCTAATCCGTTCCGTACCCGGCCCCAGCGTCTGCCAAATCTGCGCCAGCGGATTCTCGTGGTAGAAGGTCGGGAAGACGTCCGCCGCCTGAATTCCGAAGTCTTGATTTGCTCCGGCTATCATGTGGATGCCGTTGATAACGGGCTGGCCGCCTGGAACACACTGCAAATTAATAATTATGATCTCATGATCACCTCCCAGAATCTGCCGACAGTGTCCGGCGCTGAGTTGCT
This sequence comes from Verrucomicrobiota bacterium, assembly GCA_050008355.1. Classification (GTDB taxonomy): domain Bacteria; phylum Verrucomicrobiota; class Verrucomicrobiia; order Limisphaerales; family UBA11358; genus UBA11358. The sequence continues at coordinate 250 of JBEKMT010000207.1, forward strand.
CAAGAAAATGCACCACGCTGGCGTTTGCTTGCCGGTCATCATGACGACGAATGCTCTGCCCACTTGGGATCTAGCTGCGCACCCCTGGATGCACACCACCAACTTGCTTCACGCGCCATATAGTCTCAAACATTTGATCACTAAAGTTAAAAATCTCCTGCACATGGGCGCGAATGCCCGTCAGGAAACTGCCCCACCACCAAATTGGCAGCCAAATTGGCAACATCAGAATGGTTTTGCGCAGCGGTCGAACCCCGTCTTGTTTGGATGATAGCCGGAGGTGAAGTTTGGGGAACAACGGGCGATCATGCCCAAACCTCGCCCACCCCTGCGGCAAATCGCCCGCGATCCCGAGTCTCAACAACCAGCAAAAGCAGGTTGTTAGCAATCTCCACGATCTGCTCAATCAGGCAACGTCGGTTAACACCGCCGTCTCGAAATAGAAAGCCGGCCCGGCCGACCTCTGATTTATTTCGCGCCTCCCTGCAAGTCGAAGTTGACATCCCGCCTGCCTCATGGCTCAGTGGTGATCATCAGATTCGACTACCAGCATATATGTCTCAGCCGCAGACCGACGTTCCTTTTCCAAATGCGTATTGGGTTTTGCCTGGCCAATTCCTGGCCGGGGAACACCCGGTTGAATTCAGCGATATTGTGACCTTGGCCCGGCTGACGTCGCTGCTGGATGCCGGCGTGCAAACTTTTGTCAATCTCACCGAGGAACGGGAAAGAATGCCAAATTATGCCGCAGTGCTGCACGACCTGGCGCAGGACCGGCAAATTAACCTTGAGGTTTTGCGAATGCCGATCCCTGACCGCCGCGTACCATCGGTTGAATTGTTAAAATCCATCCTGGACGTGATTGATGATTCACTGGCTAGACACAAACCGGTGTATGTTCATTGCTTTGCCGGAATCGGCCGCACGGGAACCATTGTTGGATGTTATCTGAAACGTCACCGGAGGGCGACCACGCAGGACGTCATCGAGCGAATTTCCAAATTACGCCGACAGATGCCATTCGGGGGTGAGCCATCGCCGCACACCCCGGAACAAATCCAGCTCGTCGAGAATTGGCCGGAAGAATCATGAGCAATGCCGGTTAGAATGAACTAACGACCAAGCATGGGACTCACGCAAATTCACCGCAATGTTTGGTTCAATTTGCAAAGCCAGGTCCAGGAAGCCGGGAGGGTTGGAAATCGTTCAAGCGTTTCTCGAGGAGCTGCTTGTGGCTGGTTCCATCTCCGGATTACGTTTGCTGAGGAATGCCGGTGAGGGTTCCCGGACCAGGATGCCAAAGTTCCAGGCAGCAATTGAGTTTCGTGACGAGGCACAGTTTTCGGCTGCGTTTAGCGACCAGGCGGCACGCGGTATCCATGCCGGACTTCACGGTCTAATGGTTACAGTGGTGACTGATTTTCGCGCGGAGCTCTTTAAGCAGATCACCGGGCCTGCCAACACGGCTGAAACGGAACCACCATTCCAGCAGGCGTGGGAGATATAAGCTGTCGAACCATTCTCCGTCGCCAAGCCCGATCGAAGCCGCAGCTCCATGCCATCGTCTATATTGGGGAAAGCCATTTTTATAGCCCTTCGCAGGAGAGCGTTGCGCCGTTGTGTTCACATCGCAAGAATTCGCCTCCGCTGTTTTGAACCACTCCGAAACAATCCGGGTTCATCCACGTGATGCGCAGACCGATTCAAGGCTTGGCGTTCGCTGGAGCAGGCAAAGATAATGGCGGCATTCCGTAAGCGGCGCGGGTGAGCGCAAACGCCTTGATGAATTCCGCGTCGCTCAAACTGTAAGAACGTGGATCATCGAACAAAGCTTGAACCGCATCAGAATGCCGGATATTGCCGGCCCAGGACATCCACCAGGTCCAGTCAGGCTGCCGTTTCAGAACCGCCACGCTTGGTGGCGGTCCCACTTCGGCCAAGGCAATCGGTTTCCCCGCCGACTGCACCAGCAAGTCGTCGTAATAAGATTGACTGAAGTCGCTGCCATAGACATCCAGAGCGGCAATATCGAAGAAATTGGTGCCGGGATTATAGTCCACAAACTGTCGGTCAGCGCGGGCCGGCCGGTCCAGGCTCCAAACCCAGACCAGATTGTCGAGATGATGATAATTGACAAACCTGTCGAATAATTGGCGATAAAGCACTTTCGTCCCGCGATCCCCTAACCGTCCACCCCACCAGAACCAGTCGCCGTTCATTTCGTGATAGGGTCGCCACAGCACCGGAATATGGGCCGCCTGAAGCTGCTTTAGAAATCCGGCGATGACATCCACCTGCGCGCACCAATGACTGTAGAGTGCGGTCCCCGGCGTAATCACGTCATTCCACTGTTGATCCGTGATTCGGCCGCAAACACTGGCCAGATTCAGGTTCGTCCCGCTGCCGGCTCGAGGACGGAAGGTCACCGGCTCGTCCGCCGTCGGCGGCACCGCGTGCCAGCACAACGCGATGATTGAGCCCCGGGCGAACTGTCGCTTGACCTCCGCAATCATGTCCGGACGCGCAGCGGCGGCATCCTTGTCGCCGGGTGCAGCGAAACCGAAATCCTGGCCAAAGATGACCGGCACCTTGCCGTAAGCGCGGGTGGCTGCGCGGGTGGAAGCATCCCTCGTGTTTGGGAAATTATGCTGGCCGGTCAAGGTGTGATAGCCGGAAAGGCTGTCTATAAATTTCAAAAGCGCCCTGGCTTCCGGGGACGCATTGGACGTAACCGGTGCCGCCGAGGGCCTGGGATGCGTTTCTTCCGCCTTGAGAGTTCCGCAAGCAACTGCCATGACGCAGAAACACAATCGCCAGACCAGGGTCCTTGGATTCATGATTCAAATTCTCATCGTGGGTCGTGTTTGTGGCGCCGCTTCGCGAAGTGAGCTCGTGAGCGAATTAATGACTCCGCGGATGAAATGGATCGTCACCATCATCCTACACTTTGCCCACAACCAGGTCCACTGACGCAGGCGGCAATCCATCGGCCGAAGCAGTTACCCGCACGGTTCCTGCCGTCTGACCAGCCTGTGCGAGCACCATGCAATAGCCCTTGAAAGCGCTCCGGTAGCTGGCCTGGTTGGGTTCGTGGCAACTCGGGTCGCCATTGCCGACCCCGGCGCTGGATCCGGCGCCAGAGATATCAAAGGAAACCCGGTTGTCGGCGGTTGGCACCACTCGCCCGTCCGCATCCACCAACACCACAACAATGGGAACAGTATCCTGGCCATCAGCCGCAAGTTGCGTGCGGTCAGGCAGGAGTTTGATGGCCGCCGCTGCTCCGGTAGTCTCCACCACTTTATTGACTACCATCTGTCCATTGATATAACCCCTGGCTTCAAGCCGGCCCGGTTGGTAGGTCACCTGGTCCCACTGCAGATGACGAAATGACTGCATGGTCTTTTTTCCAAGACTTTCGCCATTAAGGAACAATTCCACTTCTTCACAGTTGCTGAAACACCAGACAGGAACATTCTGTCCTTCCTTACCTGGCCAGTTCCAATGCGGGAAAATATGCACCAGCGGCTGGTTTCTCTGCCACCAGGCTTTCCAATAAAATGCCTGATCCTTGGGGAACCCGCACATGTCCAGGAAGCCGAAGTTGGAATTTATTTCCGGCCAGTTGAACGGCGTCGTTTCGCCGCGATAGTCGAAGCCGGTCCAGTAGAATCCTCCGGCCACAAACTTGCGCGACCCCAGCGGCTCCCACGAGTCGTCCGGCGCCATGTAGCTGGACTGGTGGGCGGCCGCATTACTGGTTTCAAAAATGCCACGGCACTCGAGGTTGCTGCCGATCTCACTGCCGAAAAGCATTTTGTCAGGATATTCCGTGTGCAGGAGGTCATAGTCCTGCGAGTTATAATTGACGCCCAAGATGTCTTCCGCATCGGCGACGCCGCCGGCCCAGGCGTTCTTGGCCGCATCGCTGTTGTTGGCGCACGTCACCGGCCGGGTGTTGTCGTGCTGGCGAACGGCCTGAATCAGGGCGGCCATCATCTCGCGCGCAAAGGGCGTGTTTTGAACGGCGAACTCTTCGTTCCACATGGACCACATGATGACACTCGGATGATTGCGATCCCGCAGGACCATGGATTCAACATGCCACGTGTTGTCATAAGGCTGGCCCACCCAGGACTTGACGGCAATGGTATTGCCGGGATGGCGGTTTTCGTCCATTACCAATAAACCCAGTTCATCGCAGGCCTCATACATCGCCGGCGCCATCGGGTTGTGCGAGCAGCGTATCGCGTTGCAGCCAAATTCCTGCAGCTTCTTCATCCGGAAATACAAGATGCTGTCGGCCATGCCGATTCCGACACCCACAAAATCCTGGTGGTTGCAGACGCCGTTTAATTTCACGGATTTTTCGTTCAGGAAGAAGCCGTCGTTGGGATCGAATCGTAGCGTTCGAATGCCGAATTTTTGCGTGTGACGATCCACGATCTTGCCGTCACGCGAAACTTCGGTAACCACGGTATAGCGGTTCCGCTCTTCGAGGGACCAAAGCCGTGCGGAAGACAGGTTAACCTCTTGCCTCAATTTGGTTCCGGTGTGCAGGTAACTCGGTTGCTCCACATTGTCGGAAGAAAGGATTTTCTCGCGGGCATCGGATGGGATGGGGCAGGAAGGCACTTGCAGGCTATCCGTCGCCGTACCCACCGGCTGGCCGTCCGGGTCCAGCACCGTGGAGGTAACGGAGCAGTCTTGCGTTTCCAGCGTACGGTTCGCCACCGTCGTTTCAATTTGCAATTTGGCCGCAGCAGCGCCGGTCACATCGGTGACCGTGCTGGTGACGTAGACGCCCCAAGGGGCGACATGGGTCGGGTCGGCCACGTTCAGCCAGACGTGCCGGTAAATCCCTCCCCCTTCATACCACCAGCCCTCAAAATCAGCCGGGTCCACATAAATTGCCAGCAGGTTTTCCGCGCCAAATTGGACCACATCGGCAATGTTCACATGAAAAGACGTGTAGCCGTCCGGGTGCCTGCCCACCCATTTACCATTTACATAAATCTTCGCATCGCGGAAAACGCCCTCGAAATAAAGCCAGATGCATTTGTCCCGATCCGCCTCGGCCACCGAAAATTTCCTTCGATACCAGGCCGCAAAAACCGGCAGCGAGCCATGGCCGGTGTCCGCCTTGGAACTGTATTCACCCTCCACAATGTAATCATGCGGAACCTGAACTTTGCGCCAGGCACTGTCATCACAATCCGTCGCGAAAAAAGGTTCCGTCGCCGGTAAACGACCGAAAGCGGCGTCGCCGTAAATACCGCCCGGACCACCAGTGTTCTCCACGCGCACGGCCAGTACATTCGGGCCGCCGGTGTTCCAGGCCGCGTCCAGATTCACCGTAAACGGTGCCGACCAGCCCTGGTGGGAATCGGCCAGTTTACCGTTCAGGTAAACGTCGCAGTTGTCATCCACGTGGGTGAAAGAAACCGTGCGCCCCGGCCCGCTCAGTTCCGGCAGCGTCGCACGAAACCAGCCAAAGCCGGTGAAATCCATTTGCGGATTGGCGGTGTCCGCGGTTTTCCAATCCGGACCTGAGGTATCCAAATCCGGCTTGCTCATCGCGTCCGCTGGTTCTGCATTCTCCTTGGTCCAGACCCATTGGTTCAGAGCCACCGCATCTTTGAGTTCGGCCACCGGCATCGGTTTGAAAAGCCAGTCAAAATCCAACAATTCGCGGCGGCGTGCCGCCATCCCGAGATTTGGGGAAGCCCCGCCTGGTGCGGGTTCGGCGCCTCCGCCGACCCGCGAAAACTCGCTGGTGCATGCCGGAATGGCTGCCAACGCAGTTGCACTCAAACTCACTTTGATGAATTCACGTCTTTTCATTTTGGCCTTTTGGATGGTGATTGATCCTGGATGTTGTTCGTTTAACGGTCCCGCTTTAACAGATTGGTGCCACCAGGCTGCTTGCCCGGGACTCGCGAGGGATTATTTCGAGATTCTATTGGCTCTCCAAAGGTTTGAAAGTTCTTTTTCTGCTGGCGCGCGTTTTTTCTGCCGGAGAACCGACTGATGCCCCTTTAACTGTTGATTAAATGATACCCCGCCAGGGCTTTGAAGAAATGTTGCGGGTGCTTTGCCCGGGGCCCAATCTCAAGGAAGACGCCAAATCCCGGAAATATCAAGTTTGCCTGCCGCTTAAACTGTCAGGACGGCGATCCCGTCATCCAACTCCAGACCGCGTTCGGCGGCGGTAAGACGAAGCCTTTCAGATCGAGTTCGAGGGCCGTGACCACCACTGTGAACGGCTGCTGGTGCAGCAAGCCTTCAGCGTCCATCGCGCCGCCAAAATGCTCGTCCCCATCATTGACGACACCCACCTCATGCCCCCGGACTGCCTCCGCAAACTTCGCCTGTTATGCGAGGACTTTCCACGTTCCCATAACTTGGTGCTGATCGGCCAGCCGCCCTTGCTGCCATCCCTGTCGCTTTCCATCAATGAGGAAATCCGCTCGCGGGTCACTTACTCCGCACTCCTGCCGCGTCTGGCTCCCGAAACCGTCGAACAGTTTATCTTGGATCAGCTCGACCGCGCTGGCCTGGGTCACAACACCTTCACGCCCGAAGCGCTGGCCCTGATCGTGCGTTCCGGCGAAGGTCTGTTGCGCCGCACCCGCAACCTGTGTCTGGGCGCGCTCATCGAAGCCGTTCGCGACCAGACCCGCATCGTCGACCTCAAGCAGGTCAATCGCGTCCTCATTCAACCCCATTGGAGAAAAGACTGTGACCAGCCCATCGCCTCATAATGGTCGTGCGCCAGGCCCAAGATGGTCGCGCGAACAAATCCGTTCCGCCCGGCTGGCCCCGCTGGTACCGCTGCTCCAGCAACGCGGCCTCCAAATCATCGCATGCGAGGCCGGTAATTATATTTTGACCGCCTATCCCGGCCTCATCGTCAAAGACAGCTACTGGCGCTGGCCGGAACGCAACCTCGCCGGCAATGCCATTGACTTCCACATCCAGGTCCTTGGCCTGTCCTTCCATGACGCCATGCGCCGGATCACCGGCTCCGGCGCGCCATAGCGTAGCGAAGGCGGACACATAATCCGGCCGCTGGCCTCATAATGTTACGACGCCAGTTCGGCCCAAAGCTGGTGCAACGGCAAAATCCCGGCCTTACGAAGCCAGTGCGGCAACCTGACTGGGAACGGTCCTTACGATGCCAATGTGGTGAGAAATCCTCCGGCCACTTGAAAATCCAAAATGAACCAGCCGTGTCGTAACCTTACGATCAGAGCGCGGCTATTCGGCTACCAATTACGATGGGAGTGCGGTCAAACGTCCAAAAACCTTACGACGCCAATTCGGCAATTTTTACGATGCCAAAAAAGTTCGTAACACGTAGCTCTTTCAAGGAGAAGCAAAATCGGCAAGTCTTGGCGAACGGATACACCACGTTCTTAGAACACTATCAATTGTCCACCACGGATAATTCCGTCCCAAGCATCAGGAAATTCGTCCCCATCCCACCCACAAGGAAAATGGCCTGCCGCATACCAAGGCTCGACCACTGGGATGTAGAAAAATGGCTTAACTATATCTGCAAACTCCTGCTCGATGCAAATCGCCATAACATCCCAAGAAAGAGCATCTCTGACATTTTTGAGGGCTTTGTCTTGTAACTGAACTTTGGCAAGCAAACCATCAACGAAGAATAAAATTAAAGGTCGAAGTTCATCGGAAAGTGGCCCCCATTCTTGAAATCTATGCCAAAAGGAATGGTTTATTCTGTCCTCAGGATATCGCGCCTCAATTTTTCCATGAAGGGCATTCCTTGCCATAAGCTGACAGGTTTCCCATTTGTGCGAGCGACACATTTTAGCGGCAGCAGGCCATGTGTTCACAGACGTTACGGACGCAGGCAACGGCTTACCCACCGATTGAAAAAACGGGTAACTGAAAACTTCATCAAGTTTTGACCGAACGTTTGCGTTCATTTATTATTGTAAATTCATTGAATCCGGAACTTTTGGAGTTAAGCCACCTGGTCCATCACTACTGTCCAAAATAGCTTTGAAAAATTGAGTGAAAAGGATCTCCGCCTTTGATGAGATGAGGGTGAAATTGAAACCACAACCCATCATCAACGTCAAGGGGTCGGTTCTTGATATTGTCATATTGTGCGCTTGCCTTTGCCGGCCTTTCGCAGGTGATACAACAAGTGATTGACATAGCCACTCGTCCCCATTAGCAATCGTTCCGCTATCCATTTTACCGTCATCACCGTCTCCCTCCGCAGCCGGGCCGCGATCGCCAATTTGCCCGGATCGCCTTTCGCTCGTAGTCGCAAGTCTGCCTCCCGCCCTTTCAATCGCTTCACTTCCTCTCCCACCACGCGCTCCGCCTTCGCCTCGGCGGTCTCCTGCCGTTCCGCCCCGTAATGTTCCTGCCCCATC
>JBEKMT010000208.1:0-8648 GCA_050008355.1 Verrucomicrobiota bacterium
ACTTGGTTTTGTCGGACATTCAATTTACCAACGCTGGTTTGTATTCGGTGGTCGTGAGCAACCCCTATGGCAGTCTGACAAATAATCCGGAGCAGGTCGTTGTGAATCCAGCCAATATATCACTATGTATCTTCGCCGGCGTTATTATTCAAGGAGCCGTTGGCTACAATTACCTCATTCAAAGCACCACGGATTTGAGCAACACAAATTCGTGGAATACTTTGACCAACATTACTCTCACCTCCCCGGTTGAAATTTGGAACGACGATAGCACTGATGTTCACCTTGGCCCCCAAAAGTTTTATCGCGTGATGGCAGGCGAGTGATTTATGTTCACCGCACCAACCTGCTTATCAATATTGAAGTGATCAAGGGATTGATAAATAGCGTGGCATGGAGTTTTTGAAACTGACTGGAAACGAGTTGCCCGTCAAAAATGGAAAATATCACGGGAGGCCGGCAGGCAATTCAACGCTCATCCGCAAGGAAATTTATCATATTGCGAATCTTCACCATTATCCACGCCAGTATCAGCCCGTTGGGGTGCCTTTCCGGGTTGGTGGTCGCAAACAGCGGGCTGATGACTGCCATCTCCGCGCCCATTCCAGCCGGCGACATGGCTTCGGCTGGAACGATAACCGCGCCGGGATTCACTCCTCGCGCCGGCGGAGCAACCTTTTTCCCTGGCGCGACGTTCCCCATTCCTGATGGCGCTCCTATTGAAGTTCTGGGCGCAGATTTCAATGCCGATGCCGACCCCATCAATTGGCAACAGGAAGTTTCCAGCTCACCTGACTTTCTTATTGTCAAGGCAGCGCAAGGCGACAACGCCAACAGCTTTCTTCCATCGAATATGTCAGCCGTGCCCGCAGTCACGAATGGCTTCACGTTTGGCGTTTTCGAATATGCCGATCCTGATGAATACGCGGACCCCTCGACGAAAGTCTCCGATCCCAATGATGCTGCCGAAATCATTGCAGATGCCCAGGCAGCTGCTGATTCTTTTTATCGGATTGCCAAACCTTATCTCACGGCCGGCCACTTGCTGCCTGCCCTCGATGTAGAGGACGAAGAGGGCTACGGAGGTTTTGCGAGCCCGGATGATTCCATTTCCGGTTACCCCCGATGGAGTTGGCCGGAAATCGCAGAATGGATCGCTGTGTGGACAATGCAATTGCAGGCAGACGACCCTTCGCTGCCTGCTCCGATCCTATATATGACGCAGGGATATGCCGGGAACATTAGTCCGCAACTCATAAATGACTTTTTGGCGTCGCCGATTGCTTGTCCTCTTTGGGTGGCAGACATCAACGACAGCCCGAATATCGATCCCAATCCATCAATCGGCTCATGGCCTGCCTGGGCGATTGAACAGTACGAGTTTGGTGCAATACCCCCCGGTGATTTGGACGCGTTGAATTCCTCCAATACCTTAAATTCCCTGGAAATCCCCGGTCTTGGAACCGCTGCGTCGCCAACGATTAGCCGTCCAAAATTGACCGGCACCACCTTCACGCTTTCCGTGCCGACGCAAATTGGCTTCAACTACACTCTGGAATACAAGATTTCCCTGAGTGATGCAGACTGGACGACCGTTCAAACCATTGGCGGCACCGGCGGAACAATTACTTTGACCGATACTGGTGCTACTGGCCTCACCAGATTCTACCAAGTCCACGTCGAATAGTCTCGCAATTAAATATATTCAGTATCGTGGTGCGACTCGGTATTGATGTTGCGATGTTAAGAACTGACCGTTCCGGGAATTCAAAAAGGACTTGCAAAACTGTGGAGTGGGACGAGAATTGAAAAAACACAAATGGCCCGCGCAGTCTGCGGCTGGGTACCGGTTCAAGTGGGATATCTCGATTAGACCTGAGTGTGGTCAAAATGTTGTAAATAATTAAGCCCTGATAAGCCTGATAAAGATTTTTGCCGCCGCTTCCCATTCTAACTCATCGCCTGCAATCCAAGGAATTGTCATACCAACTATCCAACGAAATTTAACTCTGTATCTGGCTCGCGAATCCGCCTTGTGAAAGTGCCTGCCAGAGTCTGAATCCCGAAGACATGCATCTCAAAACATTTTTTTGCCTGTTAACCGCTATGTCGATGGCGCTCACTCTCTTAGCCGCTGAACCGGGGCACGTCAAACAGCTCAATGGCGGCTATGTGCAGGCGGTGTCACGATTGACGCCCACCGGACGTTTGCCGGGGACGAACCGGTTGTGGTTGGCCATTGGCCTGCCTATGCGCGACCCGGCCGGACTGGCGAGTTTTGTCGCGCAGATTTCCGACCCTGCCAGCCCGAATTTTCGCCATTTTCTCAGTCGCGAGGAATTGACCGCGCGCTTTGGCCCCACGGAGCAGGATTACGCGGCGGTCAAGGATTTTGCTCGAACCAACGGCCTGACCGTGGTGGCGACACATGAAAACCGGCTGTTGCTGGATGTCACCGGAACGGCCGCCGCGGTCGAAAAGGCATTTCATGTCACCCTGCGGACCTACCATCACCCGACCGAGCCTCGTGATTTTTTTGCGCCAGAAACCGGTGCGACAGTAGACGCGTCCCTGCCGGTGGCAGACGTGGAAGGCTTGAACAATTTTTCGCGGCCGCATCCGAAGCGGGTGAGGAAAGTGAAGATGCACGATGTCGTCAGATATGGCACTGCTCCCGACGGCTCCGAAGACTTTTTTGGCAATGATTTTCGCAATGCCTACGTGCCCGGCACCACCTTGACTGGCGCAGGCCAAAGCGTCGGGTTGTTCGAGTTCGACGGCTATTTCGTTAATGATATTTTCAATTACGCAAAGGAGGCCGGAAATGGGCGGACGAACATTATCATTGAACCCGTCCTGCTGGACAACTATGACGGCCAGCCGTCCACCGGCATCAACGGCGGCGAGGGCGAAACGGAACTCGATATCGAAATGGCCATGGCGATCGCGCCCGGGTTGTCCAAAATTGTCTCGTTTGAGGCCGGAGAAAATGGAAATCAAAACGATGTCTTGAACGCGATGCTGGCCAGGAGCAACGTCTTAAGCTTGGCTTGTTGTTGGGCCTGGGACGGCCCGACCAACACCACGGACGCCATTTTCATGAGTATGGACGCGGTGGGACAGTCATTTTTCGACGCATCCGGCGACAGCGACGCTTTTACCACCGGCTCCAATTCAGTGAATGGCGTTGACAACCCGGCGACCTTCAATGCGCCCTCCAGCAATCCATACATCACCCAAGTGGGCGGGACGACCCTTGCCATGAATGGCGCGGGCGCCTCCTGGGCTTCGGAAGTGGTGTGGAACTGGGGAACTGAATATCCAGACCAGGGCTACGATGGTGACGGCAGCAGCGGTGGCATCAGCAGTTATTATCCGATACCAAGCTGGCAGACGAACATCAGCAACCTCGCCGGCCGGGGCGGTTCGACCGGCTTTCGAAACATACCGGATGTGGCGGCAAATGCGGACAACGTCTATGAGATTTTTGACAACGGCGACGACAGCGATTACGCCTTCGACGGCAATGGCGGCACGAGTTGCGCCGCGCCGCTCTGGGCCGGTTTCATGGCGCTCGTCAACGAGCAGTCCGCAGCCCGTGGAGGCAAGAGCGCTGGATTCATCAATCCCGCCATCTATGCCCTCGCCACAGGGTCAAATTATGCCAAGTGTTTCCATGACATCACTTCCGGCAACAACACCTGGTCGGAAAGTCCGGATTTGTTCTACGCCATGGCCAACTACGACCTGTGCACCGGCCTCGGCACCATGAATGGAACCAATCTGATCAACGCCTTGAGCGCGCCGGTGACGATTGATTTGTTGAACCCGCTGACCAGCGAATCGGAATTTCAGTTTCAGTTTCCCTCACAACTCGGTGTCACCGCTGCCGTCCAATACCGGACCAACTTGGCCTCCGGAAGCTGGCAGGTTTATACGAATATCACCGGCAATGGAACCTTGAAAACGATCTCGATTCCGCTCTCCTTGTTCGCCCCGTCCCCGCAAGGCTTTGTCCGGGTCGTGTCAGAGTGAGGTTTCAATAGCGTGACGGGTTGAACTAAGGCTGTACGGCATCCGCAGCGGCTGAGCTGTTTTCGGTTAGGTGGCTCATGCAGGCGCGGTAGATTAAATGATGAAACGCTCCCTGTTCTTGCTGATGGCATCGCTATTGATGCTTGATGCTGCCATCCATGCTGAACTGAAGGCTGAAAATTTGGTTCCCGTCACGCCCGGAAGTGCGCCCGATTATTTTTGCACCTGGAACATTCAAGGCTACACGATCAGTTATGCGAGTGGCCGGAGTCAGCGGGACGCCATGACGGAAAGTAACATCTTCGGCCTTGGAAAATACCAGGACTGGGCCGGGTTCTATCCGCGCATCCGGGGCGACCTTTATTTTGTCATGGATGATTCATGGGATGTCGGTTTCACCAACTACGATTTCGGCACGGACAAATTGAGCCCGGAGCGTTTCCCAACCTTCGCTTCGTCCGGAGCCGAGCCGGGGAAGCTTAAAAAATTGAATGCCGCTATTCAGGGCAGAGGCTGGCGTGCCGTGGGCGGTTGGATTTGCGCCAACAAGTCTGCGGCAGATCGGAACCTGAGCGACCGTGATTTTTATGCCGAACGGTTGCAATGGATGAACTCAGCCGGCTGGGGTTATTGGAAAGTGGATTGGGGAGCGCATTCCGGGGATGCCCGTTGGAGACGCCAACTTACGGATTGGTCCCATATCTATGCGCCCCGACTTCAGGTCGAGCATGCCATTAATTGGAGCTGCGTTCCATTTGCGGATGTGTTCCGGACTTACGATATCGAGGCCATCACCTCCATCCCAGTCACACTGTCCCGCGTCTGCCGGGGCATCCGGCAGGTCGCCGAACCCAATGCCCGGGCCATTATTAATTGCGAGGATGAACCCACCATCGGCGCCGCCCTGGGTTGTGCCATCGGCATCATGCGCCATCCATTCGCGGGAAACCTCCCGGATGGTCGGCAGGATTTTGTTTTTCCCCCGGTCGCCCGGGACTTGAAGCATTGCCTGAATGAAGTGGAACGTGGCGTCTTGTGGCATCGCGTGGCCCCGCCTTTCGCGGTGGATGGGCAGGTCAACATCGACCCGGTGAATTTGACCGATGACTGGTGTTTCCAGGCCCTTGAAGGATGGGCCACCACCACCCCGGGCCAATGGGCCACGAACTCTGCTCCCGCAAGAATCACGCGCGGTGCATTGCCGCTGCCCGCAGTGAAGGTCGCTGCCGGTGAACCACCCTTCGTTATCGCCTCCCGCAATCCCAGTGGCGCCGTCACCATCGCCACCTTGGGCCGAACCCTCTGTACCAGCCCCGCCGATAGAAAATATTGGACGCCGCTGGCCGATATCACGCTCGTGGTCGGCAAATTATCAGGGCCGATCGGAATCTTTGGCCATTACCATTCCCTGACCCTGGTGTTCGATGCGCCGGTGTCAGGTCGGACCATTCTCGCACAGGACATTCTGGCGAATCAGGCCACCGACATTACGTCCCAGGTGACTATTCATGGGAACACTATCACGCTCCCGGGCAACCTCATTGACCGTATCGGTCTGGAAAAAGCGTCCCCCGGCGATAAATCAGATCCGGGTATGGTGATCTCCATTCTTCCGGTCACAAAGAGCGAATTCATGTGATATCAAAGAATCAAGAACGGATCCCCTCCTGTGCTCTAAGTCCCGTCGATCCGGTAGAAACGCTGCGGATGATTCTTCCACTGCGGGTCGCTGAAATAGAAAGAGCCGTTGGTGAGGGCGAGCGTATTGGTCTGCAGCGGTTGCCACGCGGGTTTCGCGAGATTCGTGCAGGCTTCCACCACCACCGTAAGGTTGGTTTCCCAGGAGACGGTGAAGCCGAAGCCGTTGGTGCGGACCCCAAAACCCGTTCCGTTGTTCAGCACGATTGGATTTGGCAATACCCACGGCACGGTTGGAAAGTTGGCAAAATTAGTAGTCCAGCCCGAAGTTCCGGGCAGGTAATAATTCGTCACGTCACTGTCGCCCTCGTACACCGTGGAATCCCCGCTGGGTGCGTTACTTGTGAAATAAACGCTTTGCAAGTCTGAGTAACCAAACGCGCCTTCTCCAATGCTGATGACCTTGTCGGGGATGATGATGCTGGCCAATCGGGTGCAACTGGAGAACACACCCGCCCCGATGCTGGTTAACCCGTCGGACAATGTGACGTTGGTCAGCCCGCTGCAGTTGTAGAACGCGTAGGATTCAATGTCGCTGACGCCTGCGGGAATGGTGATATTGGTCAGGCTGTAGCAGTCGTAAAAGGCATAATCCCCGATCATGGCAACGCGGTTGCCGATGCTGACACTCGCCAGGTTATAGCACTGGTAGAACGAACCTTCTTCGAGGTTGGTGACACCATCGCCGATATCCACGCTGGTCACCCCGAACGCTGCGTCGAAGGCATTGGTTCCAATGCTGGTCACACTGTCGCCAAATACGACGTTGGTCAGGCTGGACGAACTAAACGAGAAGTTACCGACACTGGTGACGGTGTTGGGGGTGGTATAATTCCCGGTCAAGCCGGCGGGATACACTACAAGTGTGCTCTGGTTCTTGTTGAATAACACTCCGTTGGTGCTGCTGTACGAGGGGTTCTGCCCAGCCACAGTCACCGACAGTAGGTTCAGGCAGTTGTAGAATGCCTGTTGTCCGATGCTGATGACACTGGCCGGAACCACGGCATTGGTCAGCTTGGTGCAGTTGCTGAATGCGCCTTCGCCGATCGTGGTGACAGCGTTGCCGATCACCAGGTTGGTCAGGCTTGTGCAGTTAAAGTATGCGTATTGCCCGATGTTGGTGATGCCGTCGGGAAATGTAATGCTGGTCAAACCGGCGCCGCCAAACACAAACGGACCGACGCTGGTGATGCCATTTCCGAAAGTGAAACTGCCGAGGTGCGTGCAAAGGCCAAAAGCAGACAGCCCCAGGTTGGTGACACTGTTGGGGAGCGTGAGGCTGGCCAGGCCGGTGCAGCCGTTGAACGCGTAGTCTTCGATGTTGCGGACGCCGTCGGGGAGTGTGACGCCGGTCAGGCCGCCGCAATCCAAAAACGCATTGGTGCCGACGACGGTAACGGTGCCGGGAATCGTATAATTCCCCGCCAGGGCAGGGGGATAATCAAGGAGTATGGTCCGATTCGTGTTGAACAAGACTCCGTTTAAACTGCTGTAAACCGGATTCTGCGCGGCCACCGTCAGGGACGACAGGCTGGTGCAGTATTCGAATGCCCCGGTCGCAATGTTCGTGAGGGTGGAGGGGATCGAGATGCTGGTCACCATGGCGTCGCTGGAAAACGCGTTGGCCGTGATGGCGACTACCGGCAAGCCATTTATCGTGGCGGGAATATCCACCACGGTATTGGTGTCAGAATAATAATATTCAATCGTAATCGCCCCGTCATTGGTGGAGAGCTCCCAATCTTGGGCCTGCAACGAAGCCCGAAGCGCCAAAAACGCCAGCACCAGAACAAATCGGATCAGAGGATTTCGGATTCTTTGGCTCGAGCACTGGGTGCTCGAAATTTTCAAAAGTGGGCTCGCGTTTTGGCCTCTGCTTCGGGGATCCGATAAATTGATGATCATGCCTCATTCTCCAAAACCCGAAAGCTGCAATTAATCGGGATTTCCTTTTTGATTTTTTGCCCACGGCCAGCGTGAGACACGCGCGATTCTCTTCCAGCTTTATAGTTTTGCAAGCAATTTTAAAAGTCAGACCCCAAAATCTTCCACTTTCTCATTTCGTGGAACGCGGTTTGGATGCCAAAATTTTTTATTGCCAATCTCCGGGGCCGGCAGAGAATCACGAAGAATCGCCAAAAAGGTCCACGCTTGGCTTGGACCGGAAACCAAATGGTAAATCCCAAGTCCAAACCAGTATGAAGCCACGCAGCGGAAACACTGTGGGTTTTACACTGATCGAGTTGCTTGTCGTCATCGCCATCATTGCCATCTTGGCCGCTATGCTCCTGCCCGCCCTGGCCAAAGCCAAAAAGAAATCACAACAGTCTGTTTGCGTCTCCAACCAAAAGCAAATTGGCGTCGCTCTGGTGCTTTACACCGGCGACAACTCAGACGTCCTGCCGCGCCTCGCCGATTGGAACGCCCTCGGCGGCCAGGACGGCTCTTATGATTTCTTCGTCGCCGCCACCAACCGGCCCCTGTACAACTATCAGGGCAATGGCCAGGTTTTTCACTGCCCGTCCGACCACGGAGACTCCTATGTCGCCCATCCCACTCCGCCCGGCGCAACGTGCTGGAGTGTTTTCGGCAACAGTTACCTCGTTGAATGGCAGGGCGACGCTTTTGGTGTTGAACATCCCTTTGGTGATGTAAACAGCCCGGCAAACACTTCCGCCGGCCAATCCATGAAGAGCAGCCGTATCGCCGTCGCCCCGACCACCAAGGTAATCCAGGGCGACTGGACTTGGCATCCCAATCGCGGCAATACCGACGATCGCAGCATCTGGCACAACAACCGGGGCCAATGTTACACCGTCATGCTCTGGGGCGACAGCCACGTCTCCGCCTACAGCATCCCGCTCTCGACCCCCATGGACCTACCAGTCAGCCCCGTGAACTCATGGTGGTGAAAC
>JBEKMT010000209.1:0-8554 GCA_050008355.1 Verrucomicrobiota bacterium
CACCACCGGTTCATTCATGAGGTCGTAACAAAACACCGCCGGGCTTCGATTGCACGTGTTTGCCACCGCACCCCAGAAACGCGCCTGCACATCCCACCGCTGCGTTTCGTTGAGGTCGTTATACCATCGCGGCACTTCTGTTTTGTCGTAACAGCCCAGGCCAGTTATATCCAGGTAGAGTCCCGTCCGCTCCGCCAGCGACACCAGTTGGCCCAGCCGCAGGAGCGATTCCCGATTCGGTTCCCCGGCGGACTTCATGAAATGTGCGACCTGCAAATGGATCCGCACCGTGTTCGCACCGAGCGTTTTCATCTCCGCAAAATCCCGGGCGACCGTGTCCCATTCCTTCTCCCAATATTGTTCCAGCAACCGTCCGGACCGGTCGTGATCGTAATTGCAGCCCCACGGGGTAAATTTCAGACCCGAATCCGCCATGACGAACTGCCGCCTATCCTTGCCGATGCGGATGAATTCAAGCTTCACCGGCTGAGCTGGAAGATTGGTCTGCCCAAACGCCGGCAAACTCAAGATGCAACACCAGCCGACAAACCAGATGGTTCCGGACAAGATCAGGTTTCTCATGCGGAGCAAGCTAGAGAACATTCGGTTATGACCTCAGGATAACGATATGTAAACCCACTTCTACCAAGTCGGTCGGTCAGTGTTCCTTCGCCCAATCGGTGAAGGGGTCCCAAGGCGGCAACAGAATCGTTTTCTGTGCGGTCAAGGCCAATAATGAAGGCGGGACGAAACGGCGGTCTATGATGACCTGGTAGACGTGGAGGTTAAACCAATTATTGTCGATGATAAACCAGCCATCGTTGCCGACTTTTTTTCCCCATGAGTTCTCGATCTTCCATTTATCGGGATTGCCCCGGCGCAGATCCACGCCGGTAATCACCATGGCGTGGTCGGGCGAACCGCCATCATAGGCGAGCGCGTCCGCCTTGCTCATCGAGAAATCAACACCAAACAAATCTGACTTATCCTGGAGGTCCTTGAGCCAGAGCCCTTTTTCCTTATCGCCCTCCGCCGAGGAGTCGGCGGCAAACCAGACGGGTTGGTCCGCGAGCACTGATTTGAGCGTCATGTTCACCATTTCCTTCATGTCGATGTTGACGGCTTCAAGGTCCGGCTGGTCGGCCATGTTCCGTTCCCAGGCCCATTCCAGGTGGGCATGCATCGGCTGGCCAGGATAGTTGGCAAAGCTCACGAACCGGTCCAGGTCCGCTTGCAGAAATTTTTGGCGGAAGGATGCGGGCGTGTAACTTACCAGGGGACTGACTTTGTCGTCCTTGGTTTCGTACCGCCAGTCAAATGTCTCCGGCGGTTTACCCAGGCAAAGCACCAGAATCTTATAAATGTCCTGCAAGGCGGCCATTTTCAATTGGCGAAGTTCAGCTACGCCGGCGCCGTCGTGGGAAGGTTGGCGGATCTCGATCACCGCCTTGTGCAGACGCGCCGACAGCAGCCCGGCCATTTCGTCCGAATGTGAGGCGGCATAGTCATCCGGCATGACCGACTCCGGCACGGCCCCGTATTTCTGGATCAAGGCGCGGACGTAGTTCCAATTGCCGCCGTCGCTGATCAGATTTTGGAGGAAGGTGTCCAGGCGGCGGCTGTGAATCGGTTCCTGGCGCAGGCTGATGGCGAGCTCGAGGGAACGGTTCGCGGCTTCCAGCTCTTCATAAAATTGTTCATACGCCTGCGAGAGCATGAAGTCTTTCATCTTTTCCCGGGCGATGACTCCCGGCCGGAGGACGTTGAGGCCGGCAAACAGCCAGCAACGCCCGGAGTCTTGCTGGTCGGCAATGGAGCCGGGTTCCGCGATCTCTTTGGTAAACAGTGCATCCGGGCCATTCTCCACGTCGGGGTTGATTACCAGCGAGCCTACGCTGTTGTGTGCCAGCGCATCCCGGACGGCCCGCAGTTGTGGCGTCATCGTAAAGGACTGTTCCAACGATTTCAGCTGTCCGGGACTGAGCGCCCCTTCGATCGATGGTCCTTCTCCCGGCAATGGTTGATATTGCGCATGAAGCTGGCCGGTGGCCAGGCCCGCTCCGATCAAAAGACATTTGACGATACTCTTCATAATTTGGATGGCCGGCGGTGCGAATTCTGGAGTTGTCTCGCGTGGATAGACGCTGCGACCAGCGTGTTAACGCATGCACAGTCTGAGCGAATGGCTAATAACATTGGCTGACATTTCCTTTTTGGTTTCCTGCCCACGACCCGCGTGGCTGGTGTTCGTGATTCTCTTACTGCACACTGGATTTGCAAGTTCTTTTCCCGGTGCGGCCTCCTCAATCATGGCGATGAGCGACCTGCCGCCTGCGAGGCAAAACTTATGTCGGTTGACCACCCGTGGATATGCCGCTTAGAGAACGGCCGCCAAACGGCGCTGTGGTCAAGGCAACGAAGGCCACCGGTTCTTGTGGCGCACTGCGCCGGCATTTAGCAAACCCAAGTTGACAACGGGCAGCGTCTGAAATACAACGTCAATACGGGAACCGAGATTTACCGCATGCCTGCGGTAAATTCCCGGCCCGGCGATTGCCGCGTCATGCGCATTGCTTCATACATCCTCATCGCGGCCGGCATTTTCTTATTGGCAAGCGCCGCGTATGATGAACATCGTGGCAGCACGCGCTCGCCAACCAGCCGATACAATCGCATTTCTTATACCATCACCATAAACAGCAAGCCCGAAGAGTTTCACAACGCGATGACGTACCATTGGTTTTACGCATCCATGCTCTTGGGCGCGGGCTTCATCGTATACATGATTGACAAAGGACTGGACCGGGTTGATCCAATGTCCCCGGATGCGGATAAAAACATCGACGAAGAATTACAACAGGACGAGGAGGACCAAAAACCGAGGAAGGAAAATCCTCCTGAATTATGACCCACTCATCCCACCACTGCGCCGCTTTTCTGGTCGAGAGGCAGTGTGAAAACTCGTGGCAATAAATTCAGGAACAGCCCATTTTGCAGCATGGAGAACATTGATGAAAAAGTCATCTCTCACCGCACGCTGGGCAGGCATTCGGGAAACCCAGGTTGACAACGATGAGCGCCTGAAATAAAACTGAAGTGTGGCAAAGTCGATATGCAGCAAAGTATCACTTAAAATCTAGAATCTAACCGTGCGGATAAACCTGCCACCAAAGCCGACGGCGGCACCGACTGTTAAGCGGCCGACGCTCCCTCCGACAGTTAACGTGCCAGCAGGCATGCCGGAGCACAGACCTTGGTGGAAGTTTTGGTAAGTTATGAAATTGACCATGCCGCCGATCCGGCCAGAACCACCCGCCGTTGGCGCTGGCTATTGCAGGAAGACCGGAGCTTCATGTTGCGAGTAAGCGTTGGTTCGGCCGGTCAAGCATTGCCATGCGCGACTTACCACTTATATTCAATGCATGAGCATCCCGTATTACCAAGTTGATGCCTTTGCCAGCAGTCTCTTCTCCGGCAATCCTGCCGGAGTCTGTCTGCTAACGGATTGGCTGCCCGACCCCGTTCTCCAATCCATTGCTGCGGAAAACAACCTGGCAGAGACGGCTTTCGTGGTACAGCGTGATGCATTCTTCGATCTCCGCTGGTTCACCCCGTCGCTGGAGATGGACCTGTGCGGGCACGCAACCCTTGCTCCGGCTCATGTTATCTTTCGGCACCTTGGCTACCGCGCTACCGTCGTCCGTTTCCAGACACGTTCCGGCGTCCTCACGGTGTCGCGCGACGGAGAGTTACTCACGCTCGACTTTCCCGCCCGCCCGGCCGTCCCATGTGACGCGCCACCGGAATTGGTCGCAGGGCTTCGCGCCAAGCCGTTAATCACCGCCAAAGCGCGTGATTACCTCACCGTCTTCGAGACCGAGCAGGCTGTCCGCAGCCTCCAGCCAGACATGCCTGAGCTCAGGCGCCTGGACTGTCTAGGCATCATCGCAACGGCTCCGGGGAAGGACTGTGATTTCGTTTCACGCTTCTTTGCCCCGCGCGCGGGCGTTCCCGAAGACCCGGTGACGGGCTCTGCCCATTGCACGCTGATTCCCTATTGGGCCGAGAGACTTGGACGCTCAAGACTCCGGGCTCTACAGCTCTCCCAGCGTGGCGGGGAGTTATTATGCGAGCATCGTGGCGACCGAGTCGGCATCGGCGGTCGTGCCGTGACATATTCGACAGGCTTTCTGCATCTCCCGTGAACCCAACCTGGTCGCCGAATGAGTCGCGAGGCCGTGTGAAAATGCGTGACGAAAACCGCGCGATTCCGTCAAACAAATCATATGAAGACACAACGCATACTTGGCGCAGCATGGCTCGCAATCTTTAGCTCCATCCTAATTTTGTGGTACTGGCAGTTGCTCCAGGATTCTTATCCCTACGAAGACTGGCATTGGCGAGCTCTTGCCAGCCCCGTTTTGCTTTTTGGGGCCGTAGCAGGATTTTTTCTGTTCCAAGGTGCACGCTGGGCACGCATTGCTCTCGGCATGATGACGCTGTTGATGGCCGTTCTAGTGTTTCGAGAGATTCGGCAGATGGGATTTTGGCCGAGGTTCGACGGCTATTTAGGGATTGTAGCAATTATATCCGCCGTCATTTTATTATATCCGCGACGCCATCATGGGAGTAAACCAGTCTCCAGAGCCAATGCAGCCTGACGTTTTGCGTTCCGCCTTTCCGCTTCACTGCAAGGGGCACCGACGACCGGGCTTTTAACTTTGGGGGCCAAGGGAGCCCCTCAAGCATGTACCGAAAACATCTTCTGCAAAAAGCGAGCGGATTCACGTTGATAGAATTGTTGGCGGTTATCGCCATTATCGCCATCATCGCAGCCCTGTTACTGCCGACACTGGCATTTGCCAAAGCGAGAGCGTTACGAGTCGAATGCCTCAACCATCTCAGACAGATCTGCATCGGGGTCCAGATGTATGCCGACGATGATGCCGACTCGCTGCCGGGACCGCTGTTGATTGGAATTGCCTCAGGTTACAGCATAAACACCGGTGTCAACTCCGACTATCCTCAACTTGGAAATTATCTATGGCCATACCTTGGCCTGCCCGATCCGGCCGCGGTGGGGACAAATACGCTCGTCCCCACGGTGTTGACCTGCCCGGCGCAAATGAAAATCAAAGCTGCCGCCGTTCCGGACGGCATACAGATCAATTTTGCTTCACGGAATGCGCTGCGTTTTCTTCCCGGAACGAGGACCATTGACAACACCACGCGTCCATTCGGCTATCCGGGTAAAACCATCCCGCCTGTGTCAGGCGCGCCCTTCAAGCCGATGCACCTGAGCTGGCTGGCGGCCGTTACGAACAACTACAGCGGCACCTTCGCGTTTCGCGACGTGGACCGGGAGCTGGACGGCACAAACGATCCACCGTGGTGGCACTCGTGGATTTCGCATTCAGCGGTGCATGGCCCGGAGTTGCGGAACGTCGCCTTCTTCGACTGGCATGTGGAATTCGTGAAAGGAACAAACGGTTTGATCAACCTTCGCCGTTAGATGGCCTGCGCATAACCCCGCACAAAATGCCTGTTTCCGCACGCCGGTTCGAGCCAGGGAGTTCGTCCCGCATTCTATACCCGGAAGCCGCAAGCCCGGCGTGTGAGCGACAGGTTTGCAGCGCCACGGTTCGTGCCCGGGTCACCACATCTTTGTGTTTCAATTTATCCTTGACGGAAATGAGCGGCGGACAAAAGATCGTTGTATCAACCCAGAACCCTGATTTTTGCCATTTAATTTGGGGTTATACAAATTAACTTCTCCATAACAGGACTATCCATCAAACGCCATGAAACCCATTGTTCTAAAATCGGCCTCTTTGTTCGCAGTTTTTTGTCTCGTGTGGCTGGCGATTTCTTTCGGGGAAGTTGCGCGCGCCAATTCATCCGCCCTTAAGACGCGGCCGTCGCCGGATTGGCTGGAGAGCTCGGTGGTATATGAAATTTTCCCGCGAAACTTCTCGCAGGTCGGGGACTTGAACGCGATCACAGCGCGATTGGATGAACTGAATGATTTGGGGTTCAATATTCTCTGGCTGATGCCGATTCATCCGACGGGCGAAAAACTTCAAAAAGGTTCCCTGGGCAGCCCGTTTTCGGTTCGCGATTTTTATGCGATCAACCCCGCCTACGGCACCACCAATGACTTCAAGCAACTGGTAACACAGGCGCACCAGCGGAATATGAAAGTGGTGATGGATATCGTGGCGGGGCAGACCTCCTGGGACAGTGTGCTGATGGCGCATCCGGATTATTACCTGAAGGATACCAATGGAAACATTACGCCGCCGGATCCAGCGTGGAAAGATGTGGCGGGTCTGGACTATGCGAATCCAGAAGTGCGGCAGTACATGATTGACATGATGAAATACTGGTTGACGGATTACAACGTGGACGGGTTCCGTTGTGATGTGGCGCCGACCGTGCCGCTCGATTTTTGGGAACAGGCCCGCGCGGAATTGGAGAAGGTGAATCCGCAAGTCATTATCCTGGCGGATGCGGGAGCGAAACCGGAATTGTTGACGAATGCGTTCGATATTGATTCCTCCTGGAGCATGAACTACGCGGTGGACAACGTCATCAACGGCCTGCAACCGGCCAGTTATATTGAGGAATCGTGGACGCGTACGGACGAGACGTTTCCAGACAAAAGCCTGCACCTGCGCTTTACTGACAATCATGAAGAACCCCGGGCAGTGGCGCGTTACGGCCTGTCCGCGGCGCTGGCGGCCCAGGTCCTGATGCTGACCCTCGACGGCGTGCCGTTGTTTTACAACGGCATGGAAGTAGGTGATGCCACCGAGTCCACCGACCCGGCATTGTTCGAGAAAATGCCGGTATTCTGGAATCCCGGCGGACGCCCGCCTTTGCGTGCCATTTACCATGACTTGATCAAACTGCGGAAGCAAAGCCCGGCCCTGTACGGTGGATCCGTGGAATGGCTGGATAACTCCGCCACGAACCGGGTGGTGAGTTTCCTGCGGAAGGATGAGAAAGACGAGTTTCTGGTCTTGATCAATTTTTCCAGCGGCGCCGTGACTGGCTCGGTATCACTGGATGACGCTGCCGGCTTTGAGCCGGTAAGTATTAGCGACGAGCCTCGCCCGATTGACACCAGCCTGCCCGATTTCAAGCTCAATGGTTACGGATGGTTTATCTTCCATCGCGCCATTTCAAAATAGGCTCCGCAGCATCAAATCGTTGCGGTGCCGGGATTTTGCGGGCGCCGACGCAGAGGGTGCCAGCGGGTATTGTGGTGCGTCGGCATCCGGAAATCCCATATTGACAACGGGAAGCACCTGAAACATAACACCATAGTATTCCGCTGTCTCAATTCGCTGCGCGGGTCTGCGGCGGCTCGGGTCGTTGGTAACGTTCACCCATCAAATGATGAACACCGAACAAGATAATCGGAAGATGAATCCAGGGCTGGCATTTTTGTGCGGCTTAGGAGTCGGCGTTATTTGCTATCTTTTGGCCGAGTCATTGATTCCTCAACCGGTCGACAGCCCGGGCGACCATGACCTTATGTTGGCAGATCGGCTCGGCTTTATTTACACGCCGGTCGTTGGTCTTTGGCTGGGCTGGCTTCAGCGATCATGGTGGCGCGCATTAATTGGAGCAACCGTTGGCATTGGCATCGGGATCATTTATATGTGGCTTTGTGCCAGTCGTAACTTTTTGGCGATTATGGTTGGTTTCCCATGTTTGCTCGGCTGTGTACTGGCTGTCGTGGTTGGTTCCAATCGAAGTCAATGGCTGGCAGGCATCGGTGCTCGCCTCGGGAAGGGATTATTCGCCGGGTTAGTTTTGGGTTTTGTTTACATGGTCGTTTTGAATGTTGGTGGCGCGATGGTGATGGCACCAGATGAGAGTCCAGCCGACTTCACCAAGAATTACGTCTATATGATGTGGCATATTGGCCCGATAGCCTTGGGCATTTCAAGTGCCCTGTTTTTCGTCCTGATTCGTTGGGCGGTTGGATTGACGCGCATGAAGATACTTGTTTTTGAGCATGTGGAAGCACCAAAGCCAGACAATGACCATGCCACCTAATACGCAAAATATGAACTCACGAGATGACATCATCAAAAGTTGTTTTGATACTTTGCTGGCTGCGACGGCAGCAGATGATTTCGAGAAGTTTGTTTCAGTTGGCGACGACAGGTTCAAAAGCGGCTTAAAGCCAGAGGTGTTTCACCGTGTAAGCCAGGGTCTCGCGGCACGGCTGCAGAAAGGAGTCACTCCGACATTTCTCGGAGAGCTGCGCGAGCATAGCTACACCGTTTCTTTGTGGCGGCTTCGTTTTGACGACGGAGGAGATGACCAGCTTTTTCGCATGGCCATGGCGGGAGACAAGGTCATCGGCGCACTGGTCGGGCGAACATTCGGTTGGAAATGACCTTACCAACAAAACGAAAGCCAACCACCGCTGGCACACCATTTTTGTCGTTCTTCAATAGAGGACCCCTTCTTCAAAAGACGTGACACTGTCCCAACCCGCCGCCGGCAACCGTGGAAATTTGCTTCTCGCCAACTGGAC
>JBEKMT010000021.1:0-36614 GCA_050008355.1 Verrucomicrobiota bacterium
CAACAGCTTTTGGCCAGCTCCAGCCAAGTCGATTTCTTTTATTTTTTTTGCTGTGTATGTTTTCATGCTTTCTTTAGTTACAAACTCTCCTTTCATACTTTCAAATATTATTGTTCATTGCGACCACACGTTGGCAAGGCTTAGCCGATGAACGTGAGGAGCATTAGTTCTTGCCTAATTTTTCGGCTTTGCTAGCATAAGCTCCGGGCAACTTTTATTTCAGGCTCAGGTTTATCAAGAAAATGAAAGCCAACCTCAAATTTGCGGTTTCCTTCTGCTGCCTTCTGGGCACCTCAATGTATTCAGCTTTGGCCCAAGGTTTCGTGAACTTGGATTTTGAAGCCGCTAACGTTTCCGGTTATAGCGCAGGACCAGTTCCAACCGAGGATGCCATTCCTGGTTGGACGGCTTATATTGGAACAACCGTCCAATCTGACATTAATTACAATACTTTGTCTCTCGGTGCACCAAGTGTGGCCATTTTTAGCACAACCGCAACACCCCCTGCTCTTGATGGAGCCTATAGCGTAGATTTATATGGTGGAGTAGCAGAGGGAGGGCCCGCAGGCGTTTCCATAAGTCAAACTGGATTGGTGCCATCCGATGCCGCTTCGATTTCTTTCATTGCACAAGCATCTGGTGGGGCAACGACGCTGCTAGTTTCTCTGGGTGGTCAAAACATAGCGTTTTCCGCACTATCGACCGGGGCGAATTACACTTTGTATGGTGGGAGTATTCCCTCAGGACTGGCGGACCAAAATGAACAACTGACATTTTCGGCACCACCTGGAGAGAATAATTATTGGGAAATAGACGACATTCAATTTTCAGCCTCCTCTGTTCCCGAACCGAGCTCGTTCGTTATGCTTGCGTTCGGAGGTTTGTTATTGGGGTTGCAAGCTCGCCGCAGAGGTTTGCCGTAAGGGAATTCAGACTTCACACTCCAATTCACCTTCAGCGTGATTTGCAGCATTTCAGGCGACTTCGCGAACTCGATGATATTTTCGCCATCCAGCTTCACCTTCGAATCTCCAATTCGGCCGTGAGCACGGCACAAACCTCAAGACTTCCTTAAACGTTGATCATGGTGAAGGCCGTTTTCTCGGCCACCCAAAAAAAGGGACCTCATTTTTGGGTCGCGCGCCGTTCTTGGATTGTGCCGGAAAATAAAATCCTCTAGCTTTTCACCCATGCAAGGTGTTCTTGATTATCTGAAACAAAACCAAAGCCGTTTCCTCACGGAATACTGCGAGTATCTTGGTTTTCCCAGCGTGTCGGCTCAGCCGCAACATAAAAAGGACATGCGGGCTTGCGCCAACTGGCTGGCCGCGCATTGCCGTCAAATTGGACTCACCGCAACCATTCATGCGACAAACGGCCATCCCATAGTGGTTGCGAAAACGCCGCGCGAACACAATTCAGCCCGGCCGCATTTCATGGTGTACGGGCATTACGATGTTCAGCCGCCGGAACCGCTTGAGTTGTGGAAATCTCCGCCGTTCGAGCCGCGGATTGACGGTCGCGAGATTTTTGCCCGCGGTTCCACGGACAACAAAGGCCAAAACTTTGCCCACCTCAAAGCCATCGAGGCCTACCTAAAAACCGGCACCCCCCTGCCTTGCGACCTTACACTTGTGATCGAAGGCGAAGAGGAAGTCGGCAGTGAAAACCTTTCCAGCTTTCTGCAGACCCACCGCAGCGAATTGGATTGCAAAGCTGTCGTTATTTCGGACACGGGCATGCCCGACCTGAAACATCCGGCCCTCACTTATTCGCTTCGCGGGATTGTCGCCTTCGAAATCACGGTGCACGGTCCCTCGCGCGACCTGCACTCCGGTGTGTTCGGGGGAGCGGTGGAGAACCCGGCGATGGCATTGGCGCGTTTGCTGGCGACCGTCCGCGATGCGAACGGCCGGATAATGATCGCCGGTTTCCATGACGGTGTGAAACCGCTCTCAAAATATGAGCGTATTCAGGCTGCGCGATATCCCCTTAAAGATTCACAGCTGAAAAAACTGCTGGGTTCACCGCAACTCTTCGGCGAGCGCGGTTTCACGCCAACGGAACAGCGCAGCGCGCGTCCGACCTTTGAAATCAACGGCCTTACCAGCGGTTATCAGGGAGCAGGCAGCAAGACGATCATCCCGTCGTGGGCGAAGGCGAAAATCACCTGCCGGCTCGTGCCCGATCAGGATCCTGAGCAGGTCCGGAAAAGGGTCATCGCCCATCTCAAGAAACATTGTCCGCCGACGGTCCGAATGGAAATTGAGGCCGGGCACGGCGCGGAAGCGTATTTTGTCTTGCCTACCGGCGGGCCGGCGCAGGCGGCGTTGCGCGCCTTGGAAAAAGCGTTTGGCAGCAAGCCGATTTTGATGCGGGAAGGCGGCTCGATTCCGATTGTAAACCAGTTCAAAAGAATTCTGGGCGCTGATTCGCTGCTGCTTGGTCTTGGTCTTCCGGATGACAACGCACATTCGCCCAATGAAAAATTCAACCTGGACTGCTTTGAGAAGGGGCAATTGATGAGTGCATACCTCTGGCAGGAGCTCAGTGGCACTTGAATGGATGCCCGTCGACCACCAGATTTTACCGCCCGTTTTTTTGACCGCCGAATGGCGTCATCTGGTGATGTTGAATTACGATATTGACCCGAACATTCTCACGCCGCTCGTTCCCTTCGGGACTGAGCTGGATTCCTGGAGCGGCAGAACGCTTGTCAGTGTGGTTGGTTTTTTGTTTCTCCAAACCCGCGTGCGCGGAGTTCGCATTCCGTTCCACCGGAATTTCGAGGAGATCAATCTGCGCTTTTATGTCCGGCGCAAAGTGGATACCGGGTGGCGCCGGGCGGTGGTGTTCATCCGGGAAATCGTTCCACGCGCGGCCATAGCCTTCATTGCGCGAGCGCTTTACAACGAGCCCTACCTTGCCCTTCCCACTTCACACCTCATTGAGAGTAAGCCCGGGCACCCAGAGGAGATCACTTCCGCGGCTTATTTCTGGAAAATCAACGGCCGGGCCAATTTCATAAAACTTGCAACACGCGGCAACGCGCAACACCGGGTCGCCGGATCGGAACAGGAGTTCATCACGGAACATTACTGGGGATACACGGCGCAACGAGATGGTTCAACCTTGGAATATCGCGTGGAACATCCGCCCTGGCGGGTCTGGGAATCGGAAACGGCGGAATTGAACTGCGACGTGGCGGCGCTTTACGGCCCGCGGTTTCTCAGCGTGTTGAACTGTCGCCCATGCTCAGCATTCCTGGCCGAGGGCTCAGCGGTGAAAGTCTATCAAGGTGTGCGTTTGAAATGACGCGTAAACGCACGGTCCTGGCGGCGGTTGCGGTTATGCCAGCGCCAGCCGAGGCAGTTCGTCAGTTAATTTCTCCAGCGGCAGCCCGACGACGTTGCTGAAGGAGCCGGAAATTTCCGCGACAATCAATTCGCCGTATTCCTGAATGGCGTAGGCGCCGGCCTTGTCCAGCGGATTGATCTTGGAGAGATAATGGCTGATCTGAGGTTCGTCGAGGGACAAAAATGTCACGTCGGTACTAACGGCAAAAATGCGCTCGCGATGCACTCGCAGATGCATCAGCGAGACGCCGGTGATGACTTGATGCGTGCGGCCGGATAATTGTTTCAACATCCGATGCGCGTCGACGGCGTCACGGGGTTTGCCGAAAATCTCACGTTCCAAGAAGACCAGGGTGTCGGCGCCGAGCACGAGGGCATCGGGAATTTTTTTGGCGACCGCGCGTGCCTTCCGATGGGCATTGAGCTGGCACATTTCATGAGGGGATAAATGTTCAGGGACAACTTCAACGGCATCGCTGGGGATGACCTGAAATTCCTCAGAGACTTGTCGCAGTAGTTCAGCGCGGCGCGGTGATGCGGATGCCAGAATGAGTGGCGGCAGTTTCACTGAGTCCAATCTAGCATGAATGGGGCATGTGTCGAGGGGCGGATTCGAGATGCAGGGCTGGCCGGTGTTTGGGATTTCGCCGGCCGGAGGATTGTGCCATTTTACGGTCATGCAAAACGGACGCCACATCGTCAACCTCGCGCTGATCGGGCTCATGGGTACAGGCAAGACATCCGTGGGCCGGCTGGCCGCCGAACAACTGCATTTTGAATATCTGGACACCGATGAGTTGATCCAGACCCATACGGGCCGGGTGATCGCGGACATATTCAAAACGGACGGCGAGCCAGCCTTTCGCCAGTTGGAAAAGAAAGTGGTTTTCGAACTGGCCGGCAGGACAAAAACCCTCATCTCGACCGGGGGTGGTTTGCCCGCCAATGCTGAAAATCTCGCGAGTTTGAAGACGCACGCGCTGATCATTTGTCTTTGGGCCTCGCCGGAAAAAATCTGGGAGCGAGTGAAAAACCAGTCGCATCGCCCGCTGCTTTGCGATCCCGACCCGCAACAAAGGATTCGCGAATTGCTCGCGGTGCGGGAACCGTTTTACAAACAGGCAGACGTCTTGATGAACACGGAAACCCGGACGGTCCGCGAAATGGCGCAGCAGGTCGCGCATCAATTCCGGCTGGCGGTAGCCGGGCAAAAATGAAAGCCGGCATCCGCCAGCGCGCTGCGGAATTGGGGTTTGACGATTGCCGTTTTACGTCCGCCGCCGCCCCGGCCAGTGCGGAGGATTTTCAAAACTGGCTCTCCGAAAAACAACACGGCGAGATGGCGTGGCTGGAACGCAACGCGGAAAAGCGGATTGACCCGCAAAAGGTTTTGTCCGGTGCCAAAAGTGTCATTGTTCTCGCCACCAGCTACCATTTACGGGAGAAGCCGGAAGCTGGAAGTCAAAATTCAGAGACCCGAAGCAGCGGTGCGGGGGTGATTGCACGTTATGCTCGTTTTGATGATTACCACGAAGTTCTCGGCGGACGATTGAAGCAATTGACCGAATTTGTCAACCAACTCAGCGGGTCGGCGACGCGTTCGTTGTGGTATGTGGATACCGGTCCGTTGCTCGAACGTGACCTGGCACAGCGAGCCGGACTCGGATTCGCCGGCAAGCACACCAACCTGATCAGCCGCAATCTCGGCAACTGGATCTTCCTTTCGGAAATCATCACCACGCTCGAACTCGAGCCGGACGGACCGGAGAAGAATCACTGCGGCAACTGCACCCGTTGCATGGCCGCCTGCCCGACTAATGCGATTCCTGCCCCGTTCCAACTCGACGCGCGCCGATGCATTTCTTACCTCACAATTGAGTTGAAGGGAGCCATTCCCATGGAACTGCGTCCGGCCATTGGCAACCGCATTTACGGCTGCGACGATTGCCTGGCGGTGTGCCCGTGGAACAGATTCGCCCGGGAGGGACAACTGATGAAAGCGCATGCGCGCAACGATCTGGAATCACCGGATTTGATCGGGCTGCTGCAACTTGATGAGGCGGGCTTCAAATCACGATTCGCGGGAAGCCCGATCTTGCGCACCAAAAGGCGAGGGCTGTTGCGAAATGTCTGTGTTGCCCTCGGAAATACCGGTGATGAACAAACCCTGCCCCACTTGCAGAAGGCGGCTGCGGATCCCGAGCCGTTGATTGCCGAACACGCTCTGTGGGCCATCAAGCAGGTTGAGGCACGAGGGAAATAGTTGTTCCGAAAGCTCCAAGCTCCAGCTTACTCGCTCCAGCTACTTTCCCCTGCTCCGACATTATTCCGGCATCTTCATCAACTGGTCGCCGGTCATTGCACCGGGAGATTTGCTGACGATGGCACGGACTTGTTTCACGTCGTCGGAGGTGACAGGATCGGCTTTGTTCCCCCATGAATTACGGATGTAAGTCAGCACCGAGGCGAGGTCCGAATCAGACAAGGCGGCACCCATGGCAGCCATGGACATATTCCAATCCTTGCCTTGGACTTTGATATCCCCTGCGACGCCCGTCAACGGGATATGAACCAGGCGTTGGAAGCCCTTGGCAGTTACCAGTTCAGAACCCGCCAGAGGAGGCGCCTGGCCGGGTTTGCCGAGGCCGTCAACACCGTGGCAAAGGCCGCAAACCTGTTCGTACACCTGTTTTCCGCGCGCGAGCATGGCTGCCGCGCCGGATTTCGGCTGGTACGCTTCCAATTCGTCAGCACTGGCATACGGTGAATAAACCTTGGCGTCGAACCATCCACTGTGATGGTCAAAATAAACCGAGCCGAGATAAATCAGCATGAGCGTCAACGCAAAGATCCACATCGGCACAGTCGAACGCGTTGCTGTGGGTTCAGCGTTGGACGGGGTGGAGCAGGATTTTGGTTCGTCGCTCATTTGGTTGCGGAAGCACTGGTTGAAGCAGGCAGCGGTGTGAACGGCGCCTCATACAGAGGGGCATCGGCGCGCAGGCTTAAAAGGTAGGCCACGAGCTCTTTTGCTTCCGGTTTGGGCACCACTTCATAGCCGTCGGCGGGGGCAAAATTTTTCGGCAGGTCCAAAGCGTCGGGCGAAGGGGTGGCACCGATTTTTTGGACGGTGAACAAGAATTTGAATGGCGGCATCGCGGAAGTCGCCAGTTTGCTCCGCGGCTCGTACAGGTGGAGCAATTGCCAGTTGGCGTCGGGATCACGGAAACCAACGCCGGCCAGATCCGGCCCGGCCCGAAGGCTGCCCAGTTGGACAGGATAATCGTAAAGATAATCCGCCGCGACGCTGTGGCGAAGGCCCCAGCCGCGTGAAATATCGCCGCCCGTGGCATAAATATGCGTCTCCGATTTTCCACCGGCGGCGGTGATCTTGTCGGATAATGCAGAAGCGTCACCTTCGGTCAGACCTTCCAACTTCAAGGACGCCACCAGGTTGGAAACGGCATCCGGATTTTTCCCCGCGCTGGTGAGAACGACATTGCAGGCGACTCCATCCTGCTGGATTTGTTCGGTGTGGCAAGCGGCGCAGCCATTCGCGCGATAGACCTGCAAGCCTAGCGTGGCGTCGCCAGTGCGTTGCAAGGGATAAGGATCCGAAGAATTCAGGACGGTAGTTTGCTTTTCGCGACCGAGTTGCAAGGCGGGGCCAAGCACAAAACCGGTCCAGGAACCGCCGAGCGCGATGAAGGCCGCAATGAAAACTGTAATGCCGTTTTTCATGACTTCACCTCCGCAGTTTCCAACGGCGATTTCACGGCGCCGACCACCGATTTAAGCAACGCCAGCTTCCATTTAAATGTCATCACAAAAATGTTGGCGGCGAATAACAAACTGCCGAGAAGCAGCAGCAGCAAACCGAGCGTGCTGATGCGCAAGGCGGGAAGCGCTGCAGCCAGACTGTAATTATTCAAGCCCTGTTCAACCCCGGCGGCACCCAGCGAAACGAGCAGAAGGAAGGCGCCCCCCATGAAAAGCCAGTGTTGAAAGCGAACGAATTTCGGAAACGGGAGGTCGAAGCCCATGACGCGTGGAAAGAGTTCATAAACGCCGCCGAGGACGACGATCGCAAAGAAGCCAAAAATCTGCCATTGCACTTGCGCCACTTCAAACCATGTGAAGCCCGTCACGCGGCTGAGCTCCGGACATCCAGTCGCCATGAGAATCAGGCCCGAAATGATAAACGCCACGCTGCCAAACTTGACGTAACAAAACGGCCCGCCTTTGCAGGCAACGTTCACACCGCTAACCGTCCCCACAAAAATCACGGCGATGGCGATAAGCGGAACAATCAAGAGCGCTGAAGCGCAAGTACTGATAGCCGGCAACCACGCTGGCACGGGCGCGCCCTGCGGGATGCCAAGCCAGGTGCCGAACAGCATCAAGGTCCAGAATGCGAACTGCGCGTAAAAGCGGCTTTGCAGCGGACGTCCGCCCAGTTTAGGCAGGAAATAAAACGCGAGTCCCAAGCCGACGAGCGCGAGCCAGACAAAAACCAAATTGTTCGTGAACCACCAGTCGATCACGGCCTGGGCGACGCCTCTAACCGGCCAGGCGACGAGAAATAGATTGGCGGTCGAATAAATCCAGGGAAACCACAGCAAAGCGGCCAGCAGGAACCAATGTGAGGGATACAGCTCCCGTTCCTCACGCTGGCCAAAGGTGGCAACGGCGGAGACGGCAATCAGCAAAAATGCCGCTAATAACAATGGCGAAGCAAATCGCGGATATTCCAGCCACAAGAAACCGGTGCTGTGGCCAGCCAGAATGGCCACGGTGCCAATGAGTACGCCGAGGTGCCAGATGTTCGCCGCGACAAAGGGTACAAGCGGCAGGACGAGTTCGACCCGGCTCAAGCGGGCAAATACCCAGAGCATCACGCCCAGGGCGGCGGGAATGGCAAAACCGTAAAGGATGGCGTCGTTGGCTGCGGGCTGGACACGACCAAACGTCAACAGCGGGCAACCGGCGAGGAAACCGGGTGCATGAAACTTGATCGAAGCGATCAAGGAGAGCCCCAGCCCGGCGACGAGCCACGCCGCAGCGCCGCCAAGTAGCGCGAGCAAGGGCACGCGGCACGAGGCGTCAATCCTGGCAATGCTCAAATCTTTGGTTTCGTTTACGTTCATTCAAAAGCGCTAGGTTTCGCGGGAACAACAGGGGCGGGCGCGACGGCCTTTTTTTCTCGTTCGATCAGGTCGGCGCGGGCTTGCGCGGGATTCTGCCAGGCCTGTTCCGCGGCTTGCAGTGCCGCGTCGATCGGTAGGCGCACGATGCCGCGTGACTGGTCAATCCAGCCAACTTCCGTCAGGTTGGTGTATTCATTCCCTCGAATTTGAGCGAGAGCCTGGCTGCGTTTGGCGCCGGCATCGGCGTCAACGGCTGGGACAGTTATCAATAGTTTTGCGGCCACCGCGAGGACTATGAATACCAAGCTGCCAACGATGAACGCTATGGCAGCTCCAGAAGCGCTATTCGCCTTTTCGGGAGTCATCGTGTACCTCCTATGTCGGCGGTTGGCGTCAAGTCATTCACGACGTTGGCATTGATACCCATGGCTTCGAGCAGGCGCGGATCGCGCTGTGGATACGGCGGATTGGCGTTGAATTTTTTGACGAAAATGTTGGCCAGATATCCACCCACGAACATGAGGGTGCCGAGCGGCAACCAGATCCATTTAAGATGATAGCCATCGGGACGATGGGTGGGGAAAATGTTAAATGCCAGGTCCAGCGCATGCATGAGCCAGGCCCAGAGACATACGGGAATGACGACTTTGAAATTCGTTTTTACTTTCACGGGCAACAGCACAAAAAACGGCACGAAGAAGTGGCCGAAGATCAAAATCAGGCTCAAAGTCCACCAATTGCCATGTTCCCGG
The DNA here is from genome assembly GCA_050008355.1 of Verrucomicrobiota bacterium. GTDB lineage: Bacteria > Verrucomicrobiota > Verrucomicrobiia > Limisphaerales > UBA11358 > UBA11358. The sequence continues at coordinate 9,256 of JBEKMT010000021.1, forward strand.
ACGAGATACCAGAAGGTTTCCTCCGGCATATTGGCATTCCAAACGACGAAGTACTGGGCGAATTCGGTATAGGCGGAAAAGAGCGTGAAACCGAAGAACAACACGCCGATGTAATAGAAATAGTGTTCCTGCAGTAACGAGGACAGTGTGCGCTGACGATACATGATCGCGGCGATGACATAAACCGTGGCCAGTGCGATCCAGGCACAATCCGAGAAAAAATAAACACCGTAAATGCAGGAGAACCACTGATATTGCACGGCCTTCATCCAGAGCACTCCGGAAAAAGTTATGAGCAGCGCGAGAGCGACAATACCCCAGCCGGAATAGAAGTTCATTTTGCGGGTACACTCGGGGGCACCGGTTTTGTCCTGCTGCAGTGACAACGAAGCCAGTCGTGAAGACAAGAACCACAAAATCACAAAGAACACAGCCGAGGTGACGTAAAAGCCGGGCATGGTGAACACGGGATATTTTGCAGCCACCAGATTGTCGGTGACCGGATTCATGCTCATCCAGCCGTAGATCTGCTTCGCAAAAATTGCGACCGGCAGGAACATGACAATCAACGGCCAACCCAGTAGTGACGCTATGTGTTCGCAGAAACGGCGGATGCCCAATGACCAGGCGGCGCCGGACAAGTGATGGAGCATCACGAGGAAAAGCGAACCGAGCGCGAGGCTGTAATAGAACATGAAGGCCAACAGCCAGGAGCAGCCAAATTCAAAGAGTTCCCCTTTAAAATAGCTGATGGCGAGGCCGATCACGGATAAAATCCCGCCAACGACCATAAAAAAGGCCGGGAGAATGTGCCAGCCGGACAAATCCAGCGGCGGCGGTATTTTATTTTTCTCGTGACTTGAACTCATGGTCATTTATTCAAAACAGCCTGTTGTTCGGACGTTAAATCGTTGGTGGAACCCAGTTCGCTCAGTTGCAGCGCACGCAAGTAAGCAATGATCGCCCAGCGGTCTTCCACCGGCACAATCGGGCCGTACGCGCCCATCAGCCCTTTGCCGTTGCTGATCGTATTGAAAACCTCCCCATCGGCCATCTCAATAATGCGCTGGTCATGCAAATTGGCGACGGCGGGCATGACACCGAGCGCCTTGGTTATGCCGTTGCCATCACCCAATTTACCGTGGCAGGGCGAGCAATAAATGTCGAAACGCTCGTGGCCGCGCGCAAGGAATGGTCCAGTGACGGGCATGGGATTGGTTTCGACAAAATTCGTGGTGCCAGTGGCTTTCCCGGTGTTTACCGGTGAATCCTCAAAGCGATAAACAGCCCCATCCACCGTCTGAATCGGCTCACTGCGAGCGACCGTGCCGACGGGAGGCAATTGGGAGCTGAGTCCGTTTGCGAAAAATGCGAACGGCTTCTGGGGACGCAGTTTGGGTTGGCGGTCCATGCCTGGCATGTATTGATCCGAATAAATCTCGACCGGCGGTTTGTGGGAGATACCTCCCGGGAAACCCAGGATACCCACACTGGCCGCACCGAGGGCCGCACTAATCAAGAGAATGGAAAGAACGTAGCGCATCAGACTTCGTCCTCCACCACGGTGATTTGCGCGCCGCCGATTTGTTCGAGCAGTTTGCTAGTTTCGGGAACGGAAAACTTATCATCGTTCGCGCCGACGACGACAATGAATTTGTCGCGGCTGACCATTTCGAATCGGGCTTTTCTCAAAAGCGGATGATGCAGTCGCGGGAGCTGGTTGAATGCGAGCATGCCAACGAGGGAACCAACGGCGCCTCCCAGAATCAACATGATGTAAGAAGGAACAAAGGTCATGGGCACGCTAAACATCGGTTTGCCGCCGACGATTAGCGGATAATCAAAGTCATTGGCGTACCAAATGAGGGCGACGACGGAGAGGAACGCCCCTGCCCCAAGCGCGAGCGATACCCAGCCGACGAGCGAGTTGCCGAGTTTCATGACTTCGTCGAGGCCATGTACCGGAAACGGCGAAAACACGTCCCAGCGGCTATAGCCGGCATCGCGAAGTCTTTTCGCCGCGCGCAAGACTGCGCCGGGCGAATCAAACTCGGCCATCAAGCCATAGATTTTTTCACTCATGGCCGGCCTCCTTTTTGGCACCACCGAGCGGGTGATGCGGATCAGCTTCGGGCATCGCTCCCTTGACTTCGGAAATGGCAATCATCGGCAGGAATTTCACAAACAGCAGGTAGAGAGTGAAAAACGCACCGAGGGTGCCGATGTAGAGGCCGATGTCCCAGCGGGTCGGCAGGTATTTGCCCCAGTTCGCCGGCAGGAATTCCTGATAGAGCGAACCAACAACGATGACGAAACGTTCGGTCCACATGCCGATGTTGATGAGCACGCCGATGATGAAAAGCAACAGCAGATTTGACCGGACCTTCTTGCTCCAGAGCAATTGAGTGACGCCGACGTTAACCCCGATCAAAATCCAGCCCATGATGCAGTAGGTATGCCCGAAGAGGCGATGACCAAAGACCCAGCGTTCGTAAGGATCGCCACTGTACCAGGCGATGAAAAATTCCATCAGGTAGATATAATCAATGATCAGCCCGCTGACCAACGTCAGTTTGGCCACCTTGTTAATATGGCTTGGGGTGATGATATTCTCGAGGTGGCACAGCTTGCGCAGTGAAGTCAGGAGCACCAGCATCATGCCGAAACCGCAGAAAACGGCACCGATCACGAAGTACAGCGGAAAAATGGTGGCATGCCAGCCCGCGATCTGCGCGGTACAAAAGTCAAGACCGACGATCGAGCTGACCGTAAACACGAGCAGAGTGCAAAGGCCTGCGAAAACGACGTAAGCTTTTTCGTAATTGTGCCAATGGCGGGCGGAACCGGTCCACCCCATTGCCAGCAGACTGAAGATGCCCTTGCGTACCCGGGTCTTCGAACGATCCCGAAGCACGGCGAAATCGGGGATCATGCCCATAAACCAGAACAAGGTTGAAACGAGGAGGTAAGTGTTTACCGCGAACACGTCCCACATCAGTGGCGAACGGAATTGTGGCCACAGACCATTGGAATTGGGGATGGGAAACATGAACCAGTCAAACCAAGCGCGGCCGACATGGATGGCCGGGTATAATCCAGCCATGGCGACGGAGAAAACAGTCATGGCCTCCGCCATGCGGCCGATGGTGGTGCGCCAGTGCTGCTTGGTCAAGAATAGGAGGGCGGAAATCAGGGTGCCGGCGTGGGCGACGCCAACCCACCAAATGAAGTTGACGATGTCCAGGCCCCACATGACCGGATGGTTGTTACCCCAGACGCCGACGCCTGTGAACACCTGATAAAAGAGGCAGACCGGGAAGACGACCGCGGCACAGAATACGGCGGGCAGGAAGGCTGCCCACCACCAAAGAGGAGTCTTGGCCTCGGCGAAGGCGGACAATTTGTCCGTCAGGAACCCGAGACCCTGGTTGCCCTCGACGACGGGCGCGCGGCGGAATTCCGCAGGCGGCGCGAGTTTTTTCAACTCTTCGAGATTGGTCACGGCGTCAGCCATTAGCTGTTTCCTTTCTTGGTCAATAAACCGTTTTCGTATTCCTCCGTACTGAACGGAGCGTGATAATCGGGCATGGCCGGATTCGGGTTGCGAACGCGGGCCAGATAAGTTGTCCGCGGCTTGGTCAACAATTCGCCGAGCACGGAATAATTCAGCGGTGACAATTTTTGCCTCGACACTGAACTTGTCGGATCACTTACGTCTCCGAACACAATTGCACCGGCGGGGCAAGCCTGCTGGCAGGCAGTCTTTGGTACCGTGCCGGCAGCTTCGGTTAGCCGGACGTTGTCGCTGGCACCGGCTTTCGCCTTTTGGGCGATTTTGGCCTGTTCGATGCGTTGCGTGCAGTAAGTGCATTTCTCCATGACACCGCGCATGCGCACGGTCACATCAGGATTCTTGGACAACTTGATCAAGTCCCATTCGTCTTCGGTGCGCATGCCGCTATTCGGATCTTTCAACCAGCGCAATATATCCCATTCACCATCGGTCTTGTGCGTGAGCGTGGTGGAATAATCCGGCCCCTTGAGTTCGCTCAACGGGCGCTTGTTGTAATCGAGGAAATTAAAGTGGCGGACCTTATACGGACAATTGTTTGAGCAATAACGCGTGCCGATGCAACGGTTGTACGCCATCACGTTCAAACCTTCCTCGTCATGCACGGTCGCATTGACCGGGCAAACACTTTCACAGGGTGCGGCTTCGCACTGCTGGCAGAGCATGGGCTGATTGACCGCCTGCACGTCATCGATCCATTCCGCAAATTGCTGCTTCGGATCGGCCTGATTTTCGTCCGCGTTAAAATCAAAAATGCTCGGATTATGTTTCCGCTTCGGATCGGTCGTATAATAGCGGTCAATCCGCATCCAATGCATCTCGCGGCCGCGTTTCACCTGGTCTTTGCCGACAATCGGAATGTTGTTTTCGCTCTGGCAGGCAACAACACACGTCCCGCAACCGACACAAGCATTCAAGTCCACGCTCATGCCCCATTGGTGCAATGCCGTTTTCTTCGCTTCGTCGAGCGGATTGGGATATAGCGATTGAACAATCGGCGGTTCGACGCCGTGGAAATTTTCCCGGGCAAAGGTCGGTTCTTTGGTGAATTCTTCGAGATTGGCTTCACGCACCGCCGGGCGGCCTTCCATGCTCCAGTGGTCCTGCGTACAGGCAAGAATGTATGTGTCCCCGGTTTTGCGGATCGCCGCGCCGTTTTCGATGTATTTGCCGTTGAAAATTTTATAGGCATTGAAGCCGACACCAGTGCCGACGCGTCCGGCCTTTTCGCGACCGTAACCGAGCGCCAGGCCAAGCGAATAATCAGCCATGCCCGGCTGCGTCCAAATCGGGCCTTTGACGAGGCGACCATTCAGAGAGATCTCCACGATGTCACCGTTCTCCACCCCCAGCTCGCGCGCTGTTTTGCGGCTGATGAGAACGGCATTGTCCCAAGTCATCTTCGTGATGGGATCGGGAAATTCCTGCATCCAGCCATTGTTGGCATAACGACCATCGTCCACTTTGGCATCGCGGAAGAAAATAACTTCGAGACTGCCGGCCGAGGGAGCCACGGCTTTTACACCGGCAACCAGCTGATTCAAATCACTCGAAGATTGAACCATCTTTGCGTCGGTCAATGATGAGGCGGCGGAGGCGGCAAAACCATTAAACAAGAATTTCTTCCAGTTCTCTTCCGAATCATTGAAAGTCGCTTTGACAATCTCGAAGGCACTCGTCTGTGCTTCACCGGCAATCCGGGCAAGAAATTCCAATTCAGTGAATCCCCCGAAAAGCGGTTGGATCAGGGGCTGAATGGGAACAACCGTTCCATTGCTGGTTGTCGCATCACCCCACGATTCAAGATAGTGCGCCGCGGGAAAGTGCCAATCCGAATTGGCCGCGGTTTCATCCCCATAATAACCGAGGCGGACCACCGTTTTTGACTTGGATGACCAATTGAAATTGAATGCCGGATTGCCGCCAATGATGACCAGCGTGTCCAGGGCGGCAGGATTAAAATCCTTCAAGTCGGCGGAAACTGTTTCGGTGACATTAAGCAACTCAATCGTGTTGCCGATGCCGTCCAATGCCGTATTGATGGCGTGCGCCAGGAGGTGGACTTCGATTGGTTGACGCTGACCCGCGACAACCAATACCTGGCCGCGATGGGCCGCCAGATCCTTGGCGCATTCAGTCGTCCACGCTGAGGAACCACTGGAACTGCCAATGATTTGTCCCAAAATATCCGTCGCCACCTGAATGACCTGCGAAGCCGGAATCCGCAAGCGATGGTCAGCATTCGCGCCGGTAAGTGTGAAGAGCGATTCCACCGAATAAAGCCGGTTCATTCCGTCGCCTGGCTGGCGACCGCCAGAAAACTTCCGGATATGGTTATGGGAGTCATCCTCGCCGCCGAGAAAATCGCAATCGAGGGACAGTATGATCTTGGCCTTGTCGAAATTAAAAACGGGACGAACCGGCTGGCCAAAGGCTTGAGTCGCCGCGCGCTGATGAATACCTGAGTCAACCGCGTCGTAGGTGAACCATTTCGATTGCGGATACTTGCCCGCAATGATTTTTTGCAAACGGGCGCGGGAAGGCGAAGTACTGCTTTCGGCCAGGAATGCCAGACCGTCGCCGCCAGTGGCGGTGAATTTTTGCGACAAACCATTCAGAAAGCCCGAAGCGTCCTCAGGCGAGACGGGTTTGCCACCCTGCGTGATACCCCTGGCGCGATCGGGATCGTAAAGATCCAGGATGGAAGCCTGAGCGTAGCTGTCTGTACCCCCATTGCTGCCGGGGTAAAGGGTGTTACCCTCGATTTTGATCGGGCGGCCTTCGTAAGACTTAACGACGAGCGGGATGGCACCGGTACGCGTGGGCATCGCGGTCGCAAAATATTGGGGTTCGCCGAAAACATAATCCGCCGGTTGCTTGCCGAATGGCTCAAGATTCTCCACGGGGCGGCGGCAACCGCTGCCGAGGGTTGCGATACCCGCGAACGCGAAAGACGCGGACATGATCTTAAGGAAATTCCGGCGGCTCTGGCCTTCCACCATTTCGCTGGCACCGGAGGGAAATTCGCGATGGAGCCATTCCTTGAACTCAGTTGTGTCGGCCAGTTCATCCAGACTGCGCCAGTAACGGCGGCCAGTAGCGGGTGCTGGTGATGTTTTCCGAATTGTTTTCATCGATGACAGGCCGAACAACTTTGCAATGATTCCACTTTCCAATCGTGAACAAACTTCGCGCCGTTGACTTCCTGCAGTTGCGCGGCTTTGACGGGATCGGAATCCCATTTCCAACCCAGGTCGGTGACTTTGTCGGTCGGGCGGATGTGCGCGGCCGGGTCACGATGGCAATCGAGGCAGAAGCTCATGCTCAACGGTTTGTCCTGATGTACTTCGTCCATCTGATCGACGCGTCCATGACATTCGACGCAACTGATACCGCGTGTGACGTGGACGGAGTGGTTAAAATATACGTAATCAGGAGTGATATGAATCTGCACCCAGGGAATCGGGGTGTTGTTGGTGGCGCTGTCACGAACGATGGCCAGACGCGGGTCATCTTTCAACACTTGGTTATGGCAGTTCATGCAGGTTGAAGCCGATGGAATGTTGGCCACCCAGGATTTATCCACGTTGCTATGGCAATACCGGCAATCGAGACCTAGTTGTCCGGCGTGAATTTTGTGGGAAAAAGGCACGGGCTGCACGGGTTGATAGCCAACGCGGTAATATTTGGGCGTGACATAAATCGTCACGCCTGCGGTCACGGCCCCACCAATGAGCGCGGCGCCAACGCCTAACGCCAATGGTAGCCAGTTTGTCCACTTCGGAAAAATTGCTGACATCTCGAATGCCGCTCTGCGGCGAAACCTTTAGTTCGACACAGCTTCAAACCCCGGAATCCGTGTCGCGGCAGATACTAAATAAATTGCCGCATCCCTCGCAAGAAAAGTTTGTGAAAAATTTCACTTATTCGGTGGCGTAAATGATGGGGATTAGCCTACGCGCTTGCAGAGCAAACATTTAAGGCCGGTAGCAACCGGTCGTTGAGGCGATATTTATTTGGTATTTCCAGCCTTTGCCGTCTGCGTGGCAGCCATGAGTGAGCCGAGCAAACTGGCATTTTTTGGAACCAAAGTAATCGAAGCCTCGCCGTCAATGATATTCTGGGTTTCCAGCGCCTGGAACAAGGCGCGGGAAATATCCGGATCCTGCGAAATTTTCTGTAACGCCTGCCCGACAATCTGCGGACGCATGGCCGCAGCTTTGGCGAATTCGATGGCGGCCTGCTGTTCCGCGGTGCTGGCGATGATGTTCACCTGGTTCGTTCCATCCTGCTTGATCGCGGATGTCACCTGACGCAAACGGTTGACGACTTTCTCCTCGATCTGCTTGATCATGCCCTCGTCGCGGAAATGGACTTTGCGGATGTACGTTGAGCCGAGGCTGTAACCCCAATCCTGGGACTGCGGCGAAACCTCTGCGCGCACGCTCTGGCTCATGGGATGGCGATTCTGCAGCATTTCGGCCAGCTTCAAATTACTCAGACAACGCACAGTGGAATTACCCACGTTGGCAGCCAGTGATCCGCGCGGGTCGGCATTTTTGAACAAGTACGCCACGGGGTCGCTGATGACCATTTCGTACCAGATGCCGATGCCCATCGGGGCGCCTTCCTCAGAATTGACCGGAGTGCTACGGATGTATTCCTGGTCCAGCCGCAAATCCAGGGTGTAACATTTACCCAGGAAATTCACCAGAGGCGCCTTGATGCCTAGTTTGAAAATCAGAAAGTGCAAGCCTGGTTGATCGATGATGCCCATGACTTTGCCGAAGAGCATGTATACCTTGCACTGTCGTTCCTCCACGATCGTATAGAGGCCGAATAATCGCACGATGCCGAAAAAAACCGGCAACAAAACGAACATTCCGAAAAAAGTGATGATCGCGGCAATCAAGAAGTACGCGACAGGAGAATTAAGCGGGCTCTCATTCATGGCTGGCCTCCACAATCACAGTTTTGGCTTCGCTGTATAATTTGAGCCGTACGTTGCGGACGTAGGCGTCGAGCGCCCCTGCCCCGCTCTTCTTCAAATCGGAAAGTTGCCCCGCCAAGGCAACCAGCGGTTGCACCTCGGCCTGTGCTTTTAGGGTTTCAATTTCCACGGCACGCCTGGATTGGACTATCTTCTGGTCCGCGCTCGCCTGTGCGAGACTAATACTGGAAGAGACTTCGTTGTACGCAGTGTTAATGGCCGCCAAAGCCGATTCCACTTCCGGTGGCGGGTCAATACCCGTGATCAATGAGGCGTCCAGCGCGATGCCATATCGTGCCGGCGAAGCGACACATTCGCGATCCATGTGTTCGTTGAGATCACGCAAATTCTTTCGAAGGTCGTTGATGGAAATTCCGATCACCGCAGTGGCCGCGACATTGTGCGGCGCGTTGTCTTCGGGATTTTTCGGAGCCGGCGGAGCTTCAAAATTGGCGATACGCTCGCGCAAGATGGAAATGAAATATCCCATGACGTGGGAAATGGGGCGCTTAACGCCGAAAATGTATGCGTACAGATTCCGTTCAGCGATGCGCCACCGGATCTGGCCCTTCAGGCCGGTGTTGAGCTGGTCTTTGGTCACGGCTTCGAGGATCGTGCCATTGCAATTTGCCGACGGATCCTCCGGGTCTTGCGCCATGTTCATCGTCTGGGTGGCGACGCTAACTTTGTACACTTTTTCCCACGGCCATTTGAAGTAGGGTCCGCCGGGCGGAATCACCCGCACTTGCGGGTAGGAGTAGCGGGGTTTTTCCTCGGCGCTCAAGGCCGCGGCAATCGGGTCCTCCAGGGTGGTCGCGTCACCGACGCGCTCGGCGCGGCCAAAGCTGGTTTTCACCGCGCGCTCGTTTTGGTTCACGGTATAAAACCCGGCCGCAAGATAACGGACGAGAAACCAGGCGACGAAACCGACCACGCAACCGAAAAGAATGGAACCCATAAGTTGATTAATTTTGATTGTGATATGTTGGCGGCAAGGATTAAACAAGCAAAAAGCCGTTCCAAAGTCGCCGGTTTTTTGTAATCGGCGTTGACTGGCGGCTTCGGCCCGACGGAGTGAGCTAGCCTTCACCCGGCTTACGATGACTTGGAACCGGCTGCCGCGCGATACGTTACCGTGACCTGCCAATCGGCGTAATTCGGGTCGAAGTTCTTCAGCGTGCGAGTCACCTGCTGGCGGAAAGTCGTCTCAATCAAGCTGCCTTGCCCGGGCCAGATCTTGAAGTGGACGCGCAAGAATTCCCAACCGCCGCCTTGCGCCATCTGTGCGGAACTCATGGTCGGCTCGCTCAAAATAATCGCGCCGAACTGCGCCCACATCCCCAGCGCTATGCCTTCGACGGCCTGGACGACCTTCGGTGTATCGGCTCCAGCCGGCAACTGGATGTCGGCATAGGCATACACGCCGCCCTGGGGGAAACGGCTGACGTTGGCAATGGTCCGATTGGGAATGAAAACAGTTTGATTGTAAAGATTGAGGAGGGTGGTGAAGCGCAAGCCGATTTCCTCCACGCGCCCGACGACCGTGACGGTGCCGGCAATTTCCACCATGTCTCCGGAATCCATCGCATCCGAAAAGATCAAAGTGAGGCTGATGACCACGTCCTGTACGAGTCCTTGAGAACCGAAGCTAATCGCCAGAGCCACAATGGAAGCGCTGGCCAGATACTTGGTCAGGCTCACGCCAAATTCCTGGAGGACCAGTCCAGTCGCCAGAAAATACATCACGGCCGTCGCGCCACTGGCAATGAGTTGGATAACGGTGATGAATTTGGGCTGATGTGTAAAGAAATCGAACGGATTCTTGTTTGAGTTACTTTTGTTAATAATCCATTCGCTGATGTTCCGGACCGCCTTAACCGTCAGATGGAGGAGCACCGCCAGCACGACAATCAGCATCAGCCGCGTGCCCAGCGACGATTCGTGGCCGAAAAAGTGGTAGACGCCACCAATAAACGTTGGATTCGAATGCGTTGCAAGGGTGTTCGTTTGAACCAGCGTCGCATTCGTCTGTATCACCGCAACTGCCACCGGCGGATTGGTCACGTTCATGTTGAATTTATTTTGATGAAATCAAATTCAGGCTGCGACAATTTGTTACAGGACTTGAAATAAATCAATCGTCTATGGTTCCTGAATTCGGCACGTGGCCGACGTAAGATGGCAGGTGGTTTGGATTGAACCGGCGTTTGAAATTTCGTTGGAGACTCACTTTGCCTTCCACCAAGGAAATATTTTCCGATCCTTAAGCCATCGAAGCAACACAGAATCAAAAAAGCCGCCCAGGTTTCCCGGAGCGGCTTTTGAATTAATTGGCGACGGATTATTTTTTCTTTTTTGCCGCCTTGCGCTTTTCTTCGATGGCGGCTTGCGCGGCGGCCAAACGTGCCACGGGCACGCGGAAGGGGGAGCAGCTTACGTAGTTCAAACCGATCTTGTGGCAGAATTTCACAGAATCGGGATCGCCGCCGTGTTCGCCGCAAATTCCGAGTTTGATGCCCGGGCGGGTCTTGTTGCCTTTGGCGATGGCGATTTCCATGAGCTGGCCAACTCCGGTCTGGTCGATCGAGGCGAACGGATTTTTCTTCATGATCTCGGCCTCCTGGTAGGCGCCAAGGAAACTGCCGGAATCATCGCGGCTCATGCCGAGTGCGGTTTGAGTGAGGTCGTTCGTACCGAAGCTGAAGAACTCGGCGGTCTGAGCGATTTCGTCGGCCGTGAGGGCGCCGCGCGGGATTTCGATCATGGTGCCGACGCTATAGCTGAGTTTGACCTTTTTCTCGGCCTGAACCTGCTGGGCGACTTCGTGAACGATGCCGACCTGCAAATCCAATTCCTTCTTGAAACCGACCAGTGGAATCATGATTTCTGGTTTGGCCTTGATTCCCTGTTTGTGTGCATCCGCAGCCGCCTCAAAGACGGCCCGGGCTTGCATCCGGGTAATTTCGGGAAACTTGATGCCCAGGCGGCAACCACGAAAACCGAGCATCGGATTGAACTCATGCAATTCGTGTACGCGATTGATGATTTTCTCAACCGGAATATTTAGCTTCCGCGCAAGATCCATCTGCGATTCCTTGCTGTTCGGCAGGAATTCATGCAAGGGCGGATCGAGGAAACGGATGGTCGCCGGCAAACCTTTCAGCGCCTTGAAGATGCCGAAGAAGTCATCGCGTTGATAAGGCAGCAACTTCGCCAGAGCGATTTCGCGGGCTTTGAGGTTTTCCGCCAGAATCATTTCGCGCATGGCGTCGATGCGGTTGCCCTCAAAGAACATGTGTTCGGTGCGCGTGAGGCCAATGCCCGTGGCGCCAAATGCAACGGCGTTTTGTGCTTGTTCGGGCGTATCGGCATTGGTGCGAACCTGCATGCGAGTGGCTTTCTCGCACCATTTCATGAGCTGGGCGAAGTTTTTGAATTTTTCGGTCGCCTGCGCCGCCTTGTCACCGTGGATCAGGCCGGCGATGATTTCCGAGGGGGCGGTCTTGATTTCGCCCGCGTACACAGTGCCCGCGGTCCCATCGATGGAGAGGTAGTCCCCTTCGCTGAAGGTCTGGCCACTGACACTGACGGTCTTCTTGTCGTAATTGATTTGCAATCCATTTGCGCCGCACACGCAAACCTTGCCCATCTGGCGGGCCACCAAAGCGGCGTGCGAACTCACACCACCGCGCGCGGTCAAAATGCCTTCGGCTGCAATCATACCGCGCAAGTCTTCCGGCGAGGTCTCCACACGCACGAGCAGGACTTTATCACCTTTTTCCGCCGCCTGAACGCAACGGTCGGCGTTGAAATATATCTTTCCGCTGGCCGCACCCGGGCCGGCCGGCAGACCGGTGGCAATCACCTTGGCCTTTTTGGCTTCAGCCAGGTCGAATACGGGTGCGAGGAGCTGGTCCAATTGGTCGGCCGGATTCCGCAGCACAGCGGTTTCGGCATCAATCAATTTTTCCTTCACCATGTCCATCGAGAACTTGAGCGCGGCCATGGCCGTCCGCTTGCCGTTGCGGGTCTGGAGCATGAACAGCTTGCCGTCCTGCACGGTGAATTCGATGTCCTGAACGTCCTTGAAATGCTTTTCGAGTGTCTTGCGAACTTCCAACAGTTCCGCATAGGATTTCGGCATTTGCTTCTTCAATTCCAGGACGGGTTCGGGCGTGCGCACGCCGGCCACCACGTCTTCGCCCTGGGCGTTGATGAGAAATTCACCGTAAAATTCGTTCGTGCCGTTCGCGGGATTGCGGGTGAACGCGACACCGGAGCCGGAGGTATCTCCGGTATTGCCGAATACCATCGCCTGCACATTGACCGCTGTGCCCCACTCGGTCGGAATGTTATATTTGCGGCGATAAACGATTGCCCGGTCGTTCATCCAGGAACCGAACACAGCGCCAGCGGCGCCACGGAGCTGGTCCCAGGGGTTGTTCGGAAATGATTTTCCGATGCGTTCCTGGACCAATGCCTTGAAACGCTTTACGAGTTCCTGCTGGTCCTGAGCCGTGAGTTTGGAATCTTCGACATCGCTGTGATATTTCTCGTGCTTGAAGCTGTGAATGACGGTTTCAAAAGGTTCGTGGTCTTCCCCTTCGCGCTTTTGGACGCCGAGAACGACGTCGCCGTACATCTGAATAAACCGGCGATAGCAATCCCAGGCGAAGCGTTCGTTCTTGGTGGCAGTGGCCAGAGACAAGACGGTCTGGTCATTCAGGCCAAGATTCAAAATCGTGTCCATCATGCCCGGCATGGAATCGCGCGCGCCGGAACGGACTGCCACCAGCAGCGGGAATCCTTTAGCGTCACCGAATTTGTAGCCCATGATCTTCTCCATATTGGCTATGCCGGCTTCCATCTGGCCCTGCAACTCCTTCGGGTACGTTTTCTTATGGGCATAATAATAAGTGCAGAGTTCGGTGGTGATCGTAAAACCGGGGGGCACGGGCAAGCCGATGCGCGTCATCTCTGCGAGATTTGCGCCTTTGCCGCCGAGCAACGGCTTCATCGAGCCGTCGCCGTCGGCCTTCTTATTGCCCCAGTTATAGACATATTTCGTGGATTTAGCTTTTGCCATATTGATTCGATAAGTGCTTTAAATTTACTGCGTGAAAACGAGCAAAAAATCTAACAGAGCACGGCCAAGAGTCAATGAACGAGTGGTGACGATTTTGTTTCATTATCCCTCAAGGGGTCTAAAATAATTTCATATCATCAAATCAAGATGCGTTGATTTTTAATTTGAATTGCGTACGGTATTGTTTATCTTAAAGCCATGTCGAACAACGCCGAACTGCTGCAACACGCCCTCCGTGAACGCATCGTGATTATTGACGGGGCCATGGGCACGACCATCCGCAGCTACGGTTTGGGCGAGGCGGAAATTCGCGGTGAGCGGTTTGCCGGTTCCAAAAAGGACCTGAAGAATAACGGCGACCTGTATTCGCTCACCCAGCCTGCGACCATTGGCGACATCCATCGGCGTTTCCTCGAAGCGGGTGCGGATATCATTGAGACCAATACGTTCTCCGCGACCAGCATCGGCCAGAGTGAATTTTTCGTGGACGATCCGCGCGAACACGGCGGGCGCAAGGATCCGGCATTCTATCAAGGGATCATCGAGAACAAATTCCTCAACGATCTTGCGTGGGAAATCAACGAGCAGTCCGCGCGCCAATGCCGGGAATGGGCCGACCGCATCGCGAACAAAACCGGAAGGCCGCGATTTGTCGCCGGCGCGATCGGGCCGCTGACGGTTTCGCTCTCCAATTCGCCTGATGCGGACGACGCGGGTTTTCGTGTTTGCACGTTTGACCAGGTCAAAGCGGCATACGCGAACCAGATCCGGTCATTGATCGCCGGCGGCTCGGATGTTCTGCTGGTGGAAACCATTTTTGACTCGCTCAACGCCAAGGCCGCGCTCGTAGCGATCCAGGAAGTGTTTGAGCAGGACAAAAAGATCATCCCAATCATGATCTCCGCCGCGGTTGGCCGCGGCGGCGAGACGATGATTTCCGCGCAGACCGTTGAGGCGTATTGGAACGCGATGAAGCATGTGAAACCGATTTCCATCGGCCTGAACTGCTCGCTCGGCCCGGATTTAATGCGGCCGTTTCTGGCTGAATTGGCGGAAAAATCCGGTACGGCGATTTCGTGTTATCCCAATGCTGGCCTGCCGAATCCTCTCTCCCCGACTGGCTTTGATTTGCAACCGGAAGACATGGGCAGATTCCTCGGTGAATTTGCCAGCAGCGGCTTGCTGAACATCGCCGGGGGTTGTTGCGGCAACACACCGGAACACATCGCTGCGATCGCAAAAGCTTTAGCCAATAAGCCGCCGCGCCAGACCAGGACAGAGACCCGTTTCTCAACCGGCGCGGCGATTCCGTTGCGCCTGAGTGGTTCACAACCTTTCACCCAGCAGATCGGACAGTTTATCATGATCGGCGAACGCACGAACGTTGCGGGTTCACCGAGGTTCGCCAAGCTCATCAAAGAGAACAAATATGAGGAGGCCGTGGCCATCGCGCGCCAGCAGGTGGAAAATGGTGCGAACATCATCGACATCTGCATGGACGAAGGGATGATCGACGGCGTCGCAGCCATGACGCGTTTCCTGCAATTACTTGGCAGTGAGCCAGAAGTGGCCAAGGTTCCATTCATGGTGGACTCGTCGAAATGGGCGGTGATTGAAGCGGGGCTGAAATGTGTCCAGGGCAAAGGCATCGTTAATTCCATCTCCATGAAGGAAGGCGAGGCAAAGTTCCGTGAACATGCCGCCAAGGTCTTGAAATATGGCGCGGCGGTCGTGGTGATGGCGTTTGACGAACAAGGCCAGGCGGCCACTTATCCGGACAAAATCCGGATTTGCGAACGGGCTTACCGGATTCTGGTGGATGAGGTCGGGTTTCCACCGGAAGACATCATTTTTGATCCGAATATCCTCACCGTGGGCACGGGCATTGAGGAACACAACAACTACGCCGTGGACTTTATCGAAGCCACGCGCTGGATCAAAAACCATCTGCCGCACGCCAAAGTCAGCGGCGGCGTATCCAACGTGTCGTTCGGCTTTCGGGGAAACAATCCCGTCCGGGAGGCGATGCACAGCGCCTTTCTTTTCCACGCGATCCGGGCGGGTATGGACATGGGCATCGTCAACGCCGGGATGCTGGAAGTTTATGAAGAGATCGAGCCGGAACTGAAGGAGTTGGTTGAGGACGTGTTACTGAATCGCCGTCCCGACGCGACCGAACGGCTCGTGAATTTCGGGGAAAAATTGAAGGCCGCGAGCGCCGGAACCACCGCAAGCGACCTGAAAGTCGAGGAGCAATGGCGCAAAGGCACGGTCGAGGAACGCCTCGCACACGCGCTGATAAAGGGCATTGATGCTTACATTGACGCCGACACAGAAGAGGCGCGCGCCAAATACGGCAAGCCGCTTTCCGTCATTGAGGGCCCGTTGATGAGCGGGATGAGCGTGGTGGGTGATTTGTTTGGCGCGGGCAAGATGTTTTTACCGCAAGTGGTGAAATCCGCGCGCGTGATGAAAAAATCCGTAGCCTATCTCACGCCGTTCATGGAAGCCGAGAAAATTGCGATGGTCGCGCGGGGTGAAACCGTCCGGGCGCAAGGCAAGATCGTACTCGCGACCGTGAAAGGCGACGTCCATGACATCGGCAAAAACATTGTCGGCGTCGTGCTCGCGTGCAATAACTACGAGGTAATTGACATGGGCGTGATGGTGCCGTGCGAAAAGATCCTGGAACGCGCAAAACTGGAAAAGGCCGACATTATCGGCTTGAGCGGGCTCATTACGCCGTCGCTCGACGAAATGGTCCACGTCGCGCGAGAGATGGAACGCACTGGTTTCAAGGTGCCGCTGCTAATCGGCGGCGCGACAACCAGCAAGGCTCACACGGCGGTGAAGATCGCACTGAATTATAGCGAACCGGTCGTGCACGTTCTTGACGCCTCACGCGCGGTGCCGGTGACGAGCAGTTTGCTGAGCAAGGACGGCAAGGCTCCGTTTGTCAAACAACTCCACGAAGATTATGAAAAGCTCCGGGCGCACCATGGAGGCCAGACGGCGAAATTGCTTTCCCTTGAAAAGGCACGTGGCAACCCGCCGAAATTAAAATTCGACGTCCTGGCAAAACCGGAATTTACCGGCGTGCGATCCATTGAGAACGGCTCACTGTCCGAAATCGCCAGGTTCATTGACTGGAGCCCGTTTTTCCACACCTGGGAATTGCGCGGGGTTTATCCGAAAATCCTCCAGCACGAGAAGCATGGCGAGGAGGCCCGCAAACTGTTCGCCGATGCCCAAACACTGTTGCAAAAGGTCATTGCGGAGAAACAGTTCACCCCGCGCGCGGTTTACGGCTTGTTCCCGGCAAACCGCACGGGTGATGACGTGGTCATCTACGCCGATGAATCACGCACGAAAATTTCAACCACGCTCCATTTCCTGCGTCAGCAAATTGACAAGGGCGATGGCAGCCCGAATTGGTGTCTGGCTGATTTCCTCGCGCCCCAAGGTTCGCCGGATTACATCGGCGCGTTTGCGGTGACTGCTGGAGCAGAGGTCAAAGACCTGGCTGACGCTTTCAAGAAACAACACGACGATTACAACGCGATCATGATCGAAGCGATTGCCGACCGTCTGGCGGAGGCCTATGCCGAGTCACTGCATAAACGCGTGCGCGACGAATGGGGGTATGGGCGGGCGGAAAATCTTTCTCCCGAGGATCTCATTGAGGAAAAATATCGCGGCATCCGCCCGGCCCCCGGCTATCCCGCCTGCCCCGATCACACCGAAAAAGAAACCCTTTGGAACCTGCTCGATGCAGAAAAGAACACCGGTATCCGGCTGACGGAAAGTTTTGCCATGTGGCCGGGCAGTTCGGTGAGCGGGCTATATTTCGCCCATCCCGAATCCAAATATTTCGCCGTGGGCAAACTGGGCAAAGACCAGGTTGAAGATCTGGCGCGCCGCAAGGGGAAATCCGTGACGGAAATGGAGCGCTGGCTCGGTCCTTGGCTGAACTATAATCCGACGTGATTCGACATGATTCAGCGGCTGGACTTTGAGCCGCTTCGGTGGCAAAAATAAGCGGGTAATGTTCAAGAGGTTAAACATTCCGCTTTTGTGTGCCGCCGTCTTTCTAGCCAGCTGCAAAACGGTCCCAGTCATGAATAACAACGGGTTCACCAGTTTTACGGGGTTGGATCACTTTTCAAACTTCAAGCATTCGCTTGGCGCGCCGGGGGAAACAATTTTGCTGTCGCCAAAAATCAAATCGGCGATTGCCTGGAACGAGCTGATCGTCTCCTGGAATGCAAGCGCACCGGTCGGGACTTTCCTGAAGATCGAAGCGCGTGCAATTCTGCCGGGCCACAAAACCAAGTTTTATACGCTGGGCCTTTGGTCGCCGGACAATCTTGCATTTCCGCGAACGAGTTTGGCCGGCCAAAAGGATGAGGATGGCAATGTGGAAACGGATACACTCGTCCTAAGAGAACCGGCGAGTGCCGCGCAAATCCGGGTGACGCTCGGGGGAACCAATTCAGCAAAGCCTGAATTGAAGTTTCTGGGTCTGTCGTTTTGCAATTCCCGGGTGCGACCGGCGGAACATCCGCCAAACCGGGCAGCGTGGGGCATCGTCATAAACACGCCGGAACGTTCGCAGCTATCCTATCCGCAGGAAAAAGGCTGGTGCAGCCCGACTTCAGTTTCGATGGTACTGACTCGCTGGTCGGAAGTTTTGCATCGACCGGAACTTGATGTGGATGTGCCGGTGGTGGCAACCAACGTCTATGATATTGGCTACGACGGCACCGGCAACTGGCCTTTCAATACCGCGTTTGCCGGGAGCCTCCCCGGGATGAGAAGTTATGTGACTCGATTCAACGACCTGTCCGAATTGGAAGATTGGATTGCAGCAGGAATTCCCGTCGTGATATCAGCGCCATGGAACCTGCTCCAGCCTGGGCGACAGGATACCGGCAACGGCCACTTGGTGGTCTGCATTGGCTTCACGAAGGAAGGTGATGTGGTGATCAATGACCCGGCGACCAACTTGAAAGGGGACCGTGTTCGGCATGTCTACCGGCGCGCAAATGTCATCCGCGCATGGGCGACCTCGCACAATACAGTTTATTTGATTTATCCAGCCGGTGCGAAGCTGCCGGACAACCGGGAAGGCCATTGGTAAGGCCGGTGCCAAATCCTCTGGACAGCCCAACCCGGACGCGTTATAAAAAATACAAATCTCAGAGGTGTGCCATGAATAATCCCAGTCTCAGCCTCAACCTTGCAAACGTAAGATTTGTGCCGGTGGATGCGAGCGCGTTCGAATCCATCTATTACGCTGCTGCCTCGCGCCAGCTGATCATTAAGTTCCGGGACAACCTGCCAACGTTGTGTTTCAGCAATGTGCCGGGGTTCCGGTACGACGGATTGCTGGCCGCGCCCCGCAAGGACGCCTATTACAAGACCTTCATCGAGAACCAATTTATGACCAGTCAGGTGAAATTACCCTGAAGACGGACTTGTTTTTCGGCCATTGCAGCGTAACTTTTGGACATGAAGCAAGACGTGGTCAAAGTGGACATACGCGGGATATTGCCGGCCAATAACAGTTGCGCCTTGTTCGTCGGCAACGACCAGAAAGTTTTCGTCATCCAGGTTGAACCCCAAATGGGTGCGGTGATTGGCATGTTTTTAAGAGACACACCCAAGGAACGCCCGCTGACGCACGATCTCATCAATCGGGTGTTTCTGGGATTTGGCATCAGCGTCGAACGCGTCATCATTACCGACCTCAAGAACTCCACTTATTTCGCCCGTCTCATCTTGCAGCAACAAAATGAACTCCATACCGAACGCAAGATCGTGGAGTTGGATGCGCGTCCGAGCGATTGCCTGGCACTGGCGGCTGCCCAGAAGAAAGCCATTTACGTCGCAGCGCCGTTGTTTGAACAGGTGGAGGACATGAGCGAAGTGCTTGAAAAGATGAACGAATCAGGCGGCGAGGCGGATTGACATGGCAACAGCAGCATCAAATCCCCTGGCACTTGTTTGCGGTGACGACGATTTCGCCGTCAAGCAACGCGCCAAACAGATCTTCCAGCAGTGGTCAACGGAACTGGGTGGCATGGATCACGAAACCATTGAGGCCACCGCAGGCAACAGCGGAGATGCGCTCAAGGCTGTGGCCCGGCTGCGCGAAGCGTTGCAAACCCTCCCCTTTTTTGGCACCGGCAAGGTCGTTTGGCTGCGGGACTGTAACTTTCTGGGAGAAGAGCGCGCAGCTTCGGCGGCAGCCGTCACGGAGGTCCTGGCCGAATTAGCGGATGAACTGAAAAAATTCGCCTGGCAGAGCGTACGGCTGCTGATTAGCGCCGGCAAGGTGGACAAACGAAAGGTTTTTTATAAGGCGCTCGACAAACTTGGCACGGTAGAGGTTTATTCAGCGTGGTCGGCCGATGACAAGGATTGGACCGGGCGCGCCGAATTGGTTGCGCGGGGTGCCTTCCGCCAGCAGCAAAAGGAGATTTCCGAGGAAGCGCTGGCCGAACTCATCGCGCGGGTCGGCCCGAATGCGCGGCAATTGGACAGCGAAGCGGAGAAGTTGTGCCTGTTCACCGGCGAACGTAAAAAGATCGAATTTGCCGACGTGGCTGCGATCTGTTCGCGCAACAAATCGGCTCGCGCCTTTGCCCTCGGTGACGCGCTGGGCGACCGTGATTTGCCGCGGTTGCTCAAACGGCTGGACGAGGAACTTTGGGAAACCAAATTCGACAAGGACAAGTCCGAGATCGGTCTGCTTTACGGTTTGATCGGAAAAGTGCGCGCCTTGATTTTTTTGAAAGAGATGTTGAACGAAGGCTGGATCAAGCCAGTCAACGATTACAACCACTTCAAATCGCAGCTGGAGCGGGTTCCGGCGGACAAATTGCCGGCGGATAAAAAATTCAACCCGCTGGCTTTGAATCCTTATGTGCTTTACAAAGCATTGTCACAGGTAAAAAAATACACGTCGTCCGAGTTGGTTCGAGCCATGGACTTGCTGCTGCGTTGCAATCAGCGGCTGGTATCGAGCGGTCTCGACGAGGCGCTGGTGTTGCAACAGACGCTGGTGCAAATTGTATCCCTGCCGTCACCGGCTTGAATTTGAATTTGGAAGGAAAAAAATGTCATCGGCAAACTTGTCAGTATTTGTGGGAAGGAATGTCGCCTGGATCAAAATCGGCGGCCGCGCGAACTTCGCGTCCAGCCCGGATTTCAAAACGCTCCTGGAGAAACTGGTTCAAAAGGGCTATTCGCACTTCATCATTGAACTGCAGAGTTGCGTGCTAATGGACAGCACCTTTCTTGGTGTGTTGGCTGGTTTTGGGATGAAATTAAATCCAGACGGCGCCCCCGCCGAGCGGGGTATCGAGCTTTTAAATGCCACAGAACGCGTGCGGGAATTGTTGGAGAATCTTGGGGCGGTGCAACTGTTCAAGTTGACCACCGGTGAACTCCAGCTGCCGAACGACATGAAGCAGTGTGAGCCAGAGTCCATTAATCCAACTCATGAGCAGATCACGCGGACCAGCTTGGAAGCCCATCAGACCTTGATGGCCATCAATCCGGAAAATATCGCGCGCTTCAAGGATGTCGCCCAATTTCTCGCCGAAGATTTGCAAAACCTCGAAAAGTGTTCTGATTGAAATGCGAGCTTGGACCGATTGGACTTCAGCCCGCCGGCATCGGCGCAGGCGTTCCCAGTCCGCCTAATTTCGGTGGCACAGACTTGGCCGGGACTTCCGGCAGAGGTGTTCCCGCAGGTGCCCCCAGCATCGGGCCGAGATCGTTCGGGGGTTTTACGGTCGGAGTAAATGTTCCGGTCCGGATGATTTCTTCGACTTGCGACCCTTCCAGCGTTTCGTATTCGAGCAACGCATTGGCAATCAGCTCGAGTTTATCCCGGTGGGTTTCAATGAGGTTCTTGGCCGTCTGAAAGCCTTCCGCCACAATGCGCTTCACTTCAGAATCAATTTCCTGGGCCGTCGTTTCGCTGTAGTCCTTCGAGCGCATCATGTCGCGTCCGAGGAAAACATATTCCTGGGCCTCGCCGTACAGCACGTTGCCGAGCTTGTCGCTCATGCCCCAGTGCATGACCATCGCCTTGGCCAGGGAGGTCGCCTGCTGAATATCGCCTGCTGCGCCGGTGGAAATATCGTCCGAGATAATCTGCTCAGCAATGCGTCCGCCCATGGTGACGGCAATCATGTCTATCATCTCTTTGCGGCGTCGGTTCAGGATATCGTCCTTAGGCAGGTACATCGTTGCGCCCAAAGCCTGGCCGCGCGGAATGATGGTGACCTTGTGCAAGGGATGAGTGTGTTCCAAAAGCACATTAACCAACGCATGGCCGGCTTCATGCCAGGCCGTGAACTTTTTGTCCTCGGCCGTCATGGCGAGGCTGCGGCGTTCTCGTCCCCAGCGGACTTTATCCCGCGCTTCTTCCAATTCAGGCATACCGATCGCCTTTTTACTGGTACGCGCCGCCAGCAAAGCGGCCTCGTTCAAAAGATTCGCGAGTTCCGCACCGGAATAACCCGGGGTACCGCGCGCGATGACCGACAAATCCACATCCGGCGCGATCTTAACATTCTTGGCGTGAACTTTCAAAATCGCTTCTCGCCCGCGCACGTCCGGGAGGCTGACGGTAACTTGGCGGTCAAACCGTCCGGGACGCAATAACGCTGGATCGAGAACATCCGGGCGGTTCGTAGCCGCGATGATGATGATACCCTCCTGGGTGTCGAAACCATCCATCTCCACCAGCAAGGCATTCAAAGTCTGTTCACGCTCGTCATTACCGCCACCGAGACCATGCCCGCGTGAACGTCCGACGGCGTCAATTTCATCAATGAAAATCAAACAAGGCGTCGCTTTGCGCGCCTGCTCAAACATGTCGCGCACGCGGCTGGCTCCGACGCCGACAAACATTTCAACGAAATCCGAACCGCTGATGCTGAAGAAGCTCGCATCGGCCTCACCCGCGATGGCTTTGGCCAAAAGAGTTTTGCCCGTACCAGGCGAACCGACCATCAATACGCCCTTGGGAATCCGGCCACCGAGGCGTTGAAATTTCTTCGGGTCTTTCAAAAACTCGACGAGCTCTGACACTTCCTCGATGGCTTCGTCCACGCCGGCGACATCTTTGAACGTTGTCTTATTGCGGTCCTTGGCGAGCATCCTCGCCTTGCTCTTGCCAAAGCTTAATGCGCCTTTGCCGGCAATTTTGATCTGCCGGATGAAGAAGAACCAAAACAAAGCCCCTAAAATCAAAAATGGCGCAACCCCCCAGACAACACTCATCAACATCGCGTTGGGAGCCCCTGCCTCAATGCGGTCGGAGGGCAGCAGTTCATCGAGCATCTTCTGCGTCAGCAGGATATTTGGAGCCACAAAAGGAACTTGTTCCTTGGTCAATTTGCCGTCCTTGTCGGTCTGGAAATAATAACCGCTGACCGGCGTCAATTGAGACGTCTGGCCGCTCATATTGATCGTGGCGTGCGCAATCTGGTTGGACTGAAACATGGTCAGAAACTCGGACTGCGTCAGGGTGGTTGGCGGCGTGGTGTAATGCTGCTTCATCATGAACAGCGCCACGGTCGCGGCAATGATGGCTGCCCAGGCCAGCAGGGTCATGGAAGAAATCTTGAGCCCGCCGCCCGGTGGCTTTTTCTGGCCGTTATCGGCCCCTTTCTTATTGTTGTCTTCGTCAAACATTTTGAATGTGTAAAGCTAACATGGCCTTGCCACTTCCGCAATGAACGAATTTTGCTATAGTATTTGCGATGCGTTTCGGCCAACTGAACCTAAAATCCAATTTATTCCTCTCGCCGCTGGCGGGTTATACCAACCTGCCCTTCCGGCTCGTCGTCCGCGAAGTCGGCGGGGTCGGCCTGTGCACAACCGACCTGGTCAACGCCCGGTCCCTGATCGAAAAGAATCCGAAAGCGCTCAAATTGATCGAAACGACACCCGCTGATTCGCCCCTTGCGGTCCAACTCTTCGGGAGCGTGGCTGAAGAAATGCGCGAGGCCGCGCTGATCGTCGAGGCCCACGGCGCCGTTTCGGTGGATATCAACATGGGTTGCCCCGTCAAGAAAGTGGTCAAGATTGGCGGTGGCTCCGCGATGATGACCGAGCTCGGCAAGACCGCCGCGCTCGTCCGCGGCATGGTTAGTGCCGTTAAAATTCCCGTGACTGCCAAGATGCGGCTTGGGTGGGATGACGACAATCTGACTGCGCCCGACCTGGCCCGCGCGCTGGAAGAGGCCGGGGTGGCCGCGATTTTCGTCCACGGCCGGACACGCGAGCAAGGATTCGGTGGCACGGTGAATCTCGAAGGTATCCGGAAAGTGGTGGCGGCGGTAAAATGCATTCCGGTCGTTGGCAACGGGGACATCATCACGCCTCAATCGGCAAAGAAAATGTTCGATGAGACCGGTTGCGCGGGGGTGAGCATCGGGCGCGGGGCTTTTTATGATCCCTGGATTTTCCGGCGCACCTTGCAATTTATGCAAACCGGGGATTTGCCCCCCGAGCCGACTTTTGACGAACGCCTCCGGGTGATGCGCCGCCATCTGGATTTGATGATTGAGGTTTTCGGGGAGGAACTGGGGTGCCGGATGTTTCGCAAAGTCGCCCCCTGGTATTCAAAAAGATTCGGGCCGTGCCACGAATTCAATAAAAAGATCGTGCAAGTTGCCACGATGGCTCAGTTTCAAGAAATTTTGGAAAATTACATTCGCTGGCGGAAACAATTCCTGGACGAAAACGGCGAATTGCTGCCGCGGTTTCAACCGGCGCCCATGGTGGCATCTTTCATGCGCGAGCCGGCATCAACACAGCGCGAGCATCTGCCAGTACCCAAAGGGCCGGTTGAAGTCTGGTGAACGGGGCTTGCTCCATTAAATCAACGTGACTTGGTCCGTTTTGGTTTTTCACCAAACACCTGGTCAATCACCTTGCGAAATTTACTGTCGGCGACCGGCTTTTGAACCGGCGCATTCGCGGCCTCAATTTCCGCCTCCAAATTAAGCACGAATGTCTTTAATCGTTCACAGCGGTTTTGGACCTTCTTGATCGTAACTTCAAGTTCTCCGACTTCTTTTCTGAGAGTTTCCGCGATTTCAACTTTGTTCATAATTAGTGGGTCAGCCTGATCGTCCATGCAGGGTCGATATGGTGCGTATAGTTAACCGCACCGGCTGAATAATGCCAGCATTGAAGTTCCTTCTTTAAGAATTGGTAATGCTTCAGACAGGCGTTTTTGAGATTAAACAAGGATTCGCAGACTGGCCGGGGAGCAAAGCTCGTCCGAAAATGGAGGATTTGGGGACTTCGCTGACTCGTCTCGAGGCGACAGTGCGGACTTACGACTCCGGAGAATCACCAGAATCAATCAATGCTCAATCGAGAACACGCCTCTTATCGAATGACCCATGAAATCGACACGGACATGAATTGATCGCTGGAGACTCAGCAAATATTGCAAAATTCATTAGCCACTTCCTTCGAAAAACCCGCTTTGGTCAACGGCTGTCCGTTACTCGCCCCGAGCAACCGATTAGACATTGTTACGAAATTTGAAAGATCGTTCACTCTACCTATAAAAGAGATGGATTTGAAGTTGAAGACGCATGCCGCAAACAATTATGAATCAAGGACTCATGGTCGAAATTATTGTTGAAACCGTGGTCGTCGCCGGCGTCAAACGCAGGCATGAAGTCGTGGCCGACTCACCCCATCGCTTGCTGGAAGGAATCCGCACGTCCAAATATATTGAATGGATCACAACAGCCACAAAACAAACAATCATGTTCCTGCTTGTCGGGTCGATTGCTGTGTCAGCCATCGGACAAACTGCCAGGGAGGTTCTTGGCGCAGCGGCTCTGGTGCCGCTTCAAAACGAACCACCGGCGAAGATCATCATCGATCCGCCTTTGGTAGAAGCGTTGTCGTTCGGCTTGCTGGTGATTCAGTATCGCGCGGAAAACCTGCACATCCTGCCGATATTTGGGCCCCACGCGCTTGCCGTGTTGCCCCGAGTCGGACACATCCAAATAACGGTCGATGACGCCGTGTGTCACTGGGCGGACGCAAGCGGTAATCCGATCATCATAAACGGCCTTGCACCGTGGAGGCACAAAATCCTGATCCAGCTTATGAATGCAAACCACCAAGAAATTGATCAGGGCAAGGTTGAGGTAACAATTCCTCAGGCGCACGGTTGAACTGCGGGCGCCCAACTTGGAGACAGATCAAGCCGTAAAGCATATGAATATGAAAGCGTTGATTATTTATGACGACTTCAACTTGGCAGTGAAGGCAAAGGCGATGATCCAACGGGCGGGTTATCATGCGGAGGCCAACATGCAGTGGGAAATCAAGCCTTGGCGGGTGGACACGCTAAAATTTCCAACCACGGCCAGGGAGGCCATGGCGGAGGCCGCCGATGCGCATCTGATTGTGTTTGCTGGAAATTGTGTCCGGTCATGGTCGAGTTGGTTGCGGGACTGGCTGGATCAGTGGGCCGAGAACCGGCAAATCAAAGCCGCCGCTCTTGCGGTGATTGGCGCTGTCGATGCCAACGTTTTTTCAGCTCTTGAAACAGCCGATTTATCCCAATATGCCAGGCACCACGGTTTGAACTTCATTGTTGGCGACCGCAGCCCGATCGGCGTACATTTTTCATTTCAAGCTGAGCCTGAGACCCTGGATGAAACCAAACAGATTGCATCCCTGGCGATGCCTCATCCCCAAGAGCTTGCCAAAATTGAATCTCGTCCGCATTGGGGTCTTAACGAGTGAGATCGCTCTACAATCCTCAAACGCCACTAAAACCAGGTAGCATAAATCATCCTGAGAGTAATGAGGATAACCACCGAAAGGAAGATCGGACGGATGAATTTTGTGCCATGGCGCATGACCATTTTGCTACCAGCCCGCGCACCGAGCAGTTGACCGATGCCCATGACAAATCCGGCAACAAACCAGATTTTTCCAAAGACAAAAAAAACCACGAGGGAGGCTATGTTGGTGGCAAAGTTCAGGACCTTCGTGCTGGCGGTGGCTTTGGTCAGGTTGAAGCCCAGCCACAGCATGAAGGCCATGGTGAAGAATGTGCCCGAGCCCGGCCCCAGGAATCCGTCGTAAAACCCGATGCCAAAACCGAACAGGACATCAAAACGTGCCTGCGACATCCGCGGATGAATGTCTTTTTCCCCGAGTTGCGGCCTGAGCCAGATATAAACCGCGACCAGGATGAGGAAAATCGGGATGCACCGTTTCAGGAGATTGGGATCCAGTTGCTGGACCAGTAGCGAGCCGGTCGCCGCGCCAATAAAGGCGAAGAGGCAACCGCGTCGGCATTCGGAAATTTTCACCGCCCCTGCCCGCGCGTAATGCACGGTGGCGCTGCCGGAGCCGAACGTCGCCTGCAATTTATTGGTGCCGAGGGCAAGCCGGGGATCGATGCCCAAATTGAGCAGCACGGGCAGCGCAATCAAGCCCCCGCCGCCCGCGATCGAGTCCACAAAACCGGCGATCAGTCCCGTCACAAAGAGCAGACCCACCTGCCACCATTCAATCATCGCGCGAGCGTAACGGGCGCATTCCAAAATGCAAACTTACGTGACAGGAACGTACAACTTAATCAGGATAAAGCTAAGCTTGGCCCTTGTCTGAATTAATCGAAAAAGGAAGCCCAAGAACAATTA